>DATGXN010000080.1:0-25554 GCA_035298945.1 Chitinophagaceae bacterium | reverse complement strand
CAACAGCAGCTGGTGGGTATAGCCAGGGCGCTGATCGCAAATCCAAAATTACTGCTGGCCGATGAGCCTACCGGTAATCTGAATTCAAAGCAGGGTGATGAGATCATGCAATTATTCAGGAAACTTAATGATGATGGTGTTACCATAATACAGGTAACTCATTCGGAAAAAAATGCGTCTTACGGTTCACGCATCATTGAACTGCTGGACGGAGCAATTATTTAAAGCAAGAACATGAGTGTATTTAAACATATTTTAATTGTTGCAATAGTTTTCAGCTGCGTTAGTGTTAAGGGCCAGACTACTGTTGGAAGGTTGAGTCTGCAGGAAGCAGTGGACATTGCGGTAAAGAACAATATCCAGGTGAAACAGGCCGGGCTGAAAGTGGAAACGGCGGATATCAATCGCAAGCAGGCCAGGGCCAACATGCTTCCTAACCTGAACGGTGATTTCAATTATGGCTGGAACAATGGTAGAAATATTGATCCGTTTCTGAACGTATATGTTAATCAGCAATTGACAGGTTCAAATATCGGCTTGACAAGCCAGTGGGTATTGTTCAATGGCCTGCAGGTACAGAATCTTATTAAACAGAACACCCTCTCCCTGGAAGCTTCAAAAATGGATCTGCAGCAGAATAAAGAAACACTTACCATGAATGTTATTCTGAATTATCTGCAGGTGCTGAGCAACGAAGATATTTTAGTGAACCTGGAGAATCAGGCTGCTGTAACAAAAAACCAGGTAGAGAGACTCGAGGTGTTGGTAAGGGAAGGAGCTAAAGGTCAATATCAACTGTCTGACATGAAAGGCCAGTATGCCAATGATAAAGTGGCTATAGTGAATGCAAGAAACAGCCTGGAGATCTCGAAGATGAATTTCTGCCAGTTACTGAACATGCCTTATAGCAAAGACCTTACACTGGAAAGGAATGATGCTCCCATGCCAACTGAAATGTATGCAGGCACACCCGAGGATATTTACAATAAGGCAACAGATCAACTTGCCCTGGTAAAAGCGGGAGGCCTGAGGGTGGAAAGTGCAAAAAGAGCAATCAAAGTAGAACGGGGGGCATATTTCCCAAGGATTGGATTATATGGCAATCTGTTTTCGAATTATTCGAGCACCACAAACCGGAATATCGCAGGTGCAGTGACTGACGTGTTGACAGATAATTATGTACTCGTCAATAATGTGAAGTCGCCAGTTTACACGCCAAGGCAGCAATTCACTTCAGAAGGGATCCCGTATTTTGATCAGATGAAGAATAACATTGGTAGTTCATTTGGTGTTGGAGCTACTATACCCTTATTCAATAATTTTAGAACCAAATACAGGGTTGACCAGGCTAAAGTGGTGGCAAAGAATGCGGAACTGGAGAAACAACAGATCGATCTGAATCTGAAACAGCAGGTTGATCAGGCCTATGTAAATATGGTGGCCAGTTATAACAGGTATACCGCATTCCAGGAGCAATACAATGAATATATGGAGAGTTTCAGGGCGAATGAGATCCGGTTCAATACGGGTGCGATCAATTCATTTGAATATCTTTCTGCGAAGAATAACCTGGACAGGGCCAGGCTGAGCCTGACACAGGTGAGGTATGAATATATTTTCAGAACCAAGATCCTGGATTATTTCCAGGGTATGCTGAGTTACTGATCCCTGCCCTGGTGTTTTGCATTTTTAAGTGCATCTTCCCTGATCATGTTTGTAAAAGCCTGTTCCAGCCGTCGTATTCTTGCATACAATTTTAGTAATGCAAAGCTGAAAAGTAAAATGCATACATAGTAGAGCAGGTCAGCACCTCTGCCAACTCCCAAACTATGGGCGATCTTGTTGGTAAGTTCGGGCCAGAGGACAAATGTTACAGAGGTGGCCAACAGTAGAATCAATAACACCAGGTCAAGCACTGTTTTTCGAAGCCTTATCACATAATAGAGGCCCAGAGCAGAGATGCCGAACAAAAGGAGTAGTTGTATGCCGTTCATGAGAATAGTTTATAAAAGACCAGGTCGATGAAAATTCTGAGGCTGTTCCACGACGATTGGCCATGTTTAATTGAATAGTCAGTATAATGTATGGTCACCGGAACTTCTTCGATCAGTAAATGATGTTTTTTTGCCTCAACAAGGATCTCCGTTGCGTGAGCCATCCTGTTTTCGGTGATCCTGATCTTATTCAATGCTTTCCTGTTGAGCGCCCTTAAGCCATTATGTGCATCAGTCAGCATTAGACCTGTGAACAGGAAATTGAAAAATCTTGCAGTTTGAAGCAAGAGCTTTTTCGAAAAAGGGATATTTGTTGGCTGGCTGGAGAGGAATCTTGACCCCAGGGAAACATCTGCGCGGCCAGCCACCACCGGAGCGAGCACCACCGGGAGGTCATTGGGATCATGTTGCCCGTCTGCATCGAAGGTGACTACAAACTCAGCATCTAATCCCGCAGCATAATCAAACCCGGTCTGTAAAGCTGCTCCCTGACCAAGGTTCTGCCTGTGATGCAGGTAGTGTATATTGAATTCACTGATCTGCTTAAAAATGTCCTTTTCAGATCCATCGTTCACTACGATGATGTTTTTATAGCCCTTCCCCGTCAGGGTCTGGATGATTTCTTTCAAATGTTCATCGTGGTCAAAAACGGGAATAATTATGTAGAGTTCCTGGGATTGCAAATGGGTAATTATTTTCAAATATCCAGTTTTTTTTGGCACTGGGGTATGGCATAATGTTTATAGTTAAATGATAATGAACCGATATTATTACCTCACGATCTTTTCCATATTGATCCTCTTCAGTTCCTGTGAACTTGTACAGGGAATTTTTAAAGCCGGGTTTATGTCCGCTGTGATATTAGGCGTGCTGCTCATCGCATTTGTGATCTGGATCGCCAGCAGATTCAAACGCCAATAGTTGCATATTAATTTTATCATATATGAAACGTCAAACTGGATGAAATTTTTAGACGCCTGCCTACCTGGACGTTTGATAAATGGCTAACTTTTACAGCTCAACCAACATAATGTCAGGTATTCTTGTGGCCAATACTATTGCCGATAATTTTGCAAGTTTAGCCAATGCCATGCCTCAATTGGTATGGATTGCTGAGGCAGATGGCAGTGTTTATTATTATAACGACCGTATAAGTGAGTTCCAGGGGGCAGAGCTATTACCAAGCGGCCAATGGCAATGGAAGGGACTTTTGCATCCCGAAGATCAGAAACCGACTGAGGAAGCATGGCAGAGGGCTGTATTAAATGGAACGGTCTATGAAATGGAGCATCGGATCATCACCAAAGCGGGTCAGTTTCACTGGTACCTGAGCAGGGCATTTCCACAAAAAGATGAACACGGAAAAGTGATCAGATGGTATGGAACGGCTACCGATGTCCACCATCAAAAAGAGGTACAGGAATTACTTCGTTTATCTGAAGTTGAATTCCGTACCATGTTCGAAGCCTCCATTGTTGGCATGGCCCAGGCCTATTCAAACGGCAGGCTGTTGAGAGTGAATGATGCTTTTTGTGAACTCACTGGTTATAGCCGGGAAGAGTTGGAGAAATTCAGGTTCTCCGATATTACTCATCCTGAAGACAGGGAAGAAGATTTCCAGAGATACGAGAACATGATCAATGGGTTAGACAAAAGATATTTTTCAGAAAAAAGATATATCAGGAAAGATGGGGCGATCGTGTGGGTTATGGTGACAGCAACACCTGTTTTTGATAACAAGGGAAATTTCAAACATACTATTGCTGTTATTCAGAACATCACTGACAGGAAGAATGTGGAGCAGGCCAATGAAAAACTGGCAACCCACCTTAAAATAGCTACTGACTCAGCACGGGCAGGTACCTGGTATCACGATCTGGTCACGGGTTCGCTGGAATGGTCTGACCAGCACAAAGACTTATGGGGATTAGACCGGAAAAAAACGGATCTCAGGTATGAAGACTGGTACAATAATATTTATGCCGAGGACCTGAAGATTGTATTTGCCAGCCTTGATCATGCCAGGGATCATCACACCTTATATGAAGCGCAATACAGGATCAAAAGAGCAGACAATGGAGCCACCTCCTGGGTGCAATCCATTGGCCAGTTCAGGTACAATGAAAAAGATGAGGCTATAGCAGTCACAGGCATCAGTGTTGATATAACGGATAACAAGAACAGCCAGAAAGAATTACTGGAGTTGAAAGAGCAACTGGAACTGACCGTCAGGAATGTTCCGGCAGGGATCATGTTATTGAACCGGAATCAGGAGATCGTTTTTGCCAACGATAAAGCAGCGTGGTTTCTGAAGGTGGACAGGGTGGCAGATCTGATGTCTGACAAAGATATTTCCTCCCTCCACAAGATCGGGAAAAGGCATTTCAATGTTTTCGATAAGCTGGGAAATGAAATGGATGAAAGTTCTTCCCCGGTAAAACGTGCTTTTGCAACAGGTAAAACCAGCGAAGACGTATTTCGTATAGAATTTAGAAACAACGATAAAACGAAGTGGATAGTATACAGTTGTAATCCGGTTCTTGACGATCATGGTGAAACCATGATGGTGCTTGCAACAATTACAGACATCACATCGCAGAAAGAAGCGGAACAGCTTATCCGGCAAAGCGAAGAACAACTCAGGTTTCTTGCGGAATCCATACCCCAGCTTGTTTGGATGGCGGATGAAAAAGGCAACTGTGAATATAAGACGGGAAGATGGTTTGAGTATTCCGGACTGGAACAGGATGATGATGATATCCTCGATAAAATGTTACATCCGGATGATCGTGAAAGAATAGGTTCACTATGGAGGGAAAGTCTTACTACCAGGCAAGCATTCAGGGATGAAGCCAGGCTGAAAAACCGGAATGGTGAATACAGGTGGCATGCCGTGAGCGGGGAGCCGATCAGGAATGCTGAAGGCAACGTGTTCAAATGGATCGGCGTGTTCACTGACATTGATGAGCAGAAAACATCTGCAGAAAAACTTGAACTACTTGTAGCCCTCCGCACCACCGAGCTTAAGCGCTCTAATGAAGACCTGCAACAGTTTGCCCATGTAGCATCTCATGACCTGAAAGAGCCTTTGCGAAAGATCAAGATATTCGGTTCCAGATTGAATGATGATCCTGGCACTTCGTTGTCGGATAAAGCAAAGCTTTATTTGTCTAAGATCGAAGGAGCTGCCAGCAGAATGGAGACCATGATAGAGGGGGTACTTCAATATTCCTCATTGAATGCAAAGGTACAGCTACCTGAAAAAGTGGACCTGAATGGCGTACTCGAAAATATTCTTTCAGATCTTGAGATCTCCATTCAACAATCAGGTGCTATCATTAACTATCAAGACCTTCCTGTCATTGATGGGGCTCCGGTACTTATCTATCAGTTGTTATATAATCTTGTGAATAACTCGCTAAAATTCCGGCCTGAAGGGCAGCCTCCAAGGATAAATATCAGCTCGGAAATTCTTAAAATCCAGGAAAATTCTTTCCTAAAGCTGGTTATTGAAGATAATGGTATAGGGTTTGAAATGGAGTATGCAGAAAGCATATTCAACAGTTTTTCAAGGTTGAATTCGAAAGACAGGTATGAAGGAACAGGATTGGGCCTTGCACTTTGCAAGAAGATCGTAGAGCGGCATAATGGAACAATTGAAGCATGGGGAGAATTGAATAAAGGGGCCAGGTTCACCGTTTATCTGCCAGTCAGCCAGTTTGGACGTATGATCTAAAAAACATACAATGACCAAGAAGTTTTTACTCATCGATGATGATCTGGACGACACAGGCTTATTCTGTGAAGCGCTTTATGAGATCGATCCGTATATCATCTGTTATGTTGATCATAATGCCCGGCAAGCGTTGGACAAATTGAAGCGTAATGAGTATTTAAAGCCAGACATTATTTTCATTGATATCAATATGCCTGGTATGAATGGCTGGCAATGCCTGGAGGAATTGAAAAAAGATCCGCGGTTCAACGAAATTCCGGTGATCATGTATTCCACATCATCCTATGCTGGCGATGCGGATAAGGCTCTGGAAATGGGAGCCCTTTGTTTTTTCACGAAACCCAGCGAATACAATCTGCTGAAGAGGGTACTGAAGGCAATAGCGGATAATATTGGCGGTAATATCGCTGATGCGATCAGCTCTTTTGAGGGCATCTCGCCAAAAAAAATATTCAATTGTTCCTGAGCTCAACGGCAGGCCCGATATTCAATTCGTACATGCTGTATTTGTCTATTATCCCATGATACTTCAGGCCCTGACGCGAAAAGAATTTACTGAACAGGGGCTCATGCCCTGGTTTGATACGGAACAATATCTTCTTTTTACTGGCAGGCCTTAACTTGTTTTCGTCCAGTTCATAGGGGTTGTCAATTATTTTGATCCGGTTCAGAATACCATAGCCCCTGAGGTCGTAATCTTCATCCATCAGGATCAACTCACTGCTTTCACTGGTGGCCTCTGCATTTTTTTGAGTAATTAGTTTTTTTGTTTCGGGCTGCGTGTATAGAAGTGCGTGTTGATCAACTGGATTGAAAGGCCCTTTAGCGATCACCCATATACCATGCAGGGTTTCAGAGATCATGATGAAAAGGATCAGGAATTTCAGCCATTTTGCTGGGCTGATCACCATGAATCGGAAGATGATATAAAGCATCAGACTGATGGTCACTATCATCAGGTACCTGTGCTCTTCTATATAGGTCCAATATTGATCTATGTTGTAGCGGCGGCTCCTGGTGATGGTGAGCAGTGCAAGAGACCCAATAGTGCCCAGGCTGAGTGAGCCTGCTAAAAGAAAGAAGCAGGTAGGCGTATCCAACTTCCTCAACGCGTGAAATCTGAATTTTCTTAAGACCAACACCAAAATCAATACGAGTAATACCAGGCCTGTTACCTGTAACAACTGGTAAAGAAAAGGGTAAGAAAATCCTGAATGCAGCGAAAGTTGGGTGAGCAGAAAGTTGATATTGATGAAGCTCATCCAAACGATAGGTGGCAGATACACCAGGTTCCCGGGATAGAATCCCCTTTGAGTTTCCAGTACATAGAAAAATGCTCCGCTATTGCTATAGTTGAAGTAGAGCAGCGCCGCTATACTTAAAGCGGATAATAACATGGACAGGATACCGGTCCGGAAAACTATCCGGTTATGTTGGTATCTGCCAACAACAATCATCAGTGCAGGGATAATGAAGAAGATAGGAAGATTGGAATACCGGATCCATGGGCAGATCACACTGCAGAATAAAAATAAGTACTGCATATTTTTTCCGCCCCTGGTGATGAACTGAGTGGCAGATAAAATGGTGAACAGCCAGATATTTATAGCCATATAATCTGTGGCCACGGAAGCTTGTACTGCATTGTTGATCTCAGTAGCCTTGAATAACAGTATGAGTATCCGCAAGGGGAAAGGGAAATTCAATAATGAAACAGCCCAGTAGATGGCGAGTAGAAAGATCGCATTGTTCAGGAGGTCGGTCAGGAAGCAGCTGAATGCAGGGTCGCCGGTTATACTGATGATCGGTGCCATCATGTATGAATATGCTGCCGGCCATAGCGACATATGTTTGTTGTAAAAAGAATTCAGGTTTGATGGATCAACTACCGGCACTGTATATCCTTTTCCTTCGCTTATGTTCAGTGCTGCAGCAGACTGGTAGATCTTATCGCCGCTGATATCAAAATAGTGAACCATCATGAAAGACCTGAGCAGGATGGCCAGGATGAAAACCAGTATGACAAGGTATTTTCTTTTCTTGCTCAGATATTCAACCACCATTTGGTATTATTTAATGATGGTTCGCTCAGTGATAACGCTTCTCCGATCATGGGAGTGAGCAGGGATATCGCTTTACGTTCAGCTTCTTCCGTTGCCCTGGAAGGTGGTTCATTCCATGCGTGTTGAGCCAAAGGGAACTTAGCCCAGTGTACGATCACCGCGTGTTCGGCTTTCAGGTCTTTCACAGCCTGTACCACTTCTTCAGGCATCATGTGAATGTATTTCCAATTTTTATTGTATTGTCCGCATTCAAGTACGGCAAGGTTGAAAGGCCCATAATGTTTTCCGATCTCGGCAAAATGATCATCATAGCCCGAATCGCCACCGAGGTATAATTTCATTGTAGGTGTGATCAATATGAATGAAAGCCAGAGGCTGGTATTCCGTTTGAAGGTACGGCCCGAGAAATGACGTGCCGGCGCTGTTATGATTGTAAATCCCGGATCAGGTTCTATCACCTGGTTCCAGTCATTTTCGTGAATAATTGTTTTTGTAAATCCCCAGTGTTCCAGGTGATCTTTAACGCCAAGGCCTGTAAAGATCTGTTTGATCTTCTTTTTCAGGCCCAGCATGGTTTTATGGTCCAGGTGGTCCCAGTGATCGTGGGTGATAAAAAGATAGTCGATCTCAGGAATGTCGTCAGTAGTATAAATATCTGAACCCGCGAAACTCTTCATGGTGTTTGGAAGTGGGGAGGCGTTACCACTGAAAACCGGGTCAACCAGGATCTTCTTTCCGTCCACCTGCAGAAAATAAGATGAATGTCCGAACCATACCATGACGTTCTTGTTCGGATCAAGATTATGAAGATCTGTTTTCTTTGATGGAAGGGGTTTGGGTGGGACCTTGTCTTTTGTTTTTGTTGTGAAGAATTCCTTCATGACCTGGGGATAGCTGACTCCTTCAGCCAGGGCCGGAGTTGGGCTAAGGTTCTGAAAACTTCCTTTGCTGTAGTTCGGCGACTGGCTCACCTTTTTCAATCTTTCGCCTGCAGGTTTTTTTCCAAACTCTGGTCGTTTTAAAAAAAGAAAGATTCCAAGCATCAGTATGAGCACCAGGGAGATAACAATGAACATGTGGTAAAGATAAAAAAATAACCCGCTGCTGATTGGCAACGGGTCAGGAGTATGTGTTTAAGGTTAAAACTACCAGGCTTTGGCTACAGTATAATAATGGACGGTTGGAGCACCCTCCACGCCCGCCGATGCCATCTTGTCTTTTGTTTCTTTGGAGCTGAAGAAAGCTTTGGCTTTTTTCACATCACTGACTGCGCACACAACGGTGACAGTATTTTTATCGTCAAAGCCCCGTCCCACAGCCCTGTCTGTAAGCCCCGCATCCATTCTGGCCTGTTTATGGCTGTCAAATGCAGCTTTCCAGGCATCGTAATCTTTTACTTTGTGCGTTACCATTACCCTGGTGGTCTGGTTGTTGGTGGTAGTATCCAGGAACTGTATGTCTACCAGGTTAACAGAAGGCTTTCCAACCACTCCTGATTTTTTCATGGCTTCCTGCAGTGTGGTAGAATTTGAGAATGATTTCGCTTTGTCCAGGTCGTCCATCTTCAATGCGACTAACACCAAATTGGGGTCAGAAAGATCCCGGCCTATGACATAGTTATGCAGGCCGTTTGCCAGGCGGATAGAATCATGGCCTTCATAACTTGGCAGCCATTTATCAAAGTTGCCCACTTTATGCCATACCAGCATTACGTCTGCTGGTGCGGGCGGAGCGGGAGGTGGCGGAGGTGGCACTTCAGGCGTTGCCACAGTGTCTGCGGCTTTGACTTCATCAGTCGTGGTTTTGTTGTTGTTGCAGGATGTTGCCAGCAACAAGATAAATGCTGTGAAAGCCAGTGAAATTGATTTCATTAGTTTGTTTTTTTAAATGAGTAAATGAGTTTTCAGGGGCAGAACTTCAGCAAGAAGGCCAGGGGGTTCTGGTAAGGTAGGCAGACTAATCCATACTCAGCGAACTGGTAGACGGAAAGGCGGATAATATCGGCCAGATGGGTAAAATAGGAGGTGAGATTGATTTGCCAGGTCAGTCACTGCCGGACCTGGCTAGAAGGCCGTCCACTGCATATTTGCCTCCTCCCGTGATTATCAATGAAGCAGAAATGGCAATAGCCAGTAGAAAGAATTCATATCCTTCCCCCTTTTGGTTTCCCAACCAATTCATGAAAAAACCATGTTGAATATGGGAAGAGTAGAGAATTCCAATAAATAGAATTACCATCGATCCGCTCCATAACCGGGTAGCAAATCCGAACATCAGTGAAATTGAGCCAAAGAACTCAATGATTATGACAAGAAGCCCTATGATCCATGGCAATCCCATTGTTTCTGTAAAAAAATCCATCGTGCCATTAAAGCCATAGCCTCCAAACCAGCCCAATAGTTTTTGCGAACCATGTGCAAAAAGGACAAGGCCTAGTAAAATACGAAGTATGGCAGGCGGCCAGTTATTTTTTGTAAGAAATATCAACTTTTTCATTTTCAGGGTTTCTTAATTAGAGTAAATAAATTTTTCCTTTATGATTTTCCCTTCCTTCCATTCCTGTATGGAGACTTGTGTGTAATCCCTGACTCCCCATTCTTTATGGGTGTAATCGTATTTCCAGACTACAAAAGATATGCAATCGCCAATTCCGATTCCTTTAACTTCTGCGCTTCTGAATTCGGTAATATTTTCAAAGAACTCAAGTTCGCGCTGGCGATTGGATTCTTTCGAAATTGTGGGAGGAGCTTCGTTTTCCTGCATAACAACAGCATCATGATAATATTTTTCAAATGCGGCCATGGCATTGCCTTCCAGTACGAGCTGGTTCAGCTCGTTGAGTGAGTTTTCAATTTGCGAACGTGTCATAGTGTGTGATTTTAAATTTTGCATTAAATATTTTTTCTAATGCAAATTTTCACATTTTGACTACCCGTCTCCAATCACCTATGTTATGTAATGATGTTAACCTATGTTAACTCAGAATGACCTCATGGTTTATCTGAATATTGCCTGCGCAGCCTGCTAAGACTTTGGGGGGTAATTCCCAGAAAAGAAGCGATCTGATGGTTAGGGATCCTTTGTTCAATATGAGGGTATTTGTCTCTGAATTCCTGATATCGCTGAAGTGCTGATTTACTTAACGTAGCGCTGACCCTTTGTGAAGCTGCTATAAAAGCGTTCTGAAAAAGGACACGGAAATATTGATTCATTTTGGGCAGTTTTTCATAAAGTACCTCCAGGTTCTGTTTTGAGATCTGCAGTACTTCTGTTTCTTCCAGGCAATCGACATTATACTGAGAAGGGGTGTTGGACAGGAAACTATATAGATCTCCAACCCACCAGTCTTCAGGTCCGAAAAACAAAACATGCTCCTGGCCTTTATCATTTACTTCATAAGTTCTTGTCAAGCCTTTGACAACAAATGTTTCATAACGGGCCGTGTCACCTTGTTGCAGGATATATTGGTTCTTGCGAAACTTTTTATAAATAAACAACGATTGCAGAGTCTCTGATTCTGCTTCAGTCAAATCAATTCCATGTGCTGCCAGGTTTTGAAGTAACGCCTTAAACATGGGGGTAAATTTCTTTAAATTTTTCACATGGGTAAAGAAATTGAAAAATACCTTAAAGCCTTGTTCGCTTCGCTCACCCGGAAATGAAAAAGCCTCGCACTATGTGCAAGGCTTTTGTTCGTCGGGAAGACAGGATTCGAACCTGCGACCCCCTGGTCCCAAACCAGGTGCGCTACCGGCCTGCGCTACTTCCCGAAACCGCCACCAGTTTCCTGATGGGCAGCAAAGGTAATGAATTGAACTTTATATCCCAAATCAGGGCATTTTTCTTAAAAAACCACCTCCTGGTAAGCTGGCATCTGCTCCATCACCCGCTGGGCTTCCGGGCATAAGGGAATGATATGAATACCGTTTGCTTTGGCAAATTCCACCGCTTCGTGCATAAGGTGCCTTTCATAGCCCCTGTGCAGGTTCCTGCGATCCCTGATCACCGTATAATCGATGATCATGTTCTCCCCCGACCAGACATAATGCATCTCTGCCAGCCGCTTTTTCTTTTCTTCAACAAAAAAGCAACCCTTCGCGCCATTGTCGAGGTGAAGGATTTCCATCGTTTTCGTAATTATTTATTTAAGGTAATAATAATTTGTAACTAACTTAATTGTAACCCAACTACGATGCTTAGACATTTTTTTTCAGCTCTGATCCTTCTTTCTCCCATTGTTTTGTCAGCCCAGTCAGGAGATTGGAAACCCCTTTTCAATGGCAAAGACCTTACCGGCTGGAAACAGCTGAACGGTCAGGCCAAATACGAAGTGAAGAATAATATGATCGTTGGTACCACCGTATCGGACCAACCCAATTCCTTCCTCGCAACAGATGTTGATTATGGCGATTTTATCCTTGAACTTGAATTGATGGTGGACAGCACCATGAATTCCGGAGTTCAATTCAGAAGTGAAAGCAAACCTGATTACCTCAATGGCCGCGTGCATGGCTACCAGATGGAAGTTGATCCATCTCCAAGGGCATGGAGTGGTGGTATCTATGATGAAGGCCGCAGACTCTGGCTCTATACAATGGAGTTCAACGACCCCGGAAAAAAAGCCTTTAAGAACGGACAGTGGAATAAGTACCGCATAGAATGCGTGGGCTCCCATATCCGCACCTGGGTGAATGGCGTGCCAACCGCCTGGTTGATCGACGACCTTACACCAAAAGGATTCATCGCTCTGCAGGTACACTCCATTCCAAAAACCGTAGCGCCCGGAAGGCAGATCATGTGGCGTAATATCAGGATCAAAACAACGAATTTAAAACCCACAATGACCGATCCTGTCTATGCAGTCAATCTTCTTCCAAATCAGGTGAGTAATATTGAAAAGATGAATGGGGTCAGTTTACTGTGGGACGGAAAAACGACCAATGGATGGAGAGGTGCATATAAAACATCTTTCCCTGAAAAAGGATGGGAGATCAAAGATGGAGTACTTTCGGTTCTGTCATCCGGCGGTGCAGAATCTGAGCATGGTGGCGACATTGTTACTGTAAATGAATATGGCGCTTTTGAATTGCAGTTTGAATTCAGGCTTACAGAAGGTGCCAATAGCGGTGTTAAGTATTTTGTTACCGAGTCTGAGCAGAACAAAGGATCAGCGATCGGTCTTGAATACCAGGTATTGGATGATGCAAAACATCCCGATGCCAAACAGGGAACTGCCGGCAACCGAACCATTGCCTCTTTATATGACCTGATCCCTTCACTGAAATTTCCGCAAGCCAATAAAAAAATCGGGGACTGGAATCGCGGCATGATCAGGGTATATCCTGATAACCATGTGGAGCATTTTCTGAATGGATATAAAGTATTGGAATACCAACGCGGAGGACAGATGTTCCGGGCACTGGTGGCCAGAAGTAAATATGCGGTTTGGCCCAATTTCGGCGAGGCAGTGAAAGGCAGGATCCTTTTACAGGATCATGGAGACAAAGTAGACTACAGATCGATTAAGATAAAAAATCTCTAACCAATTAGCCAATTTGACAATCATACATCATGCAACGTAGAAAATTTATCTCAAACTCAGTTAAATCGGCCGCAGGATTGTATATAGGTGCCATGGGCTTTTCAGCAAAAAGCTATGCCCGTATCAAAGGCGCCAATGACCGCATAGGCGTGGGTATCGTAGGATATTCAGATCGTTTCAGGCAATCCCTTCTGCCCAGCTTTTTGAATCATTATAAAGAACTCAACTTTGATATTCTTGCTGTGTCTGACATCTGGAAATTGAGGAGAGAAGATGGATCTGCGGCATTGAAAGAGAAATTCGGTCATGACGTAAAGCCTTATGTAAATAACGATGCGCTCTATGAAGATAAGAATATCGATGCGGTGATCGTCAGTACAGCGGATTTCCAACACGCCCAGCATTGCATTGAGGCTGTGAAAGCAGGTAGAGATGCCTATGTAGAAAAGCCTTTCGCGGAAACCATGGCAGACAACCGCGCTGCCCTCAAGGCTGTTAAAGAAACCGGGAAGATCGTGCAGATCGGATCCCAGAGAAGAAGCGGTGGTAATTATAAAATGGCTGCGGATTTTGTTCAGCAGGGGAAATTCGGTCCCATTACCATGGTTGAACTGACCTGGAATGTTAACCAGCCCGGCAGATGGCGCCGGCCAACAGAGGTTCCTAAATTAAAAGAAGCAGATACAGACTGGAAACGTTGGTTACTCAACAGGCCCTTCGAAGCTTTTGACCCCCGTAAATATCTTGAGTTCCGTTTGTTCTGGCCCTATTCATCCGGCATGCCCGGGCAGTGGATGTGTCACCAGATCGATACGGTGCATTGGTTCTCCAAGCTGGATCACCCCCGTTCTGTGGTGGCCAATGGAGGAATATATGCATGGAAAGATGGCCGGAAGAACTGGGATACACTCACTGCCGTATTTGACTACGGACCGGAGAATGACCTCAGCAGTGGTTTCCAGGTCACCTTCGGATCACGCATGCACAATGGGGATGAACGTCCCGCAGAGATCTACTATTCCAACGGCGGCGAGATGAATCTGAACACCAACAAGATTTCTCCTACAGGTGGCCTGACCGAGCGCTTTGCCAAGCCCATGGGGATGCAGCCCAACCTGTTACCGGAAATGAAACTGGAAGATGTGAAAGTGGAAACCTCTGCCAACACAGGCGGTGATCCGCTAACTTCCGCGCATATGCGAAACTGGATGGAATGCGTCAGATCGAGGAAACAACCTAATGCGCCTATTGAGGCAGGTTATAGCCATGCCATTGCCAGCATCATGACAAATGCCGCTGTCCGCACAGGCCAGAAAGCCACATTTGACCCGAAGAAACAGGAGGTGATGGCAGGAGGAAAGATTTTTACGTTGTAAAAAGAATGTGATGAATTTGATAAATGTGATGAATGTGGCGAATGGAATGTGGAGAATGATCCTTTGTGCCATTTTCATTTTCATCCTTGCATTTGAAACTCCGCCTAAGGAGGAAGGACCCGTTGTAGGCGTAATTTCTTCGGTAAGTCGTGACTCACTGCTGACGGCCAACGGGATCTCAATAATTGAGGAATCCGTCAATAACACGTTCTCACCCCGAAGGGTAACCGAAGCCCAGTTCCGGGAGAACCTGGGCAAGATCAGGTCTGCTAAAGTCAGGGTGGTAGCCGCCAATGTGTTCTTCCCCGGGGAGATCAAACTGGTTGGTCCTGCAGTTGATGAAAATATAGTATTAGGTTATGTAGACACGGTGATGAGAAGATGCAAGGAGGCTGATGTAAAGATCATCGTATTAGGAAGTGGGGGATCCCGGAAACTGCCCGATGGATATGATTCTGTAAAGGCATCAAAAGAGTTTATCACGCTGGTCAGGAAGATGGCAAATGTGGCAAAGAAATACGACCGGATCATCGCTATCGAGAACCTGAATTCCACGGAAACCAATTTCGTTCTTACGCTTGCTGAGGCGCTGCGATATGTGAAAGCTGTTGATCATCCCAATTTCAGGCTGACAGCAGATATTTATCACATGCTGATGGAAAACGAACCGGGGTCGGTCATTGAACAGGCCAGGGGCTATCTCGTCCATGCACATATCGCTGAAAAAATAGAACGGGCTTATCCGGGTAAGCGTGGAGTGGATTTTACACCTTATTTCGCAGCCATGAAAAAGATCGGTTATCAAGGCGCCATCACGATGGAATGCCGGTGGACGAAATTTGAAGAGGAAGTGGGGCCTGCTAAAAATTACCTCGACGGGCAACTCGCCAAGGTTAGAGAGTCAAAATGACAAAGAGTCAGAGAGCCAGAATTTAGTCCACTGTTATACCCGGAGAACAGATTCATAGAGATTCACAGCTTAATTATGAAGATCATTGTTACCCTTCTTTTTATTTTCACATTCATATGTAGAACTGCAGGTCAGGATAATAACCAGGATGTTTTTACTTCTGATATTGACAATTTCTGGCAGGCTTATGACAGTTGCCAGACAACAAGTGACAGTTTGAAGCGATTGCATTTTATACAAGAGCTGTACATAGACAAGGGTACAAAAGGGTTAAAAGCATTCATGAGAGCCAGGGATTATTCCGCTGAACTATGGGTACGTCTCATTTACAGATATCCTAAGTTTTGGAATTCGATCAGGCCGAATACTTTATCTGTTATATCCAAAGCCGGAGAAATACAGCAAAGTATCCAAAAGTTGAAAACACTGTACCCAGACCTGAAAGAAGCTAAGATGTATTTTACCATTGGTGGTTTGCGTTCAGGGGGAACTACAGCGAATATGATGATTTTGATAGGTGCAGAAATCGCAACAGGCACCTCAGAAACCGATGTCTCAGAGTTCCCAAATAAATGGCTGGAAGGTGTATTTAAAAACCAGCAGCCTGACAATATTGTTCCCCTGAATATTCATGAGTATGTCCACACCCAGCAAAAAGGAGAACCGCGCTTCCTTTTAGGGAAAGCCATCAAAGAAGGATCCTGTGATTTCATCATGGAACTTGTTGTGGGCAAACCCTTACAGAATAATTATATAGTGTATGGAAGAGAGCACGAGGCTGAGCTTAAAGAACAGTTTAAGGCAGACATGTATAAAACTGATTCTGGTGATTGGCTATATAACGGTTCCAAGGCAAAGACAGTAGGAGACCTGGGATATTTTATGGGTTACGTCATAAGCAAGAGTTACTACGAAAATTCATCCGACAAGAAATCTGCCATCAAGGATATTATAGAATTGAATTATTCTAGCGCACATGACGTGGAAGACTTTCTGAAAAAGTCAAAGTACTTTCCAGGTGATTAAGTCCCGCTTATTCACTTTGACAGTGAATAAGCGGGTGATATACCCCGAAAGAAAAACGGGATCGATCCTGGCTCTCTGTCTTTCTGACTCTCTGACTCTCTTAAATTATGCCTGCCAGCTCAAGAGACCGCTTCTTCAATTTTCTTGTATCAATGTCTTCCACCACCGGGTCCGGGTAAAGGATCAGGGATACATTGTTCTCTTTCCACCAGCTGTTTTCCCGCAGCTCAGAGAATGGCAATAGGCCAACCAGGTATTTCCTGTCTTCATCGGCATGCCATTCATCTATAGATTCGAATTTTTCCCGGGGAATATGTTTCCAGTCGTTGAAGCTTACATAGACCTTAATATGAAAATCGTTGCTCAGCACATTGGGTTTATGGTGATAGAGCTTTTTGTATTCATATTTATATTGGTAGCGTAATGCAGATATATCACTCAATACAGCAGAAGCCGTTGGGAAACTGCCTGCGCCTTTGCCATAGAAAAACTGTTTATCCGCAAATCCACTTTCAATCACCACGCCATTGTATTCGTTTTTCACAAATGCAAGGTGATCATCCTGCTTCACAAATTGCGGCATCACAAAGGCTGCAACTCCGCCATTCTTCAGTTTCTGTGCCTGTCCTACCAGCTTGATGGAAAAATGTTTTTCTTCTGCCACCACGGCATCCTGCAGCTGGATGTTCTGTATACCTGTGAAACTGATGTTCGTTGGTGCGGTAACGATCCCATAGGCATGATTCAACAACAGGGTCCACTTGTTCAGGGCATCCCATCCTTCTACATCAAGAGCTGGATCAGCTTCTGCAAAACCCAGTTGTTGTGCCAGCAGGAGGGCGCTTTTGAAGTCAAGCTTGTCTTCAAACATCTTGGTGAGAATGAAATTGGTAGAGCCATTCACTATGGCCTTGATGCCATGCAGCAGATCATTGTCGTAGTATTCCTCCAGGTTCCTGATCACTGGGATCGAAGCGCAGGCCGACGATTCGTAAAGTAGCGACCGGCCTGTTTCTTCCTGTAATTTCAATAACTGGGGAAGGTGTTCGGCCAGCATTTTCTTGCTTGCGCTCACCACATCTTTCCCGTTCTTCAAAGCAGTTGAAACTATATAATAAGCTGGCTCGGTTTCGTTGATCACTTCTACCACCACATTGATCTCAGGATCGTTCAGGATCTCATCCCTGTTGGTGGTAAATAATGTGTCGGGAGCATTTCTTTTCTTCCCCGGATCTTTGATACATACTTTTTTGATCTCTGCACTGAGTGATGAGGTCTGCTGAAGAACTTTATACAATCCTTCTCCTACAACACCAAATCCAAACAATCCGATCGTCAGTTTCTTGTGCGCGTCCATGTTTCAAATTAAAAAGTAAAAAGTAAAAATTAAAAAGCGTCAATGGTTTTGACTTTTGAATTTTGACTTCTGACCTGGTTAACAAATTCAGTTATGATTTTTTCAATTTTTTCAAACTCCAATAGGAATCCATCATGCCCGTATAGTGAATCAATAGAAACAAACTTTGCACCCGGGATATTGGCTGCAATGAATTCCTGTTCCTGTAATGGGTATAATACATCAGACTCAACGCCGATCGAAAGCGTATAGGATCGTATGGAGCCAAGTGCGTTCACCACTCCGCCTCTTCCTCTTCCAACATTATGTGAGTCCATGCCTTTTGAGAGCGTATAGTAGCTGAAAGCATTGAACCGTTTAGATAATTTCAGCCCCTGGTAGCGTTGATAGCTTTCGCTTTTGAAGTTTTCCAGGCCTTCATTGTCCTGCTGTGTGGCTTCATATGTTTTATAGTGCCTGTAGCTGATCAGGGCCACAGACCTGGCTACTTCCATTCCTTTCAGGCCGGCGTCAGGATCATTGTTCAGCCAGGTTGCATCGGTTTCGATGCACATTCTTTGTGAGGCATTGAATGCCCTGCCCCAGGCAGAGTGTTCTGCATTGGTGGCTATCGGTATAATGAACTCAAACAGGTCAGGATCTTCCACAGCCCATTCCAGGAGTTGCTGCCCGCCCATAGAACCACCGATACCAAGATGGATCTTTTCTATGCCAAGTTCCTTTCTTAAAAGATCGTAGGCCCTTATCATATCTCTTGGCGTGAAAAAAGGGAACTCGTGAAACCAGGGTTGGCCGGTGACCGGATTCTCGGAAAGTGGACCGGTACTGCCATAGCAACTGCCAGGCATATTCACACAGATGATGAAATATTTAGTGGGGTCGAATAGTTTTCCTTCTCCCACTAAACCCGGCCACCATTCGGCTGGATCGCTGTTGGCAGTGAGCGCATGGAATATCCAAACCACATTATTTTCGGCAGGGTTGAATTTTCCCAATGTAGTATAAGCCAGGCTGTAGCCGGGAATGGTTGTTCCCGACTCCAGCTTAAATGGCTTATCTGTCTGAAATATTCTTTTCTCAGTTAAGTGCATATTGATTCGCAGAGATCTTTTGGAATGCCTGTTCGAAATCAGCTTTGATATCATCGATATGTTCAATGCCCACGCTGACCCTTACCATATCAGGCAGTACACCTGCTGCTTTTTGTTCTTCTTCACCAAGTTGCTCGTGAGTTGTTGTTGCTGGATGGATCACCAGCGTTTTGGCATCGCCCACATTGGCGAGATGCGAAGCCAGTTTGAGTTCATTGATGAACTGTGATGCTTTTTCCTTGCCACCTTTTACGCCGAACTGCAGTACACCACCGCCACTGCCTTTGAGATATTTCTGAGCCAGTGCATGATACGGGCTTCCTTCGAGGCCGGGATACCATACATAAGCTACCTGTGGATGTGATTCCAGCCATTTGGCCAGCGCGAGCGTATTGTCAGCATGACGCTGCACACGCAATGACAGTGTTTCCAGTCCCTGTAAAAGCAGGAAGGAATTGAATGGGCTCTGTGCTGAACCAAAATCGCGAAGACCTTCTACGCGGGCCCTGATGATGAAAGCAATATTAGGAAGACCCAGTGGATTTCCCTCTCCGAACACATCCCAGAACTTCAGGCCATGATAACCTTCGGAAGGTTCAGTGAACTGCGGGAATTTGCCGTTGGCCCAATTGTAGTTGCCGCCATCTATGATTACACCGCCGATGGATGTACCATGGCCGCCGATCCATTTGGTAGCAGATTCCACAACGATGTTAGCGCCCCATTCCAGTGGCTTGCAGAGATAACCGCCGGCACCGAAAGTATTGTCAACGATCAGTGGCAGGTCATATTCTTTTGCCAGTGCTGCGAATTTTTCAAAGTCAGGTATATTAAGCCTTGGGTTACCGATGGTTTCCAGGTAAATGGCCTTTGTATTCTTATCGATCAGGGGCACAAAACTTTCCACATCGTCGCCATTACCAAACCTAACGTCAACGCCTAAGCGCTTGAAGGCAACTTTGAACTGGTTGTAGGTACCACCGTAGAGGAATGATGTGGATACGAAATTATCTCCGGCCTGGAGGATATTATTGAGAGCAAGGAATTGTGCTGCCTGGCCGGAACCGGTAGCAAGAGCCGCTACTCCACCTTCGAGGGCTGCCATTCTTTTTTCAAAAACATCCGTGGTAGGATTCATGATCCGGGTATAGATATTTCCGAACGCCCGTAGGCCAAACAGGTTGGCCGCGTGTTCCGAATTATCGAAACCATATGAAGTGGTCTGGTAAATAGGAACCGCCCTGGATTTGGTTGTAGGGTCGATCTCCTGTCCCGCATGCAATTGCAGCGTCTCAAAATGAAGATTGCTCATTTCAGTATGTTTTTTAAATGGATAATAGCCTCGCGGCGTTTTTCAGATCCAAGCAAGATCTCCAGAAAGAGAGTAAAAAGCCCTCCTGAGTCAGAGAGCATAGCAAATGTATAGGCAACGCTATATTCTGACTTATCGGTCCCGTATTATACGGGATGGCAGTGACACCTTATCGCATAAAACGCGACAGGTTGTCAAGGCTTCATCGGGCCATTTCCCTCAGCCTTTCTGGATAATCAATTAAAGAACTGGACGGCAAAGATAGGGAAATGTGATAAATGTGATAAATGTGAAAATGGTTAAATTTACATTATGAGTCAGGACGTGATTGAGGTACTGGGGGCGAGGGTGCATAACCTCAGAAATATAGACATCTCCATTCCAAAGAATAAACTTGTAGTGATCACCGGCATCAGCGGCAGCGGGAAATCGTCGCTTGCTTTTGATACGATTTATGCCGAGGGACAGCGCCGGTATATGGAGACCTTTGGCGCCTATGCCCGGCAGTTCATTGGCGATATGGAAAGGCCTGACGTTGACCGGATTACAGGACTTTCGCCGGTTATTTCCATTGAACAGAAGACCACGAATAAGAATCCCCGGTCAACCGTGGGAACCGTCACTGAGGTGTACGATTTCATCCGGTTATTATTTGCCCGGACGGGGGAGGCCTACTCTTATAATACCGGGAAAAAAATGATCAAATTCTCCGAAGAGGAGATCATCGGGAATATTTTTAAAAGATTTTCAGGTAAGAAGATATCCATTCTGGCTCCCCTGGTCCGGGGCCGGAAGGGGCATTATCGCGAACTTTTTGAAGAAACCAGGAAGAAGGGTTTTCTGAAGGTTCGTGTAGATGGCGAGATCAAGGACCTGGTCCCTAAAATGCAGGTTGACCGGTATAAAGTGCACGATATTGAAGTGGTGATAGACCGCATGGTGGCCAGTAATGAATTCAAGGTCCGGATCAGCCAGAGTGTTCAGCAGGCACTTAAAATGGGAAAGGACCTGATGTTTGTCCAGGTCCATGATGATAAGAAAGGGCAGGACCAGATCGCATCTTACAGCCGGCAACTGATGTGTGAGGATACAGGCCTTTCTTATGAAGAGCCATCACCAAATAGTTTTTCTTTCAACTCCCCATACGGTGCCTGCCCTGTTTGTAAAGGGCTCGGCCAGGTTTACCAGGTGGATATGGATGCGGTTATCCCAGACCGTGAGTTAAGTATTTCCGAAGGAGGCATAATGCCATTGGGTGAAGCCAGGGATGCACATATATTCAAGCAGGTTGAACAGTTGGCGAAGAAAAATAAGATCAGCCTGAAAGAACCCATTAAGAAACTGACGCCGAAAGCACTTAATCTTATCCTCTTCGGTTCTGAAGATGCCACCGTGGAAGTGGACATGGGATATGAAGATGATGCCACGGTATATGAAACTGAATTTGAGGGCGTGGTCAATATGGTGAAAAGATGGTTCCTGGGCAGCAGCAGTGATGCCATCAGGGACTGGGCAGAGAAATTCATGACATTGAAAACCTGTTCTTCATGCAATGGTGCGAGGCTGAAAAAAGAAAGCCTGTGGTTCAGGATAGACGGGATGAATATTGCGGAAATGTCGGAGCTCAACCTGGACCAGCTGGCCCTGAGGTTCGGTGATATGGACGAAAGGCTTAGCAACAAACAACAGGTGATCGCGCGTGATATCCTGAAAGAGATCAGGGAAAGACTTCAGTTTTTGCTGGATGTAGGTCTCAATTATCTCACACTGAACAGGCCCACCAGAACACTGAGCGGGGGAGAGTCCCAAAGGATCAGGCTGGCAACACAGATCGGCTCTCAATTGCAGGGCATTACTTATATTCTGGACGAGCCTTCCATTGGTCTGCACCAGCGTGATAATATGCGGCTGATCCATGCATTACAGAACCTGCGGAATATTGGTAATAGTGTACTGGTAGTGGAACACGATAAGGATATCATGCTGGCGTCTGATCATCTTATTGATATTGGCCCGCGTGCCGGCAAACATGGCGGCCGCGTAGTAGTTCAGGGCACGCCTTCGGAAGTGATGGATTCTGAATCTGAGACTGCCATGTACCTCCAGGGGAAGAAGAAGATCCCTGTGCCTGCAGAGAGAAGAAAAGGAAACGGCAACAAGCTGGAATTAAAAGGGGCAGACGGAAACAACCTGAAGAAAGTGAATCTTTCGATCCCGCTGGGAACCTTTGTGGTGGTGAGCGGCGTGAGCGGTAGCGGAAAATCTACCCTGATCAATGAGACCTTGTATCCGGTTTTGAGCAAGCATTGCTATAACTCAAGAGTTACGCCGCTGGCCTATGGCTCAGTAAAAGGCCTCGAAAATATTGATAAGGTGATTGAAATTGATCAGTCACCCATAGGCAGAACACCCCGAAGCAATCCTGCTACTTATTGTGGTTTCTTTACTGAGATCAGAACTTTGTTTGCTGCTGTTCCTGAGGCGAAGATCAGGGGATACAATGCGGGCCGTTTTTCTTTCAATGTGAAAACAGGGCGTTGCGATGTTTGTGAAGGAGGAGGAATGCGTGTAATTGAAATGAATTTTCTGCCTGATGTGTATGTGCCTTGTGAAAAATGCAATGGGAAAAGATATAATCGTGAAACACTTGAAATAAGATATAAGGGTAAGTCGATCAGTGATGTTCTTGATATGACGGTAGATGAGGCGGTTGAGTTTTTTACGAACGTGCATTATCTCTATCGTAAGATCAAAGTATTACAGGATGTGGGTCTGGGCTATATTTCATTGGGGCAGTCTGCCGTAACACTTAGCGGCGGAGAGGCCCAGCGTGTGAAGCTGGCCACGGAGCTTGCAAAAAAAGACACGGGTAAAACATTCTATATACTTGATGAGCCAACAACAGGATTACATTTCCAGGACATCAGCCACCTGCTGGATGTATTGAATAAACTGGTGGATCGTGGTAACACGGTGTTGGTGATAGAGCACAATATGGATGTGATCAAGGTGGCGGACCATATTGTGGATCTGGGGCCTGAAGGTGGCAATGGAGGAGGCACTATTTTATACCAGGGTCTTCCTGAAGGACTGGTCAAGGTGAAAGAGAGTCATACGGGAAGGTATTTGAAGGGAGAACTAAAGTGAAAACCAGTGAGCAGTGAACAGATAGCAGTAAGCAGTAAAAAAAGGACTGCTCACTGCTAACTGCTAACTGCTTACTGCAAATAAATACTATGTTAGAACGGGTTATCATAGACATGGACGAGGTCATTGCAGACACCATGGGCAAGATGGTTAGCTGGTATGAAAAAGAATACGGTGGAGTAGTGGAATTTGACAAGATGATCATGGGTCGCTGGTCCAATGGTTTTCCCGAAGAGCACCGGCCAATGATCAGGCAGAAACTCCACGAGCCCGGTTTTTTCAGGGATGTACCCGTGATGGAATACAGCCAGGATGTATTGAAAGAAATGAATGACCGGTATGAGATCTTTATTGTATCTGCGGCGGTTGAATTCCCCGATTCGCTGAAAGATAAATACGAATGGCTGATGGAAAACTTTCCATTTTTCAGTTGGCGTCAGCTCGTTCTTTGCGGAGACAAGAGAATGGTGCACGGCGATCATATGATAGACGATATCGATCGCAACCTGAATCATTTCAAAGGAGAGAAATACCTTTTTACAGCACCTCACAATCTTTCGGCTACTGGTTTCCGTCGGATCAACAACTGGAATGAAGCGGCAACTATCTTTCTTAAATAACGAAGCCAGTGAAGAGAGCCAGAGAGTCGGAGAGCCAGAGAGCCAAAGCGAGAAAATTCTGGCTCTCCGCCATGTTGTCCCTCTGACTCTCTAAAAAGAGAAGACCGCCCCGAGGGGCGATCTTCAAAATACGCTAGCAGACATGTAATTAAAAATATAACAAGAGAGCCGGTTTTTCACAGGAATGTGGACGTTGCTGTCTTTACGTTATTCGCTTTTAAAAAATGATCTGCTTTTTGTTTCCGGTAATATTTTCAGTCAGTTTACCGTACTGATTGTTTTCATATGGGGACGGATCAAAAAATATTTTTATCAGAACCTTACTACAGGACACCTGGTCTGGTTCTTATAGTTAGGACTGCCATCGTTTCCAAGCCTCAGACCCAGTTTGATGGTTGTTGCATAGTAAGCATCGTTATTCGTTGCTGTACCTCTCTTATCACCAGCTGAATATCCGGGCCTGTTCAAACCACCGTTAAGCAGGGTGGACATGTTAGCCACCTGTCTTGCTATGTCAGCAGTTTCACCTGCACCGAAGTAGTTGTAAAAGTCCTGGTCAGCGATATAGGTTGTACTCACGTCATCAATATAGTCTGTGAATGTTTTTCTGTTCACGATCTCTAAGCTCAGGTTGAACCTGTCTGAGAAAAAGTATT
Source organism: Chitinophagaceae bacterium (assembly GCA_035298945.1). Classification (GTDB taxonomy): domain Bacteria; phylum Bacteroidota; class Bacteroidia; order Chitinophagales; family Chitinophagaceae; genus Pollutibacter. The sequence continues at coordinate 724 of DATGXN010000080.1, read as the reverse complement.
TAACACCAATACCATAAGGAATATTGATCTGGGTAAGACTGTAATCCTTTCTGTCAGGATGGTTAGGCATTCCCTGGCCTTCTGTTTTCAGCGGCTGCAGGTCAACCCATTTTGCTGATCCGTTGGTAGCAGTGTACTGTGCCTGCGGATTGAATTTGAATACTCCCACACCAAGTAAACCATAAGGACGGAGTTTATGTGCTACGTCTGATGGATCTTCTTCAAGTAATGCAGTTGGATAAATTTCAGTAGCAGCGAATGCTTCGAACAATGGTGATTTGAAATGCTGATTCCTCGCACGGCGTGCTTCTTCAAGTCCGCCCTTGCCCTGGATAATACTATCGGCACCTTCAAGAGTACCAAAGTTGACAGCTATACGGAATGTGATCACTTCACTGGGTATCAGGTTGAAGGTGATTCCCTTCATCATCCTGTACATCTGGTAGTTATTGTCTTTAAGAAAGGTTTGACCGCGGCCCTGGGTTCCGCCGAGATCACCAAGGAAGTTGGAAGGTCCTATATTAAGACCTATCTCATACCTCATCTGTGCGTTAGTGTTTTGTGTGTAGGCAGTTATACATACCACTAATACAATCAATTTCAGGAAACACGGGTGTAAACTTTTTTTCATGATACCGGATTTGCGTTTTCAAAAGTTCTGGACTCAGAGAATAACGCCCGGTATTATGTTAATATTTTGCAGTAATTCAAAATACTTGAATGG
>DATGXN010000079.1:0-2467 GCA_035298945.1 Chitinophagaceae bacterium | reverse complement strand
TAGGTAGTGCCATTTCTAGTTGGATTTAAAATTAAGATTAGGGTTTTTCAACTTAACACTACACTTATGAGCGGCCTTGCATTGCAGCCAGCATGTTACCATACACCTGGTTCAGGTTGCTGAGGTTACGTGACAGTAATGTAATTTGCTCTTGTGTTTTCTTAGCGTCATCTACGCTGCCTTGCATAGCCTGTGAAGCCTGTACAAGATTTCCGTAGAAAGTGTTCATCGCCTTCAGGTGATTGTTGGTATCCTGAAGCTCGAGTTCATAGATCGTGTTCAGTGAACCCAGATTCTTGGTAAGGGTCTGAACCTGCTCATGGAACTGGCGAGTGCTTTCAGCAGCGCTGTTGAAATGGCCTATAGTTGTAGTTGCATTCTGGTAAGCATCTTTCATGCTACCAAGGGCAACCGCAGCTTCTTTAGTTTTTTGTGTGTAGTCGGCAGTTGCAGAATGGATATCAGCGATATCTTTCATCTTATCAACTGTAGTTCCGAATTTTGAGAAGTTTTCACTCAGGCGCTTCATGTTTGCAGGATTGATGTCTGCTTCAGAAAGCATTTTGTCCATAGAAGCCAGCGCTGGATTACCTGCGTTGCCTAATTTAGGTAAAGCTTCTGCAAGTTGTGCCATTTCCTGACCGGGAGGCGGGAGGAATGCATACACCAGGAAGATCGCTGCTTCTGTCAAAAGACCAATAGTAAGCATGATGTCCGCGAATGATTTGTGCAGAATTTTTGCCCATGCACCGAAGATAACGACCGCAGCACCTACGCACACGATTACGTTAACGAGTTTGTCTGTTTGTTTGTTTGTACCTGCCATAACGATGAAATTTTGATGGTTTTAATTGGATTTTTGGGGGAATATTATGCTACGTAAAGAGTTTCTCTTTACATAGCATAAGTTCCATTAAGGGGTTATTAAAATTTTTGTATACGCTTGGGTTTGGGTTCCAGCTCTTGTCACTTATTTCCTTCCTTTTTTGCTGGGTGTTGGGGGCAGATCGATCACACAACGGAATCCGATATATGATTTGGCTGTATCCTGGTATTCGTAATTACGTGCACCTGTCTGGAGGAAATAACCTACGTCTTTCCAGCTACCACCACGGATCACTTTACGCTTCATCCTTGGAGGATCACTGTCTTTCGCATTCCAACGGATATCAGGGTTCATGTCGTGCTGGAAGTTGTAAGCGCCTTCATAGTACAGAGAAGAAGTCCACTCTGAAACGTTACCGGCCATGTTATACAGACCGAAATCGTTTGGCCAGTAGGCATCAGCCCTTACAGTGTAGAAACCGCCATCTTCCGGATAGTTACCACGTCCTGGTTTGAAGTTAGCCAGGAGACATCCCTTCTTGTTCCTCAGATAGTAACCACCCCATGGGTATGGAGCCTGTGAACGTCCGCCGCGTGCCGCATATTCCCATTCTGCTTCTGTTGGAAGACGGAAATCAGATTCAGCAATACGCTTCTTGGATTCGAGGAAACTGTTCAGGTAATTTGTTCTCCACTCGCAGAATGCAGTGGCTTGCTTCCAGCTTACACCAACCACAGGATAATTTCCAAATGATGGGTGGCTGAAATATCTTTTCGACATCGGCTCATTATATGAGTAAGAGAAATCACGGATCCACACCAGTGTGTCAGGATAGATCTTGATGTCCCTTTTCACAATGAACTGGGAACGGGGCTTACCAGCGTTCTCCCTTTTCGATGCTTCTTTGTAATCAAAAGTTTCAGAACGATACACGAGCTTATCGGCATCCAGTTCTTTTTTACCGAGGATCCTGTTATCAGGAGTTACGATCATCGCGTTCAGCTGTTCGAGGATCTTAGGATCATTCCACTTGATAGTGGCAGCTTTTTTCTGATCGATGATCTCTACACCATCACCACCAGGCTTCTTATAATTAAGAATGGTAGCAGCGATAGAGTCTCTTACAGACCATACGAACTGACGATACTCGTTGTTGGTGATTTCGGTGGCATCCATCCAGAATCCATTGATGGAGATCTGACGGTTACGGGCCGTGAAAGAATAACTGATATCCTCATCACTTGGACCCATATGGAAAGTTCCCTGCGGAACATATACCATACCCGGAGGCTTAGGCATGCTGTAAGCAGTACCCAAAGAAACTCCGTGGAGCTGCCCGTCATTCGGAAGACCCTTGGATTTGGATTTACCCAGTTTGCCACAGCTTACAGCTAGTACGGAAACAGCCGCAAGCATTCCCAGGTTGAGCAGAAGGTTTCTCATTTTCATAAAAAATATTGAGGGTATTTGGACAAATATAGATTAATATTTAATTGACCTTTTGATGACATTTGATTCTATATATAATATTTAACAAAGCCTAAAATCTATTCTGCCGCTATAAAATAACGAGCTCCATTCTCCATTATTGTGTTAGTTGATAATTAGTCTTATCTCCTTTTCAATGAGTTGAATAAACTC
>DATGXN010000078.1:0-9303 GCA_035298945.1 Chitinophagaceae bacterium | reverse complement strand
GGATAGAGATTAAAAAAAACGTTTTCATTCGACGCCATAATGATAAAACATTTTGCATTTAATTCATAGGAGTATATGCAGAAAGTTTTTATATAATGTAAAGGGTCACCAAATCGGTGACCCCCAATACATTCTCTTCGTTTGACTCTCTGACTCTCTGACTCTCTGGCTCTCTTAATTTACCCCTACCCTCTGCTGTTCCTCAGATGCGCCGCCATTCTTTTTCTTCGCGTTATCCTTGAAGGTCTTGCCAAAACGATAAGTGAAAGAAATATTGGCCACCCTGCTGTCACGGCTCTGCCTGAAATGCTCCAGCACATTCTGGTAACTGATCTCTCCATCAATGATCTGTGTGAAGAAAATGTCGCGTACATTAAGCCTCAAGGAACCTTTATCTTTCAACACATTTTTCGACACACCAGCAGCTACCTGTCCAAACGGCTGGATGGCAAACTGGCCGTCTACACTCTTGCTGTTGTAAAAACCGGAAAGTTCTGCAGACCAGCCTTTCTTGAATTTGAACTGGTTGTTGATATTGACCTGGGCATTGTAAGCATCTGTTTTGATCTGCTGATCTTTCCACTGGCCATCTGTTTTTGTGCGGGCTCCAGTGAGTTGCACGTTGGCCGACCACCATTTAGCAGGCTTCAACTGGGCATTGACTGATAAACTCAGGTTCTGCCTGGTACCGATATTATCAAATGTCAGGACGGTCACATTACCCAGGGTTCTGAACACCTGGTTGAAACGCTGATCAGTGTACGCGTACCCCAATGTGGTAGTGAGCCAATTTTTATAAGTGTGGCCCAGCTCCACATTCCAGGTGAACTCAGGGAGGAGGAAAGGATTTCCTTCCTGGTAGGTGTACTGGTTAATAAAGAACATAAAGGGATTCAACATCTGGTATGCAGGTCTGTTGATCCTTCTGCCAGCATTTATACTGAATGTGTTTGAGGAATCTGCTTCATATGTGATATAGGCTGTTGGGAACAGGCTACCATAATTCCTGGTAAAACTGGAATCTTCCTTCTGTGGATTGCCAAGCTGGTTGCCCTTATAATTGGTATGCTCGTAACGAAGACCCGCCTGTGTATTGAACTTACCCATCTTCTTCTGCATGTTCAGGTATACCGCGTTGATATTCTCTTCGTAAATGAAATGATTGGTCTTCTCATAATCCGGTGTCCAGGTTGACCCTTCTAAATTGAAATAATTGGCCTCGCTGTTTGTTTTCACCAGGCTCGACTTCCATCCAGCATCCAACTTCAGACCTTTTTTAAAGGTTTGTGTATAATCGGCTTTGGCTGAATAGATATCGATCACGGAAGGAAGCACCCCTTTAAGTTGCGTTGTGCCAACATGATCATCATCAGGTGTGATGGTTGTATTGAAAAAATTCTGGGTATTGTCTGAGTTGTACCTGATATAATCGAGATCTGCAGTGAGCTCCCTGTCTTTGTCGAATTGTTGCCTGAGATTCAGATTCACTGAGCCGTTCTTCCAGAGGTTCTTGTTCTGGGACTGGGTGTTCACAGCCGTATCCCATACCCCATGGATATCTTTCGGGTATCCGGTACTGTTACTTTTGAATTCGCCTTTGTTTATAAACCCGCTGCCGGTTATACCTATCGTGGTCTTCTTTGTCAGGGCGTAATCCATACCCAGCTTTAGCGAATTATTGAAGGGCTGGAAGCGCATATTGGTGGGCTGTTGTACATAGCTGGTGACGTTTCCTGCATTGTCAAAATACGTACGGTCGATATTCAGGGTGCCATAGCCAGGATTGGAGTTCACGCTGTAGTTCATGAACGCATTGAATTTGTTATTACGATAATTAAGCGCCAGGCTATTTGTTGTTTTATAATACTTGCCCTGTCCATACCCCAGGTTGAGATTACCATTGAACCCGCGCTGCTTGCTCTTTTTTGTGCGGATATTGATCGCACCGGCATTACCGGCTGCATCATATTTTGCCGGGGGATTGGTCATCAGTTCGATCTGGTCGATCTGATTGGCGGTCATACTCTGCAATAAATTAGTGAGCTCTGTACCCGATAAGTAAGAAGGCTTGCCATCGATCATGACCATTACACCCTGTTTCCCCTTGAGACTGATATTACCATCGCGGTCGATGGTAACGCCGGGGGATTTTTCCAGCACCTCCAGCGCAGTGGCACCCGCATTGGTCACTGCTGCGTCAACATTGACCACGGTTTTGTCAGGCTTCACCTCAAAAAGAGGTCGTTTAGCCGTTACCGTTACCGCCTGTAATTGGGTCTTATCTGCATTCACTGTCAGCTTCAGGCTGCCGAGATCTGCAACATTCTCCGTGTCTGTGATCTCAATCACATTGGAATTCCTTTCGGAATAGCCCATGGCAGAAATGCGGACCTTGTAGTTACCGTTTACAATTTGATCAAAAACAAAATCACCTGTTTTAGATGATACTGCAAATTTTAATGCAATGGAATCACTTGCTTTTGTAAGTGAAACCGTTGCATTTTCCAATGGCAGATCGCCATCTCCCAGAAGTTTTCCCGTTATTTTTCCTTTTTGCGCCGTGGCTGTCTGAAAAAAAGCCAATGCTGTGAAAAGCAATACCAAAGCCTGTCTCATGGTTCTACGATTTATTTCGTAAATATCGCCCTAATGGGATTTTCAGGCAATCGAATTAGGATAGAAGGCAGATAAAATTGAAGAGGGTATGAGTGGCAGATTAATCAGATAAAAGGCACGAAATGGGTCACATAAATATGTGAGGAAAGAGGCGTAGAGGCGTAAAGGCGTAGAGACGTAGAATAAGGATACATTTCTATGCCTCTACGCCACTATGCCACTATGCCTCTTTCTTCAGTATTCATATTGATCCACCGCCGTCGCTTGCGCAAATGCCCTGCACAACAATGCCATACGGATCATATCAGCGCGCTGATTGTCGGTCAGTCCCTGGCGCACAAGCAACTTCGGCTGTAAACGTTTTTTCTTTGACATCATATTAAAAACACCCGGCTGTTCATTGTCGGTAATAACAAGCGCATCCAGTTTACCATTCATATATATATAACCCAGCCGTTCTTCCTGGAAATACAAAATGGAAAAAGGAGTTTCCTTGAAATTGCCGAACATCCCATAGTCCCTGTCAGATAAATTGTAATTCACGAAGAGTGATCTCCGGACTTCTATGTCGGGCAGACTGTCTTTGATCTTATTATAGGCATCCCTCAAAACTGAATCCCTGCTTGGATTGAGCGATAAGGCAAAAGCCCCGATCGTGTCCTGGCTGTCTATAATATATCCCCAGGCGCCTTTGCCCCAGTTAATATGCAGCGTTTTGGTGGTTTGGGTGGAACGGCTGCCATCTGAATTACGCACGCGTTCCGTGTTTCTCTCCAAGGCACCGTCAACATAGGTATCAAGATTCCATCCATAACCTTCGGGCGCAGTTCTGATCTCAGAGGGTATGCGTATGTTGGTTTCCCTGGAGGAATTCCAATTACCCAGGAGTTTTGCCATGGTAGTTCTTCCAAAAAAACCGCCTATACTTCCTGCGGCTCTTTTATCTGCCTCGGGCTTACCGGGCTTAATGGAGATCTCCTGGAACATCTGGTGATCCACTTCATATCTTAGTTTAGCAGTGCTGGGCTTTCGCACAATGATCGAGTCATATCCCTCCATATTCAATTGTGCACGGGCTTGAGTAAACAATAAAACAGCCAGAATAATTAATTGAATGCTGTGATATCTGCTATGCTTCATGGTAAATCAAAAATAATTAATGCCAATTAATAATGCTCACCTCGTCAATTGGGCCATCAACATACAGAAAACCGCCAGCCTCGAAAGGTCTGCATGCTGTTCTTCGGTTAGCCCTTTCCGTATGAGTAATATGGGTGGAACACGGGGATTGCCTTTGAAGATCTTAATGACCCGGATTCCGGGAATATCATAATCGATCTGGTAGATCGCATCAAGATGCCCATTTAAGTAGATATATGCCGTCCGGTTCTTTTCATAGAAGATGATCATGAGCTCAGCTCCTTTGAAATCTCCATAGACCCCATAATTTTTATACGTCAATTCAAACCCGGCATCAGACTTTTTTCTTTTGGGGTCCATAGGGGGGTGTAGTCCTCTCGTTTCCAGGTATATTTTTCTGAATAAAGAATCTTTTGCCGGTTGCCAGGTTACGCCGAAAACTGCAATAGTATCTTCATCATGCCTGATCAAGCCTAAGTTGCCTCCATCCCAAAAACCTAAATAGGCACCAGGTACAACAGCAGACTTACCTTCAGCCGTTTTCAGCAAATCATTCCGTGTAGTTCCCTTTGAATAGAGATCCACAAACCAATCAAATCCCGCTGGATCTGTCGCAAGCACCGAAGGATAGAGTCGATTGGGTACGGGGCCTTTACCAACAATGCCCATGAGGTTATTAGGACCATTCAACTCGCCGGAAACTGATGCGTAATTCCCTTCTGCCACCACCTTATCCCTGTTGATACTAACAACGCTGAAAAAGCGATTACTGAATTCATAGGTCATTTTGTGTTCGGTAGGTTTCCGGATGGGAATGGTGTCGTAGTTCTGCAGATTGACTTGTGCAGAAACATTAACGAAAAGGAGTACGCCAACTAAGGCAATGAGCATTTTAACCATGCGGAATAGCACAAAATAAAAAACCTGGCCCATATAGTTATCCCGCCTGTAAAACTCACTATCTTAAATATTATGAAATCATTGATCGTATCAGTCGTTGCCAGTTTGTTTTTTCTGCACGCTTATGCCCAACAAACGGAGATCCTTATCACTAACGCCCGCATCATCGATGGTACGGGGAATAGCTGGTATTGGGGATCTCTTGAAATTGCTGGGGGGATGATCACCAAAATACAAAGACGCAGAGACACAGATGGGAACACAGAGACGCAGAGGAGTGGCATAAGGGTTATTGATGCCAAGGGCCTTATTGTATGTCCCGGCTTCATTGATGTGCACGCACATATCGAATCAAATATTTTCGACAGGCCCACCGCAGACAATTATGTTTTTGATGGCGTTACCTCTGTAGTGACAGGCAACTGCGGGTCTTCGTTTAATGATATCAGTGAGTATTTCAGGAAGATAGACAGCATGAAGACTTCCATCAATATTGCTTCTCTCGCAGGCCATAATACTATCCGTTCACAGGCTATGGGCATGGGTGACCGGCAGGCCACACCGGAAGAAATGAAGAAGATGGAGGAACTGATGGATAAGGCGATGAAAGATGGAGCTGTTGGTTTGTCAACCGGCCTGATCTATCTCCCCGGCACTTTCGCCAATACCGAAGAAGTGGTCAATCTCGCCAAAGTTGCTGCCGCCTATGGTGGCGTTTACGCAACCCATATGCGTAATGAAGGCCTGAAAGTGACTGATGCCATCAACGAAGCGCTGACCATCGGCAAACAGGCAAACCTCCCGGTCCAGATCTCGCATTTCAAGGTATCCGGACCTGCAAACTGGGGTAAATCAACCACCACACTCAACATGATCAAACAAGCCAGGCTGGATGGATATGATGTGACTATTGACCAGTATCCTTATACGGCATCTTCAACCAACCTGGCGACACAAGTGCCGGACTGGGCATTGGACGGAGGCCTGGATTCACTGCGCGTGAAGATCAAGGACCCGAAAACCAGAGAGGCTATTAAGAAAGAAATGAAGGCCAATAAAGAAGAAGGCAAGAACAAGAACTTCAGTTTTGCCGTGGTTGCCTTTTATGCTCCCGATACTACACTGAATGGATTGAACATTTCTGAGATCACTAAACGCAAGGGCAGGAAAGTGAAACTCATGAATGAAGCCGAAACCATACTGGAGATGCTGGAAAAAGGAAATGCGCAGATGGTCTATCATTCCATGAACGAAGAAGACGTGAAATATTTCCAGGCCTATCCATTCAATATGCCCGCCGCTGATGGCAGTGTACAAACCGGTCGTGGCGTTCCGCACCCTCGTTCGTACGGTACGGAAGCAAGGTTCCTGGCCAGGTATGTCAGAGAAATGAAAGTCACTACTTTGGAAGATGCCATCCGGCGCATGACCTCCCTCCCTGCGCAGAAATTTGGATTGAAAAACAGGGGCATGCTGAAAGAAGGCATGGCCGCGGATATCCTGATCCTCGACGAAAACAAAGTGCAGGATATGGCCACATTTGAGAAGCCGCACCAATACTCCGTTGGCATACCTTATGTGATCGTAAACGGGAAGGTAGTGATCGACGATGGCCGGCATACGGGCGAGAGAAGTGGCGTGGCACTGAGAAGATAGGCGAGAGGCGAGAGGTGGGAGGCGAGAGGCGAGAGTAGTAAGAATTGTACTCAGATATAATAAATCAAGAATGAATATCTCAAGAGTTGGTAGAAAACCCTCCGTTAAAGGTCCTGATGACTGGTTTACCGGTTCAGTGCGTATAGATCCATTATTTGATCCAAACGAGTCCAGGCGAAGTGCTGCAGCCAGCGTAACGTTTGAGCCCGGCGCGAGAACAGCATGGCATACTCACCCGCTTGGCCAGACGCTGATCATCACCGCAGGTTGCGGATGGGTCCAGAAAGAAGGTGGCCCGGTTGAAGAAGTGCATCCCGGCGACATCGTATGGTTCGAGGCAAATGAAAAACACTGGCATGGTGCTACGTCAACAACTGGCATGACACATATCGCCATCCAGGAACAATTGAATAACAAGGTAGTTGACTGGATGGAAAAAGTGACGGACGAGCAATATAAAATGCCGCAATAAGCATACATGCAAGCGATCACTTCTTCCGTTTTGTATAGTACCAAAGCACTTCATTCATCTCATCATCCTTGCCGCCGTCAACTTCATTGAATAATTCATTCATGGATTTGATCGCGTATTTCCGCTCTTTGCCCCTCAACTGAGAAAGTGGTTTGTTCATTTCATCCAGGGGAATATTATTGGGGACAGCAGTATAGAGTTTGGTATTCTTTGTTTTCGAAAAACAATCGAACATGGGAGTAGCCGTTGCATCCAGGATATTCATCGGCGGTATACCCAGGATTTGTTCAATAGTTCTTACCATGGAAGTCTGGTTGTAATTGGTGGTCACTAAGTCTCCGGCACTATATGCACTTATGGCAAGCCCAACAGTACGATATGCTGATATGTGATCCCAGCCACTTTGCGAATCGTCCTGGGTGATCAGGATAACAGTAGAGTCAAAATATTTACTTTTAGAAATATGTTCTATGATACGGCCTACCGCAAGATCGTTATCAGCAACCATGGCATTGGGAGTTGGAAAATCGGGTGATGTGCCGGCGGTATGGTCATTCGGTAAAGACAAGATCATCAGCTGCGGTAAACTATCACCCTTCTCATAATTGTCCCACTCACTGATAAATACATCGGCGCGTTGCTGATCAGAGAACTCCAGGTTATCATTGTCCGGGAATAATGGCGATATCACCGGAAGAATATTATCGATCGTGGTTGTATTCCGCCAATTCGGTTTCACACCGGCCTGGTATTGCCGGTACAGATCCAGCCAGTTCAGTTTGTTATCGTATATCGTAGTGCAGGCTTCACCAAATATTCTCACTTTCTTACCATGATCCATCGCCTGGTTCCAGATATAACCCGTTTTGATATACACCAGCGCATCGGTTTGACGATGCGGATAACTCCTGAACCATGAACGCACATTTTTTTCTACATAATCCGATACAATAGCCGCGTTGCTCCATTGATGGCCTTCGGCGCTGGATTTTCCCGATGCATAATAATTATCCATCCAACCGTATTGCCGGGCCAGTGCATGCATATTTGGCGTTATGCCTTCGCCAAAAACACAAAGACTGCTATCCCCCCTGCCTTGGGGAAGATCACCGAAAACCTGGTCGTAGGTTTTATTCTCTTTGATGATATAGACCACATGCTTGAACACCGAAGGCTCGCCGATGCGTTCAGGAACCGGAACTGGCGCCACATCTGCACGTGGTGGCAGCATGGCGGACGTATACCTGAATTCCAATCCGCTTTCGTAAACCTGCTTTGTATAATCTAAAAGTTTGTCTTTTGAAGGAATGGGAATGATACTTACTGATCCCAGCTGGTAATGTATGCCCCTGGCTCCCTTTGAAGGCGTGATCACATTGGCGCCTTCTGATTCCAGGTTTGCCACTACGATCGTATCCCGCACAACTGCAATACCTGAAGGATAGGATTCGGTTGGTATATATCCTTCTATCTTAGTCTGTCCCTTACCGTTAGTTCCAGCCGTTTTACCAAGGCGGACCACAGCCACTGCATTATCCATACCATTGGATACATAGAGAACAGTGTTATCACTATTCAGTGACAGACCGTTTGGAGAAGAACCTTCTCCCTTGAATGAAGATTTGAACATGCCCACAGGAATACTCTCTGCTACAGCATCCGTTCTGGTATTGATCACGGACACTTCATCACTGTTTCCATTGCTCACATATACCTGTTTCTGATCGTTTGATCTGATGATCACATTGGGATGCAATCCAACCCTGACCTCTTTCAGGATCCTGCCATCTGCCGGGTCCATTACCGATACCGTCCCCATGGCAGCCGCACCGGTACGAGGATCGGTATAGATGCTGCCCCATGGAACACCGGCTGTGACCTTGGTAGTGTCCGTTACTATGGGCCCGCCCCAATTGGTCACGTACAGTTTACCATTGGCAATAGTAATCCCAAATGGTGCAACGCCGCCGGAAGATCGCTTCCAGGCAATGGTTTTGTCGCTCCAACGGATTTTCAACACTTCATCGTTTCCATTCAATACCAGGTAAAGAAATTCTTGTTTTTCATCTACCAGAACGTCGTTAGGTATGGCATTCCTGGCGGGCAATTTCCGGGCGATCTTCATGCCCGTCACATTACTGATCTTTCCATCCCACTCTGCAAACATGAGATAGGATACGGTATCCCTGGCTGCCGACCAGGTGATCCAGGTTTTATCGCCAGCTCTGAATGTTTTTATACCTGCATACGTGTTCATCAATCCCCGGAATTCATTAGATGTGGGGGTGGCCGGTGTATACCTGTCGATGATCCGGCCTTTCAGATCCATAGCAAATACACCATATCGGTCCATCACAACCACAAGGTCTGTCCCAGCCAGGGGTGTAATATCCAACGCATGATTTTCGAAATTTGGATCCCCGAATCGCACCACCTGCCCTGCAGATTTGATGATCCGGTTGAAGGGCATCATGGACAGAGAATCGTGCAATGTGACCTTACCCAGTTTTTCATTCAAT
>DATGXN010000077.1:0-3752 GCA_035298945.1 Chitinophagaceae bacterium | reverse complement strand
ACCTGGGTCACGTTGCGGTCGAAATAATTACATACATCAACAGCCGCTTTGTTCAGTGCTTCAATTGATTTCAGCAAAGGCGCTTTATAATCCAGCGCTTCGCCGGTATAAGAAACAAATATGGTGGGGATGCAAAGTGTTTTACCGTTTCCGATCTCCATAATGAATGCGGGAGAATTCGGATCCCATGCCGTATAACCGCGGGCTTCAAAAGTTGCCCTCAGTCCGCCACTGGGAAATGAAGATGCGTCCGGCTCCTGTTGAACCAGTGCATCTGCTTCAAACTGCTCCAGCGGTGTACCGTCTGATTTCAGTGTGAAGAATGAATCATGCTTCTCAGCAGAAGTACCGGTCAACGGCTGAAACCAGTGGGTGAAATGGGTCACACCTTTTGATTCTGCCCATTTCCTGATGCCGGCAGCGATCTGGCTGGCCATGGTACGGTCAACCCGATGTCCGGATTTCATTGAGCTCACAAGACTCTTGTAGGCTTCGTCACTCAGGTATTCCCTGGCTGTTTTGAGGGAAAAAACATTCTCGCCAAAAATGGCGGTGATCCTGGAGGTAGCGGCTTCCCTGACCTCTCCACCTGCGGTTAAATTGTCAATTGCTTTAAAACGTAGCGACGCCATGTTGTAATTTTTAGGAGATGCGAATGTCGGGATTTTATGTCAAACTTCAATATTTGGATAGCCCGGATGTGGAAAATAAGGGGTCAAAAGTGCAAAAAATGACTACTTGGGCAAATTTAGCCTGCTAAATCGAATCACTTACTTTGAAAAGTGAACATTATATAAATTTATTATATATTCTTTTTGGGAGTAGTTTTTCCCAGTTCACATGAACAGCAACAACAGCCAGTAGTATGCTTTCGTAGATGATCCTGTAACGTACAATGGCCCCAAGAAATGGAATCGTATAACCTATGAACAGGTAGTTGGTCAATGCAAAAAAGATCAAGGCCCAAAAGCAGGCATGGAATAAAGGTCTTTTTGTATGGGGAAGTGGGAAAAGCAGGAACAGCAGGAATACAAGCATGACAAACCAGGTTTCGAGGGCAGAAAAAACATATAGTGCTCCATTGTTCTCTCCCGGGTAAGGCCTGAGGAATACATGGTTCAACGCCTGCGGCAACAGCTTGATGAAAGAAACCGGGTTTGCCTCCAACCGGTCCAGTTCTACATAGGATCCGCCCTGGAGGGCCAGGAAATCAGACTGCCGTTGTACAAAAGCCGCCGGAATATTCACGGGTCCGATCAGCGGAGAAATAAAAACTAAGACTAACGATAACGCATAAACGAAAATAAAAGCTTTCCAGGGTTTCACGCCCCCGGCACTGCTGATCGCCCAGGCCAGTGCCAAGGGAACCATACTCAGGGCAACGAAGTTCCTGTTCAGGGCCACGCCCAGTAATGCGAATAAAGAAACCAGGAGCAGCTTCCGGCTTTTATTTCCCAGGAAGAGATAAAAGCTGTAAAAAAACATACCTGTTGAAAGCAGGATCAGACCGTCTTTCCTGATCCCGCTGGTCCAGAAGATCAATGGGATAAAGAAAAAGAATACCAGCAGGAAGATGGTTCTGCCCTTAGGGAATACACTCACCAGGAGCCTGTAATAGAAATAGGCTCCCCAGAATGTGAGCATGGAGAACAGCACCGCATTTACATAATAACTGCCGCCGGAAAAAACATTCAGAACTGCCAGCAGCTTGATCAGGGATGCATATTCCAGCTCCTGCCACCAGGTGGTCATCATATACCGTGTATAGGCCGTTGGATTGATCAGGGAATGTAGAAAATGAAGTGGGTCGGATTTCAGGAATGCAGTTTCTTCCAGGCTTTGATAATGATACATCCAGGTGTCATCGCCTCCATAATATTTCTGAAAGATATAGCCATACAGGCAGGCCATTGATACTTTCAGCACAAAAGCCGCAGAGGCCAGCCCGATATTGATACGGATGATATTTTTTTTATCAAGGTATCTGACCAGGAATAAGAACAGGATGATGTAAAGAAAGAAAAGAAAATAATCCATCTGCCGCAGGATCGAGGTTAGTGTTGGTGTTGGCAAGATAGAATATTTTCAATTTGCAGAAATGCGATATTATTGTGTTTCTAAGATGGAAATACCGGTAACTGGATCCCCTGTTGTAGCTTTTGTTTCCAACAACTGCTGGTCTCTCTATAATTTCAGGATGCACCTGCTCAGGCATTATCTGCAGCTGGGTTATAAAGTAATTGTTATTGCTGCAGCAGATGAATACACAAAGGAACTCACCACCGAAGGGATGATCTACTATGATGTTGAATTCAGGAACAGTGCAGTAGATCCCATTTCTGACCTCAGGGTGCTGAGGCAGTTGAAAAAGATCTATGCCTCCGAAAAGCCCGACATCATCTTCCATTATGTTACCAAACCTTCTATTTACGGATCATTGGCAGCGGGGAGCCTGAAGATTCCGAGCATTTCGGTGATCACGGGCCTGGGCTATGTGTATTCCGGTGATAACTGGCTCAGCACCACGGTGAGCATTCTTTTCAGGCGGGCATTGCGCCATGCCAGGGAGGTTTGGTTCCTGAACCGCGAAAACGCGGGCTTTTTTACAGGAAAGCGCATCATCCCGCCGGGGAAATCCAAGATTTTGCCCGGGGAGGGAATCGATACCTCAAGATTCGCACCCGTTCCCAAAGCGGGTCATTCGGATTCTTTCGTATTTCTTATGGTTAGCCGCTTGCTTTGGAGTAAAGGCGTTGGAACCTACATGGAAGCTGCCCGTATACTAAGGCGGGAAGGCTTGAAAGTAGAATTCAGACTATTAGGCAAACCGGAAATTGGCCATCCTGAGTCAGTTTCCCAGGAAGATTTGAAAACCTGGGAGCAGGAGGGGTTACTGGTCAATCTCGGGTTCTCCAACGACGTACGTACTGCTTTGGCTGAAGCCGATTGTTTTGTGCTGCCTACTTATTATGAAGAAGGCATTCCCCGCACCCTGATGGAGGCTTCCAGTATGCAGATACCGGTGATCACGTCAGACCATACCGGGTGCAATTCAGTGATCGAAGATGGCCTGAACGGATTGCTATGCAAACCCCGGGATGCCGCCGATCTGGCCCGGAAAATGATCACGATGATCAATCTTGACCCTGCTGCCCGGAAAGAAATGGGCAGGAAAGGCCGGGAAAAAATGCAGCAGCAGTTCGACATCTCCCATGTTATCAGGATATACGACGATGCCATCCGCCGTTTCGTTCGTCGCTAAATAACTCCTCGCCCTTTAGTGCTTCTTTGCTAATTTTGCGTTTTCTAACCATCATGCAGACAACTACAGTAGAAACAGCAAAGCAATTAGGACTTACGGAAGAAGAATTCGGACTGATCAACCAGGTACTGGGCAGGGTTCCCAATTTCACTGAGCTGGCAGCTTATTCAGTGATGTGGAGTGAACACTGCAGTTATAAAAATTCCATCAAGTGGTTGAAAACCCTTCCCCGCGAAGGCAAAAAACTTCTCGTGAAAGCCGGTGAGGAAAATGCAGGTCTTGCTGATATCGGCGATGGCCTGGGTGTAGTATTCAAAATTGAATCTCATAACCATCCATCGGCGATAGAGCCTTTCCAGGGTGCGGCAACAGGCGTGGGAGGTATCCACCGTGATATTTTCACCATGGGGGCCAGGCCTATCGCCGCGTTGAACTCACTTCGTTTTGGAGATATCAGGGAACAAAAAACACAGCACCTTGTGAATGGTGT
>DATGXN010000076.1:0-12386 GCA_035298945.1 Chitinophagaceae bacterium | reverse complement strand
GGGTCAGGACGATGCGATCAGCAAGGTGGTAAAAGCCATTCAGCGTAACCGTGTAGGTCTGAAAGATCCGAAGAAACCTATCGGTACATTTATCTTCCTTGGTCCTACAGGGGTTGGTAAAACAGAATTGGCACGTGCACTCTCACGCTATATGTTCGACTCCGAAGATTCCCTGATCAGGATCGATATGAGTGAATACATGGAGAAGTTCACAGTCAGCAGGCTGATCGGTGCACCTCCAGGCTATGTTGGTTATGAAGAAGGAGGACAACTAACGGAGAAGGTCAGACGTAAACCATATTCAGTGATCCTGCTCGACGAGATCGAGAAAGCACACCCGGATATTTACAATATCCTGCTGCAGGTGCTTGACGATGGCCAGCTTACTGATGGTCTCGGCAGGAAAGTGGACTTCAAGAATACGCTGATCATCATGACCTCCAATATTGGTGTAAGGCAGCTGAAAGATTTCGGGGAAGGTGTTGGTTTTGCCACCCAGTCCAGGATTCAGAATGCTGAAGAGACCAATAAGGCGGTTATCGAAAAAGCACTGAAGCGTACATTCTCTCCGGAGTTCCTGAACCGTGTGGATGATGTGATCATCTTCAATGCCCTCACGAAGGACAATATTTTCGAGATCATCGATATCCTGATGAAAGGGGTGATGAAGAGGCTGACAAACCTTGGATTCTCACTGGAGCTTTCAGCAGAAGCGAAAGACTTCATCGCTGAGAAAGGGTACGATCAGCAGTTCGGCGCCAGGCCATTGCACAGGGCCATCCAGAAATACCTGGAAGATCCTCTTGCGGAAGAGATACTCAGTATGAATATCAAGCCCGGAGATGTAATGATCGCTGATCTGGATAAAGAAGAGCAGAAACTGAAGTTTACATTAAAAGTCAGCGACACAGAGATAAACACAGAGACACCGAGGTAGACGCAGAGACGCGGAGAAATAACGCGGAGACACCGAGGTAGACGTAGAGACGCGGAGAAATAACACGGAGACGCAGAGATAAACGCTAAGGCGCGGAGAAATAACACGGAGACGCAGAGATTACCTCTGTGTCTCCTTTTTTTTGTGTCGCCCCGTTTTTTCTCTGCGTCTCTGTGTCTACCTCTGTGTCTCTGCGTTATCTTTGCAATACATGAAATCAAACAAGATCATCATCACAATCGACGGGTGGTCGTCATGCGGTAAGAGCACCCTTGCCAGGCAGCTGGCGAAGAAGCTCGATTATACCTATATCGACAGCGGAGCCATGTACAGGGCCATTACCTTATTTTTTCTGCGTAATCATGTGGACTGGGAATCAAACCGGGAAGTGAAGCAGGCGCTGAATAATATTGAGATGGACTTCAGGTTCAATCCAAAATCGGCGAAAACAGAGATCTACCTGAATGGTGAAAATGTTGAGTTCGTCATACGCGACATGGTTGTGGCAGAAAAAGTGAGTGAAGTGGCAGCCATTAAAGAAGTGCGTGAGTTTGCGGTTGACCAGCAGCGGATCATGGGCAAGGGCAAAGGCATTGTCATGGACGGGAGGGATATAGGTACTACGGTATTCCCTCATGCTGAATTAAAGATCTTCATGACAGCCGATAATGCGGTTAGGGTAGAAAGAAGATTCAAAGAGTTGTTTGAAAAAAATCCCAACGTCAGCCTCGACGAAGTAAAGACCAATCTTGAAATGCGGGATTATATTGATTCCAACAGGGAGGTGTCGCCCCTGCGCCAGGCGAGAAGTGCCATTGTATTGGATAATACCAACCTCACTCACGAAGAACAGCTGAAACTGGCGTTCAAATGGGCACGAGACAAGATTGCGGAGAAAGCAGCAAAATAGATAGAAAATAAGAGAGATAGGAAGATAGAGAAATGTGAAATCAAAGGGCTCTCTATCTTTCTATCTACCTATTTCTCTATTTAAAATGTATTTGCTCCATCAACCAAAGAAGCGATCTTCCTTAACGCTCCTTCCACCATACTATCCGGGCAGGAAGCTCCGCTGGTTACCAAAATACGAACCGGTCTGTTGGCAGGTAACCATCCCTGGATCACCGATTCTTCCCTGGTTCTCCAGTTGGCATGGAGCAGTTCGTTTGCAGACAGGATATCATCTTCAGAACGTATGAAGTAAGTGGGAAGTACTCCCTCGCAAAGTTCTACCAAATGGGAAGTGTTTGAACTATTCCGCCCTCCGATCACAATGGCCAGATCGGCTTCCTGCTCGAGCATACCAGCCACTGCGGTCTGGTTATCGTTGGTAGCATAACAAAGCGTGTCCCTGGTATCTGCAAATCGCTCACCGATATTGGTTTCGTTCAGCCCATGAAGCTCCATCACTACTTTTTTCAGGTAGTCGGCGATGGCCTGCGTATCGCTGGCCAGCATCGTGGTCTGGTTGACCACGCCAAAACGTTGCAGGTCTTTTTTGATGTCAAAACCTTCGGAAAATCTGCCGGCAAATTCAGTATAGAACTGTTCATCGGACTTTTCTCCTCTAATGTATTTAGCCAGCTCCAGGGTTTCTTTCATGTCATTCACCACAACAGTAGGAGCGTTGACCGCGCTGTGCGAAAATGTAGCCCGGGTCTCTTCATGGGTTGGTTTGCCGTGTACCACAATGCTGTACCCCCTGGTGGCGATCTGCTCAGAACGATTCCAGACTTTCTCTACAAATGGGCAGGTAGTATCGTATTTCTCGATGGGTATGCCCAGCGACCTGAGTTTTTCTTCAATAGGAATAGTTGTGCCGAAGGCGGGGATGAGTACAATATCATCGGCACTGATCTCTTCAAAAGGAACGATCTGCTTGCCATAAGTATCCATCAGGAAACGAACACCCAGGGCATGAAGGTCCTGGTTCACGAAGGGATTGTGGATCATCTCACTCAACAGGAAGATCCGTTTACCCGGGTTCTCCTCCACGGTTCTGAAGGCGATCTCGATCGCATTCTCCACACCATAGCAAAATCCGAAATGCCTGGCCAGGAAGAACTGGATCGGGCCCAGGTCGATCCTGGTGGGCGAAAAATCCTTCTTCAGTTTATCATCAGCCTTTCTCTGCTGCTTGATGGCAGAGATCAGCGGACTCCGGTAAGTGGTAGGGACGTTGAATGTTTTCATATCACTTTTGGCGAATTGGCAAAATTACGAATTGTGGGATGATTCTTTTTTATTTTCAATCCGGTCATCTGCTAATTCGCTAATCCGGCAATATTTGTATCTTTTGCGTCTTATGCCATTTGAGAAGTTAGAATGGGTCAGTCAGACCAATGTTTACGAGGTCAATCTCCGCCAGTATACCAAGGCTGGAAATTTCAGTGCTTTCAGGGAACATATGGCGAGGTTGGCAGATATGGGTGTACATACTTTATGGTTCATGCCCCTTACACCCATCAGCCGGTTGCACCGTAAAGGCAGCATGGGCAGTTATTATGCCTGTGCAGATTACACTGCCGTGAACCCGGAATTCGGAACCCTGGATGAGTTTAAGGAATTGGTAAGCTATGCGCATGAGTTGGACATGAAAGTGATTATCGATTGGGTGGCCAACCATACGGGGGCAGACCATGTGTGGACGGTGGAGCATCCCGATTTCTATATTCGCAATCACGCGGGTGAATTCTTCGACAAACATGGATGGGATGATGTGATCGATCTGGATTATTCCAACAAAACCATGCGCCTTGAAATGATCCGATGCATGGAGTTCTGGATCAGGGAATGTAATATTGATGGTTTCCGTTGCGATATGGCGATGCTGGTTCCGATCGATTTCTGGTTTGAAGCCCGTACAGCATTGGAAAAAAAGAAAAAACTTTTCTGGCTTGCAGAGTGTGACCAGTGGAACAATCCTGAATATCTTGACGTATTTGATGCAGCATATACCTGGACCTGGATGCATGCCACGCAGGAGTTCAAACAACATCATAAAACCATCAGCAACCTTTACCACGTGCTGAATGGCTACAATCATTTAAAGCCCCATGATTCCATCAAGGCCTGGTTTACCAGCAACCACGATGAGAACAGCTGGAATGGTACGGAATATGAAAAATATGGTGAGATGGCCCTTCCATTGGCTGTGTTTTCCTGCACGTGGAATGGCATACCCCTGCTGTATTCCGGCCAGGAGCTTCCTAACCTGAAAAGGCTTGCATTTTTTGAGAAGGATGAAATTGCCTGGGGACCTGATGTCAAGCTTCATGAGTTTTATAAAACGCTGCTGAGTTTAAAGCGTGATCACCCGGCACTGGAAGCATCCTCTGCCCAGGTGAGTACACATATCGTGCATACAGACCATGGTGATAAGGTGATCTGTTATTCAAGGCGTGCAGGGCATGATGAGATTGTGGTGATGCTGAATCTCTCTGAATGGCCATTGGATGTTCAGATCTTTGATCATCTTAATCTCGATGGCTATGCCAATCTGGCCCAGATCACAACTATCCGTCACACTCATCCTTATATGGTGAGTCTTCCTTCCTGGGGATTCGGTATCTGGCTGAAAAAATAAAGGCCGTCTCAAATGAGACAGCCTCTTTTTCCCTTACTTATTTATCTAATGCACTAACCGGCTAACAACTAACCGGTCAGTGATCTAATCAGTATCCTTCATTCTGGGTATAGTTTGCATTCTGCTGCACTTCTACTAACGGAATAGGCCAAACGAATTTAAAATTCGAGTAGGGGATCGCGGGTGTGGAGAAACTGATAGTGACACCTCCTGCACAGTTGTACCAGGCAGCATCAGTTTCACCTGATCCAACCTTGGCTGGAATTCCTCCTCCTGTTATGGGTGCAAAGTCAGGGTCTTTGGCTAAACGATGAAGATCGCCCCAACGTTTTCCTTCAGCGAGGAATTCAATCCTTCTTTCAAATAGTATGGCCGAAACCAGTGCATTCTTGTTGGCGAAACTGGCAGCTGTGAACTGGTCAGCCGGACTCACCACCGCACGGTTACGGACCGCATTCAATAAGGCCAGACCACGGGTTGATACGCCTGTTCCTGTCCTGGCCTCAGCTTCTGCCAGGGTCAGCAACACTTCGGCATAGCGGATCAGAGGAGCACCATCGCTGAGCGTGGACTGTTCGCGGTATTTGTTGGTGAAAACTGCATCCGGATATACGCGGGCCAGGATCGAGGTCCTTCTCAGGTCAGAACAAAGCCAGTTGGGATTGCTCCACATGATGGGGCTGATCCTTACCAGCCCACGTCCGTTGAGTTCAGGATCACTGTACATACTGGCCAGCGCGCCGTTGACATCTGGGTTATCCGTGGGTGCATTCTTGATGGAAAATATACTTTCATTGGAAGTATTGTTGGCGAATGCTCCATCCGGTGAAGGAGTCAGTTGCCAGCCTCCAATGGCACTGGTGAAAGGGGCAGTGGTAGAAACAATCTTATTGCCTTCTGTGATCACGCCGGCCCAATCTGCTTTGTGCATTTTAACACGCATTTTCAAAGCGATAGCAGCTGCTTTGGATGCGCGGTATGTTTTAAGTGAACCCGTTGCAGTGAGGTTGGCTTCAGCAAAATCCAGGTCTTCCAGGATCCTGGTGTAAACCACAGATACAGGGAAATCAGAACGTTTCTGTGCACGTGCTTTTTCTGCAGTTGCTTCACTGTTGACACCGAAATCGCGGTAGATCACTCCGGGTTTGCTGCCGTTGCCATCTGCATAAGGCCGTGCAAAATGCAGGAGCAGCTCGTGGTGTGCCATGGCGCGAAGCAATTTACATTCTGCAATAAATTCATTTCCTTTTGCAGCTGAAATGATATTATTTGAAACAGCCCCTGTAACACCCTCGATAACAAGATTGGCCTTGTTGATCAGTGAGTAAAGGGTCTGGAACATGAAACCATTGTTCGCCGTCACATTATTATAAATGCCCTCATAGGTTATAAGATAAAATCCCGCATTGTTGGCCATATCTTCACCTCTCATATCGCCCTGTTCAATGCTTGCTGCACCGAAAGGATATCCTCTCACCTGGCCTCCGTTATAGAAGCCCGACTGTGCAGCATCATATACGCCGGTTACAGCCAGTGTGATCTTGGCTTCATCTGCAAATGCAGACTGATCTGAAAATGAGGAATAGGGTTGAAGATCCAGTACTTTCTTTTCGCAACTGCTCATCATGAACAGGAGCACCGTGATCAGCGGCAGGAATTTATTTTTAAGGGATTTGATTTTCATATACCAAAGATTTTATTAATGGTTGATTGAATAGATCGGTTACAGTCCAAGATTGAATCCAAAAGAGAAAATGGTTGGTTTTGGAACTGTACTGTTATCAATACCTTCCTCTGTTATATTTTCAGGATCGATGCCTGAGTAATTGGTAAAGAGCAGCAGGTTCTGGCCCTGTACAAATACCCGAAGCGATTTAATACCTAATTTATTCTTATCAACTTTTACATTATAGCTCAACTGGATATTATCCAGCCTGGCATAGTTTCCGCTTTCAACAAAACGTGAATTGGTGTTATTCAGAAGATTGGTGAAGTCATCCCTGCCATACCACAATTTTGGAACATCGGTAATGTCTCCCGGTTTCTGCCAGCGTTTCAGGATATCTTTCCCGTTATTCAGGAAATACTGGGTCATCAGGCCATCCTGTTTAGTGACATTGAAGATCTTGTTGCCTCCTGAAAAACGCCATAACATATCCAGGGTGAAACCTTTGTAGCGGAAGCTGTTGCTGAACCCTGCATACCAGGTAGGCACCGTGCTTCCAAGGATCCGCCTGTCTTCGTCAGCCAGGGTAGTTTCATTACCAAGCGTAGGATCTCCGGGTTTTACCACTTCATAGTAAGATGTAGATTCTATATCGCCCTGGATCAGTGATCCACTTGCCGTATAATACATCGGGTTTCCATTTCCACTGTTGACGCCAGCATATTGGTAACCGTATAATGCATTGATCGGCTGACCCACCTTGAGGATATTATAACCGTTGATCACATCCTGATCCAGGTAGAGTGATTTAACTTCATTTTTCACATTGGTATAGTTCAGGTTAACATCCCATGAGAAATCTTTATTTGTGATGATGTTACCACTAAGTCCCAGTTCTATACCCGTGTTCTGCATATCACCAATGTTCCGGTAGATCGAATTGCCCGGTACTCCGAATGAAACGGGGAGCGGTGCAGCAAGTACAAGTCCGTTATTCTTATTCTGGAACCAGTCGAAGGTGAAGTTGAGTTTGTTCTTCAACAATGCCAGGTCTATTCCGAAGTCCAGTTTCTCATTGGTTTCCCAGGTAAGTCCGGGGTTGCCTAATACAGATACCGCTATGCCGTTGATGGCACCATAAGGCGCAGCTCCGTATTGACTCAGGTAGGGGAAGAGTCCGCCTGCGATCTGGTCGTTACCCACCTTGGCCCATGAAGCACGGATCTTTGCATCGTTGATGAATTCAAGCGCCTTGATATTCTTCCAGAAATCTTCTCCTGAAATTCTCCAGCCGGCTGACACGCCGGGGAAATTACCAAAGCGATAGTCAGGAGCAAATTTTGAAAGTCCGTCTCTTCTGAATGTCAGCTGTAGGAAATATTTATTGTCGTAGTCATAGTTTGCACGGGCGAAATAAGAAAGAAATCCCGGGCCCTCAGCGTAATTACCCCCGCTGTACTGTGTGACATAACTTCCAGTGATCAGGTTTCGCTGGATGAAGAAAAGATCAGAAACACCAGATCCCTGGCCGTTGAAACTATTGAATGTTTCTTTCTGTACTTCTGTACCCAGGGTCAGTCCCAGGCCATGTTTGTCAAAGGTTTTATTGGCATTGATATAATTCTGCCATACCCACCTGAGGTTGTTCAGATTCTGATTGAATACATATCCTCCTACTGGTCTGCCATCGCCATGCCTGCTGTCCCACGACTGAAAATCCAGGCCTGTATAATAATCAGTACCAAGCTTGGAGGTGAACGTCAGCCAGCTCACGGGTTTGATATCGAAAGCCAGGTTGTTGAGTATGCGATGTTTGGTGGAGTTGTGTTTATTATAGGCCAGGATGAATGCGATGTTGGAGTAATTATTCTCTATAGGACGAAGATTTGCATCCTGCCCCAATGCAGAACCATCTTCAAGTATATTATAGCCTCCGAATTGGGTAAGTGCCGGATCTTTTACCCTCACATTGGGTAAAGACCTGATGGCAGCTCCTATGGTGCCTGATGTTCCGTTAGAAGCATTGTTCTGGTCATTATCTTCTGTTCTCGAAATGGTCAGGTTATTTGTGATCGTCAGCCAGTTATTTACTTTATGTTGCAAATTGGCGCGTAACGCATAGCGCTTCACCTTATTGGTGATCACCATCCCGTCCTGGTTCGCATAATTCAGAGAAAAGAAATAAGATGTTTTATCTGAACCTCCGTCGATACTCAGGTTATGGATCTGGGAAGCTGCGTTATCATTGAAGATCTCAGATTGCCAATCTGTATTTGTTTTCTCACTATTTAAGAATGCCTGTGCAGTTTGCCCGTCGTTGATCAATTTCTCATTGGCTATGGTAACAAACTCTTCCGCGTTCAGGAGTTTAAATTTCTTCTGGGGATTTGAAAATCCGAACACAGCACTGTAGTTCACATTCGATCGGCCGCTGCGTCCTTTTTTTGTAGTGATCATCAGCACACCGTTGGCAGCTCTGGAACCATAGATGGCGGTAGCTGATCCATCTTTCAATACTTCAATGGATTCAACATCTGCCGGATTGATATCTGCCAGTGCATTTGTACTGGCAATACTGGAAAATCCTCCGTCCACAATAGGAATACCGTCGAGTACGATCAGGGGGCTCCTGGCACCATTGATCGAGTTCACGCCACGTATCCGGATGCGCGGGGCTTCGTTCACCAGGCCTGAAGTAGTGGTGACCTGCAAACCGGCAGTACGGCCTCCCAACTGGCGGTCGATGCTGGGTGTAACCAGGTCTGCAATGGGCTTGGGATTGATCTTTCCAATAGCCGAGGTGACCGATTTCTTTTTCTGTACACCGAAGCCTACCACCACGATCTCGGAAATAGCTCTTTCCTGTGTGGTCATGGCCACATTAAGTTCAGTTGCCTTGGTTAATGGAACGGTTTGCAAAGCGTGGTTAACCGAAGAAAACTCCAGTGTTTTTGTATTGGCCGGAACTTTCAGGGTGAAGGTGCCATCTGCAGCACTTACTGTGCCGATGTTGGTACCGGGTACTGAAATGGAAACGCCTGCCAGTGGTGTACCGTCTTTCTCATCGGTCACTTTGCCGCTGATGGTCTTTTCCTGGGCGGAAAGCTGCAGAAAAAAGAACAACAATGCCATCAGGGTAAATAGCAATTTTTTCATGTGTTTGGGTTTTGGTCTTGGTGCTCGATTTAAATTTAATAGGTGCAACAGCTATGCAAAGGGTAGGAGATACAATAAGGCAATAATAAGAATAATAAGCCTGAAGTTATAGCGGAGTTTTGTGTTCAACGGCCCAATAGTGAGGGTTTTGAACCTTTTGTCAATAAAAAAAGGCCGGGAAGCCGGCCTTTTTTATTGATTGTTCGATAATTGTATTATTTCTGTTCGATCACGTAACTGTAAGCTCCGTCATATCCTGGATATAGACCATCCAATACGAGTCGTCCTGAACTTCTTTGCATGATGTTGGCCAGATCGTCAATGCTCTTCACTTCCTGGCCATTAGCCTTGATGATGATGAAGCCATCGCGCATCCTGGTTTGTGCATCAATGAGGCCATTTTCTTTTATGCGTTTAACCACCACGCCGCCATTGAATCCGTACTGCTTGGCTTT
Source organism: Chitinophagaceae bacterium (assembly GCA_035298945.1). Lineage (GTDB taxonomy): Bacteria > Bacteroidota > Bacteroidia > Chitinophagales > Chitinophagaceae > Pollutibacter. The sequence goes on along the minus strand of DATGXN010000076.1, from coordinate 2,586 downwards.
GCTGGCGGGGAGCGTTTCAAATTCAGCGCCCAGTGATTCAGCGGCCTGGGTTTTCACAATCCCGTATGAGCCTGAACTGTTTTTCAGGGTGAGGTTTGAATTGAATTCTTTTCCTTCGCGCTGATAAGTGAGGGTGATCTTATCGCCGGGCTTGTAACTGGCCACCTGCTCCACCATTTCACTTCCTGATATGACACGCACTCCGTTGATCTTGGTGATATAGTCGCCTTCTTTCAATCCGGAATTAGCTGCAGCACCATCTTTCGCCACTTCCCTTACATATACGCCAATGCCTTCCTTGAATCCGATCTTGTCCTTTTCAGAATCAGGAACATTATCCGGCAGATAGGATACGCCCAGGTATGCACGTTGTACGGTGCCATATTGCAGCAGGTCGTTAATGATCTTCTTAACAATGTTGACCGGGATGGCATATGAATAACCTGCATAAGCTCCGGTTGGTGAAGCGATCGCTGAAACGATGCCTACCAGTTCTCCCGAAGTGTTTACCAATGCACCACCACTATTTCCCTGGTTCACCGCAGCATCTGTCTGAATAAAAGATTCAATAGGGGTATTGCTCCTGCGGGCATTGAGTCCCAGTGATCTTGATTTAGCGCTTATGATACCAGCCGTTACCGTGGTTTCGAGGTTAAGCGGGTAACCAACGGCAAGAACCCACTGGCCAACTTTCACCAGGTCTGAATTGCCATAGAGGATAAAAGGAAGATCTTTCTCTTCGATCTTCAACATGGCGAGGTCAGAGCTGGGGTCGGTGCCGATCAGTTTGGCGGTATATGTTTTTTTGTTGCTGAGTGTTACTTTGATCTCACTGGCTTCATCGATCACGTGGTTATTGGTGACGATGTATCCGTCGCCTGAAACGATCACACCGGAACCGCTGGCACGCTGGGGAACGGAGCGCATATTGGGTCCGCCGAAGAAATCGTCAAAATCATCTCCGAACAGGTCGGCAAAAGGACTGCGCTTCTGGCTTCCTGCCGTATTGGTGATCACCGTGGTGATATGAACTACGGCTGGCACGGCCGATTGAGATGCCTTGGTGAAATCTGCCATGGCTTCTCCCGGATTGTTGTTGCTGTCAAAAAGACCAGCATAATTCGCAGGGATCCTGGTAGTTTCAGCCTGAAGAGATCTGGGTTTACCACTGAAATGGCTGTACGCGAACATAGTGCCCACAGTAGTAGAGGCACTAAGCAAAACGATGGTGAGGATCTGTTTTATTTTCATGTTGAAACTTTGAATTTTTTCCAATTAAGGATAGTCAAAATATGTGCCTATCCTCTTACAAAACAAACAAACCTGACTCAATTTCAGGTTACCTGTCGGCCCATTTAACTAAAAATTAGTAAGACTTTCGTACAGCAGGTTGAAGGTTTAAATGGTTTATCATGTTGCATGTAATTTATCTCTTTCTCTGCAACCTGCAACCTGTATCCTGCAACCTGTATCCTGCAACCTGCTAAAGAGTTCTGCCAAATTTACAGGGTGATTAGAAAAGCCATAGTATCCACTCCATCTGCATAATCATAGAAACCAGGACATTGGGCCTGCCCAAACGGGGTAAAGCCATGTCCGCAGATGACCTGGATCTCATCCGGGTTGAGTGTTGAAACCACATCGTCCACCGCCATATACCGGGCATATTTCAGATTGGAGATGCTGGCATAAGGCGATGTACCCGGACTGATCACGATGGATCCGTTGGTATAATATTTCTCCCGGTTCATCATGTTGATCGTCAGCACATAATCGTAATTGTGCTTGTATTTATGGTTGTCCATGAAGTAGTCGTACTGCTCCAGCGCACCAAGCAACGGGGTAAAATCATAATGCTCCGGAACCCAAACCTGGGTCACATTCCGGCAGCCCAGTCCAAAATACTGTTGTATGTCATTGGCCAGTTTTTCCAGTTCCGCCTCCGTTTCGGTACCATCCAGGATGGCGATGCCGGTCCGGTTTTTCCGGATCACGTGGGGGAATTTTGCAAAATACTGTTCAAAATAGCGGGCTGAATTGTTGGAGCCCGTGGCGATATAGGCATCAAGGCCTTTAAGGTTCTCGGAAAAACTCACTACGTCAGCAACTTCGGGGTTTTCGGCACAAATTTGTTCAACCAGGTGCCTCAGCAATACATTGTCACGGGAAGAAGGTTTGATCACCTGTTTATGGCCGGCCAGGAAAACACAGAGAAAATCGTGGAAGCCCACCAGTGGGATATTGCCGGCCATCACCAGGCCCACTGTTTTGGCGGGATCCTGCTGCTCAGGTAAATGGTATCGGGTGGCCACATCTTCCAATACCCCCGGGGCAAGGAACTGCTCCCTGATGTTGGCGATGGACATGTTGATGAATTCAGGAGTGAACCACGAATTCTGGTAGGCGGCGTTTTCTTTTGCATCCTGCAGGCTTTCAGGGCACTGGGTCAAATAGTTCCTGAGCCATCCAAGTATCTTGATCCTATCTTGTAAATTCATGCGGTTTTTTATTAGTTTGTGCTACCTTTATCCGGCAAAAATAAATCCTAATTGACCCGTTAAAAAATCCATTAAACGTATGGCAATC
>DATGXN010000075.1:0-5417 GCA_035298945.1 Chitinophagaceae bacterium | reverse complement strand
TGGTGGGATTTTATTTGAAGTGGCAACAAATCCACCGGGATTTGCCATTGACGAAGAGCCTGCACATCTTGGCGAAAAACTAAAACTCCCGGCCTGGGAGGAACCGAACAGACCGATGATCGAAAGCGGCTTGAAACCCATTATTGTTGACTGGAAAAAATACATCTGATGCATAAACGAAATATACTTGCCGCAGGCACTCCTGTTGATCAGGCTGAAAAAGCAATGATATTCATTCATGGCCGGGGAGCAGATGCAAGGGGCATACTCGATATTGCAAGTGCACTGAACGTTTCAGGTTTTGCTTTACTGGCTCCCCAGGCCACTGGGAATACCTGGTACCCTTATAGCTTCCTTTCTCCTGTTCAGATGAATGAGCCCTGGTTGAGTTCGGCCATCGCAACAGTACATGGACTGATCGATGAGGTAATAGAGGCAGGGATCAAAGCGGAGAATATATACCTGCTGGGCTTTTCCCAAGGCGCCTGTCTTACATTGGAATCAGCAGCAAGAAAAGCGCAGCGTTATGGAGGGCTCATAGCATTTACTGGCGGACTAATAGGTGACAAGATCGACCGCTCCAATTACAACGGTGATTTTGCAGGCACACCTGTTTTTATCGGCACGGGAGATCCTGATCCTCATATCCCAGTTTCAAGAGTAAAGGAAAGCAACCTGGTGCTCACTGAAATGGGAGCTGCTGTCACTGAAAAAATATATCCGGGCATTCCGCATACCGTGATCCAGGACGAGATCGACTGGGTGAATATTAACATTCTTCAATGAGATCACATTGATGTTTCTACACCAATAAGAGTTTACTTTTGCGCCGGTAATGACATTCGGCCCAGACAGGATCGGTGAGATCCAATGATAACAACCATAGGCCAAAGTTATTATGACCGGATGCGAAAGCATTCGGTCTTTTCATTTTGGGATTACAAAGACACCCCTCTTTTCCAGGGAATAAAGTCATCCTGGTTCAGCTGTACAGATTTAGGGATCACCTCTCCGCTTGCTGCTTTTATACAATACTCCATGATCTCCTCGCCCATCTGTTCAATGGTTTTCTCTCCGTCAATGATAGGGCCGCAATCGATATCAATGATATCTTTCATCTTGGTGGCCAATTTTGAATTGGTGGCGAGTTTGATGGTAGGACAAACCGGATTGCCTGTAGGTGTACCCAATCCCGTTGTGAAAAGGATCAATGTTGCGCCGGAAGCAGCCTTGCCGGTAGTTGCTTCCACATCATTGCCCGGCGTACATACCAGGCTTAAACCTGGTTTAGTGGCAGGTTCCGTGTAATCAAGTACATCTACAACAGGTGAAGTCCCGCCTTTTTTTGCAGCTCCTGCACTTTTGATCGCATCTGTGATCAAACCATCGCGAATATTACCGGGAGATGGATTCATGTGAAATCCTGATCCCGCTTTTTCCGCTTCTTCACTGTAAGCGCCCATCAGGTGAATGAATTTTTCGGCCGTATCCTTACTCACCGCCCTGTCGATCAGTTCCTGTTCCGCGCCGCATAGTTCGGGGAATTCAGCCAGTAATATTTTGCCGTTCAATGCCACTAGCAGGTCCGAGAAATATCCTACGGCCGGATTGGCTGAAATACCACTGAAACCATCACTACCACCACATTTCACGCCAACACAAAGTTTATCCAGAGATGCAGGCTTCCGTTCCTGTTTATTGATCTCAACAAGTCCTTTGAATGTAGCTGCGATAGCCTGCTTAACAAGATCTTCTTCACTCACAGAACCCTGTTGTTCAAATACGTGAATGGGTTTATTAAAATGAGGATTGCGCTGTTTAATGGTTTCCATGAATGCACTTAACTGCAGGTGCTGACAACCCAGGCTAAGCACTGTAACGCCGCCAACATTTGGATGATCAGCATAAGCAGCCAGCAGTTTTTCAAGTATCGCTGAATCCTGCCTTGTTCCGCCGCAACCACCCTGGTGATTCAGGAACTTGATGCCATCAACATTTTTGAAGATCCTGTTCTGGTGTGCAACTGGAGAAGCCAGATTGATATCACTATCAAGCGATTCACCTTTTTCATAGGCTTCGCGGAGCAATTTTGTATACTGTTTGTATTTATCAGTGACGGCATACCCCAGTTCATTGTGCATGGCTTCGCGGATCACATCCAGGTTCCTGTTCTCACAAAAAACTGTAGGAATGAACAACCAGTAATTGGCTGTTCCTACGCGGCCATCAGAGCGGTGATAACCCATAAAGGTCCTGTCTTTGAATTTAGTCACATCTGGTGCCTGCCATTTGTATTGAATACCACGATATGAATATGGATCAGCAGCATGGCGCAGATTTTCAGTGGTCATCCTTGATCCTCTCTTAACATCAAATTCAACTTTACCCACGAGAACGCCATACATGATCACTTCGCTGCCTTTGGCCAGGTCAGTAGTATAGAATTTATGCTTGGCAGGAATTTTTTCCTGCATTTCAAACAATTCATTTTCAAAACTGATCAACTCCCCTTTTTCAAGGTCACGCAAAGCAACGATCACGTTATCCTTTGGATGTATTTTGAGAATTCTGTTCATGGTATTAAATGTGCAAATGCGAAATTATGCAAATCTGAGGCATAAAAAATCCCGGCCTGAAGCCGGGATCTTTTCTTATTCTCCCCAGATCTCATCTTTACCCTGTAGCCAGAGTTTGACCGATTCTGTGGTAACTGATTTGGGACGTTCCAACGGAAGGCTGAGTACCCTGTCCCAGCAAAGTGAAGCCAACACGCCAAGGGCACGGCTGACACCGAACAATACAGTGTAGAATTCATACTCCACCATACCGTAGTGAACAAGCAGGGCGCCGGAATGTGCATCCACATTCGGCCATGGGTTTTTGACCTTACCTAAAGACTGTAATATCGGAGGAACAACATCGTATATATTCCAAACAATATTCACCAGGGGTGAATCAGGCATATGCTTCTTGCCAAATTCCATTTGTGCAGTAAACCTGGGATCTGTTTTTCTGAGTACAGCATGTCCATAACCCGGCACCACTTTACCTTCACTCAATGTTTTTCTCACATATTCAGCGATCTGCTCTTTGGATGGATTTTCCACATTGAGCTGGGCCTGCATTTCAAAAATCCATTTGATCACTTCCTGGTTAGCCAGGCCATGCAGCGGACCAGCAAGTCCGTTCATGCCTGCGGCGAAGCTGAGGAAAGGATCGCTGAGGGCAGAACCCACCAGGTGAGTTGCATGCGCTGATACATTACCGCCTTCATGATCGGCATGAATGGTCATATACAACCTCATCAGTTCCCAGAAGCTCTCATCTTCAAAACCCATCATGTGGGCAAAATTCCCTGCCCAGTCCAGAAGGCCGTTGGGTTGGATATGTTCGCCTTCTTTATATTTTCTCCTGTATATATAGGCCGCAATACGTGGCAATCTGGCAAGAAGATCCAAAGCATCGTCGAAAGTAGCATCCCAGTAATCTTTCTTGTTCATTCCACCCTGGTACTTCTTAGAAAACTGGCTTTCGGTTTGGAGGGCCATGATCCCAACCACAAACTGAGTCATGGGGTGGGCGCTTACGGGCAGCGATTCAATTGTGTCAAAAACGTAGTTAGGTACATGTGACCGGCGCTGTAAGATCGAGGTCACGCGAGCCACATCGTCCTGGTCAGGCAATTCGCCAATCAGCATCAGATAAAAAAGACCTTCAGGAAGTGGTTCACTTCCGTCTTTTGCCTTTGGAAGCTTTACCTGCAACTCGGGGATCGAATACCCACGGAAACGTATACCCTCATTTGCATCCAGCAGGGATGTTTCGGTTACCAGGCCAGTCATGCCCCTCATCCCCTGGTAGATCTGAGAAAGGGTCACTTCCCCGATCTTCCTGTTACCATGTTCTTTGATGATGTCCTTGATCTCTGTTGATACCAGATCCGCTTTTGCTTTAAAACGTTCTTTTAACACTTCCATATGGCTTGCTGAATTGATTTTCGCCTTAAAAACTAAAGGTAGCCAAAGCTATTTATCACAACAAAACTTAATGCCGAAAGTTGTGGCAGAATGGCTATTTAGGAGCTTTTTTATATAACCAGATCGTGACAAATCCGAATACCACATTGGGTACCCAGGCGGCCACATATGGATTCAGGTTGCCTTTGACTGAGAATATGGTTGAGAACCTGTCAGTTAAAATAAACACGGCACAAATGATGATCCCCATGGCAAGATGTACACCGCTCCCACCGCGGATCTTCCGGCAGGCCAGTATGGCGCCGATCAGTGTGAGTATCACTACAGCCACCGGAGTAGACATCCTGTGGGCTTTTTCCATCTGAAGCTCTTTAACCGTTTCTGAACCCCGCAATTTCTCTAGCGCGATCATACGGGTGAGTTCGGGTGTGGTGAGCCTGGACTTTACATATTCATCCCTTTGCAGATCAAGCGGTTTGAAATTGAAATTCCTGTATAACTCCTGGTGATATCTCACGTCTTCTTTCAACTCACCAATTGTTCTCTCGATCACACTGTTCAGCTTCCACATTTTCCTGGCAGTATCCCAGTTAATATTATCCGCCCTGAGATTGTACACCACCCTGTTATCCACTACCCTGTCCAGGAAAAAATTACTCCCCGTTTTGGCAGCCGTATCATAATACCTGATGCCGCAGTAAGAGAATGAATCCACCCGCATGTATATGCTTTTCGTAACTACATCCTGCAGCGGACTCTTGATATATTTGGCTTCAAATTTTGTTCTTTTTTCATTGGCCCGGGGAAGTACATAGTAGTTGGCAAAATAAAGCATCACACCCAGCAATAATCCTCCAACTACATAAGGCCGCAAGATCCTCTTAAGGCTTACACCGGTGGCGAGTATGGCGATGAACTCAGAACGGTTGGCCATTTTAGAGGTAAAAAATATCACAGAAATAAAAACGAACAGGGGAAACAGCATGGCCACAATGAAGGGGACGAACCCTGCATAATATTCTACCGCAATGGTTTTAGCAGGGAGATTGGCCTTGGTGAAATCATCCGTATGCTCACTCATATCTATCACGGTAGAAATAAGAGTGAACAGGATCACAGAGAAAAAGAATGTAGTGAGGAACTTCTTAAATATGTACCAGTCTATTTTCTTCAGCTCAGATGGTTTAAGTGGGCAAAATTACTTGTTTTAAATGGTAGGAGAAGTTAAAATCTATTACCCCAATATTGTAATTTGGAGTATGAAAAAGTTTCTTCTCCTGGCCATACTTGTGAGCTACACCAGCCTGCTGGCCGCACAGGATCTTTCATTATACGAAAAACAACTTTTTATATCAAATGAAGACACTTTGCGCTGCAGGATACTTACACCGGTCAATTATAAGCCAGGTGTGAAATATCCACTGGTAGTGGTACTGCATG
>DATGXN010000074.1:0-2775 GCA_035298945.1 Chitinophagaceae bacterium | reverse complement strand
GCCCATACTGAAATGATCACTGAGGCTGTATTCATATCCCGCGTCTAACTGAATATTCTGAAAGTTGCCAAGCCAGGCAAAGCCACTGCCTTCTTTAAAGAAGGTCTTTACATGACCCTCACCCGTAGGCGAGCTGATGGTATTGTGGTACTGCAGTCTTGTATTTCTTGCGATAAGCGGAATGGAAATTTTTATGCTGAAATAATGTTTCGTATTGAACCTGGCAGTGTGGAGGTATTCCGCATTGAAAGAAGTGGAATTAAACCAACCGGTGCGAACTATGTTATCGGAATAAAACAACTGGTTGCTGAGCGAACCACCCAGATAGCTGCGGTTACTAAGATCTCCTTTGCCGATAATGCTGTTACCTGAGCCACCCTGGCGTAAATAGCTCAAGCTGAATCTGCCACTGTAAAGCGTGCCGGGAATAGCAAATGAATCAGCTTTTGGCGTGCCATCTTCATTATATCCGGGATCATACATCTGCCTGTTATGAAAACCGGTTGGAAAAAAACTTCCCAATGCTCCGTTCGCATGTACACTGAATATTCCCTTGCTGCCAATATGATCATAGCCCAGTAAAATCGACTTCTCCCCTGTTTGATATTTAAGCGGGGAAGACTGTTTGTCCAGCATCCAGGTGCGTTGGATACCCAATCCAAGGGTAAACTTGTTTTGCTGCGCTATAGCCGCTGCCCAGGACATGCATGCAATAAGAAGTAGTATGATGATCTTTTGCATAATATTTTTACGCAAACATCATTCAATAGCCAAAGGCAGACAATCTTGCAGCTACCGAAACGCAGTAATAAAAGGATGAATCGCAGGCATGAGGTGAGGAGAACAACTATTCACCCATCCATGTTTTAAAAGCATTGGCCTTATCACGACTGATGATCACATGCTCTTCTGTTGGAGGCAGTACTTCAACTTTCAGTTTCTGATTGAACCAGGTATGGATGGCAACCACCGATCTGTTGGCAAGAATATATTGCCGGTTAGCCCGGAAGAATTCCTTAGGAGATAATTCCTTTTCTAATATATCCAGCGTGGCGTCAATAATATACTTCTGGTTTTTATGGGTACGGATGAAGGTGAATTTATTTTCCGAAAATATATAGGCCACTTCAGAAATATCAATACTCATCATTTTCTGCCCCTGTTTGATCAAAAACCTGTTTCGGAATCCTGCGGGCCTGGTCAGCTCTTCTATTTTCTCAAGCAGGCTGATCATTGATTGAGTTTGTTGACCGTAGCCCGACTTCCTGAATTTATTGATAGCGATCTTCAGGTCATCTTCCTTAATTGGCTTCAATAAATAATCAATGCTGTTTACTTTAAACGCCTTGATGGCATATTCATCATATGCGGTGGTAAAGATCACCGGTGCACTGAGCTGGGTCTGCTTAAAAATATCGAAACTCTGTCCATCGGCCAGTTCAATATCCATCATCACCAGGTCAGGTGCAGGGTTTTGCTGAAGCCAATGGACGGTCTCCTCCACACTCTGCGTGATACCTGCGATTTCCGCGTTGGGCTCCAATGCCAGCAGCAATTTTTGCAGGCGTTTGGCAAGCAGCATCTCATCTTCCACTATCAGTATCCGCATGATGGCTATTGTTTAACAGGGGCAGTGACACACAAAAATGGCTTTCGGTTTTTACAATCACTACCTCAGGCTGGTTCAATAATCTATATTTCGATACGATGTTATGCAGGCCCGTTCTATTGCTTTGCACAGGAGAAGTTTTAGGCTGCAGGTTGTTGCATACTTTCAGGATCTTATGCTCTTCAGTACTAATATTGATCTGCAGGGGCTTGGAAGCAAGAACTGCATTGTGCTTGACGGCATTCTCCAATAGCAATTGAAGCGTTAACGGGGGGAGCATTTTATTCCTGTCTTCATCGTCCACATGTATACTCACTTGCAGGCCCTGGGGGAAGCGGGTTGTAAGCATGCCGGTATATGCAACGATGAAATCGATCTCATCCTGAAGCGTCACCAGTTCATTCTCATTGCTCTGCAGGAGGTAACGATACACTGATGCCATCTCATTCACAAAATGCTGGGCCTGCTTTGGATTTTCTTCGATCAGTGAAGACAGTGAACCCAGGCTGTTGAATAAGAAATGAGGGCTGATCTGCGCTTTCAGCGAATCAAACTGTGTTTGAAGGTTTTCTTTCTTCAGTGCTTCTGTTTCTACTGCCATGTCTTTCCATTTGCTGAAATAATAAATGGCTTCATACACGCTACCTACTATGGTTACAAAAAGAATGGCCACAGCAATACTATGCAGGTAAGCCTCCAGGGGAAACTGATAGCCCCAGAACCTGGTTTTATCGTAAACGAAAACATTAAAGCCCCGCAGGATGATGGTAGCGATCACACTGGCGGCAAATGCGTATATGATCCTTTGCTTGGTCTGCTGCAGGCTGGGAAACCGGTTACGGAAATACAGGAAAATAAGGCGGTTCACTTCCCAGAGGATCATTGTTTCTGCCAGTGAGAGAAGATAAATGGTCCAAAAGCCAAAACGCTCTGGGCCGGTATCATTACGGTTGTAAAAAATGATATGGCCCATAAAGGCGATAAAAGGTATCCCGGCAAAACGGAACCACTTGTCGTTTATCTTTTTAGCAGCCATGTTGAAATATCATGCAAGTAAATAAAATTGTAAATGCACAATTCATTGCCAGCGATGAATCGTAGATACTGGCAGATGAAACGTGGATCAGCTCAGATTCTAATTTACGGAAACTGAATAAGCCGCAATT
>DATGXN010000073.1:0-4879 GCA_035298945.1 Chitinophagaceae bacterium | reverse complement strand
TATAATACATGGCAGACTGGAAATAAGGCTTGTTGTCTTTGTTCATGGCGGCATCGATCTGGGCCATTACTTTGGATTCAACGTCGGTTGTAATGGGCAGGGGCACATAAGATTTGTCCCACATCATTCCCAGTTCTAAGCTGTTTGCTTTCACATTGCTGAACATGATAGTAAATGATTCGATCTCAAACGGCATGGTGACGGGAGTGGCTTTCACTCTCACAACATCCTGGTCTTGCTTGTAAGCAGCAGGCGAAGTGACATCAGTCTGCTTGCTGATGATGATGGTCCATTCGCTGGCACCTGGGATGGTCAGGAGCCCGTATTTACCGGCCGGAACTTTTGTTCCGCCAATGATCACTTCATCGCTGAATGTGAGGGTGGTACCAGCGTTTGCACCGGTACGCCATACTGCGTTATAAGGAACCAGGTCACCAAAGATCTTCCTGCCTTTCATAGCCGGCCTGGAATAAGATAATTCGATGCTTCCCAAGCCGAATTCCTGTTTTACGTTTTGAGACGGAGAAGGAGCGGGTGTTTTAATGTTCTGTGCCTGAGCGATCATTAATCCGCTGATGAATAGTGCGGAAATGAGGAGTTTTTTCATGACAATCAATTTTGGGCAAAAGTAAGCGAAATAGTATTAGCACCACATTCCTCAGAATACAAGAACATATTTAGCCCGGACGGGATTTTCTGAGTTCTTGGCTTTCCATTTTGGACCACCCTGTAACAGCCTGACAGCTTCCTTATCATACTCAGGATGCAATGATTTCTCCACCCTCACATCAGAGATGCTGCCATCGGGAGATACCACAAAAGTCATGGGCACAGTGCCATGTATGCCAGCACTGGCACCCGTAGGACGCTGCATGTTGCTGGCAATATATTTGGCGAATGCCGACCAACCGGTCACTGGTTCTGCTGTTTGGGCCATTTCCAATGTTTCAAAACGCACTGGCGTTGTGGACTTGGCCTGTGCTTTTGAAACTTCTTTACTGGCCATTGTTATTTCGGCTTCTTTCTGATCCTTAACGGGCGCAGCCATAGTTTTTTTCGCCATAGGGGCTTCCGACTTATTCAACTCCAGGTCTGCTAAGGCAGCGGTAGGATTGGTAGACGTGGCCGCAGGGGTGGGAGCCGTTTTTGATCCGGTCTTGGAGTCAGTTTTTTTAGGAGCTGCGGCAATCGATGGCTCGGGTGAAATTTTTGTTGCAGCCGGGGCCTGGCCTTCTGAAGCTGCTGAGTCTGCAGATGTTTCTACTGAAGAAGCTGAAGCAGCAGAGCCTGAATCAGGTGTCACAATAGCCTGGGTTTCTTCAAGTTTCGCAATCTGCGGGGTATCAGATTCTCTGAAAAACAGCCATGCTGCCAATGAAATACTGATCACCAATGCAGCTGCTGCAATTACTGTAAAGCGGTTTACTTTCACGGTTTTTTGTTTTGTTCGTTCCGAAAGCCTTGTGGTCAGTTCTGCAAGATCTGCATCCAGGTCAGGCTGCATCTCCCTGATCCCTTCAATGGCATCAGCCAGGAAAGGATCTTCCAATGCGGCTTTTTCCAGGGCATGCATTTCCTCCGGATTCATCTTTCCTTGGATATACCGTTGGATGTCTTCAGCACTGTAATGATATGGTGGGCCTTCTTTCAATTTACGTTTGATTTTTTGTCCATGCAGATCTTCAGATTCCGCCTGCCGTTCTGGATATGACTCCGGATGCGGTTCCATTCTATCCCTGTCAATTCGGCGATCTCATTATAACATTTGTTTTCAAGGTAGAATAATCTCACACTCCGCTGTTGCTCATCCGGAAGTTTTTCCAGGCATTCTTCCAGATCTGTAAGATGCTTCTCCTTCTCCATCACGCCATTAAGATGTATTTCTTCTTCGGATTGCATAAGCGAGATGGGAATTTCTGTGGTTCTGGTCCTGGATTCTTTCCTCAACTGCATAAGGCAATGATTCTTAGATACCACGAATAACCAGCTCCGGAAATTATCCACCTGGTGGGTACGGAGCTTGGTCAAAAGCTCTTCGAAGATATTCATCACGGCATCCTTGGCCGCTTCTCCATCTTTGAGGTATTTGAGACAGGTACCGTAAACCAGGTGCATATAGCGTTCATATAATATTCCCAGGATCTCATTATCCTGCGTTTTCTGATAGCGCTCAATGAGTTCCAGATCTGAATGATCGCCTCCCTGTATGGGTTCTAGTTCATGCATCCGGATGGGGAATTATCTTTTTTAACGTACACCTGTGTAAAAATAGCAATAGCTGCATCCTTTTCAAAAAAGCTTATGCGATCAGTTATCATGCTGCTGCTTGTGATATTTTCACTGCAGGCATTTATCTCCCCGAAAGTAAAAGTATCAGGTTATGTGTACGATCAGTCGAGCAAACCTCTTGAAGGGGTTACCATTAAGGTTAATGGTTCAAACCGCGTGACTGTTACAGACTCAAAAGGCTATTTCGCCATGGATGCAAATGAAAATGAAGCACTTGCATTATCAATCAGTTTTTCCGGGTACGAAACCAAAGAAGTTCTGGTGGTGGCCGATAAGCCGGTCACGATCAAACTTAACCGGTTGCCAACTCAAAAGATCAAGCCCGTGGCCAGGGAACCGAAACCGGAAAAAGAAACTATATCCTCCCGGAAATATGAATCATCTGCCCAGGCCGATCAGTATTCAAATCAAATGCTGGTGACCGGCCCCGCCAATCGTGCCCGCCCCGGCTATTTTGGTCCTGTTGATGATGGCTATAACCGGGAAGGTTATGACCATATCCAGGAAAATGGATTCAGGGCTGTAAAGCAGGAACCACTGTCAACTTTCTCGATAGATGTTGACGGTGCATCTTACAGTAATATCCGCCGGTTCATCAATAATAATATGCTTCCTCCTGCCGGTGCAGTGCGCGTAGAAGAGATGATCAATTATTTTCAATACGGTTACGCACAACCGAAAAATAGTGATCCATTTGCTGTGCATGCAGAAATGGCGGAATGTCCCTGGAACAGCAAGCACAAGCTGGTGCTGGTAGGCCTGCAGGGAAGAACGATGCCGATAGAGAACCTGCCTTCTTCCAATCTCACCTTCCTTGTGGATGTATCCGGGTCTATGGCTACGCCGGATAAATTGCCCCTGGTGAAACAGGCATTGGGTATGCTGGCTGATCAGCTACGTGAAAAAGACCGGGTATCCATTGTGGTATATGCAGGTGCCGCTGGCGTGGTTCTTCCTCCTACCAACGGTACCGATAAAAAAAGGATCAAGGATGCGCTCGATCATCTCGAGGCTGGTGGCTCCACCGCAGGTGGAGCTGGGATCAAACTGGCGTATAGTATTGCAAAACAGAACCTGGTGAGAGGTGGCAATAACAGAGTCATTCTCTGCACAGATGGTGATTTCAATGTGGGCATGAGCAGTGATGATGAGCTGGTAAGGCTGATTGAAAAAGAAAGGGAATCAGGTGTATTTCTGACCGTCCTGGGCTTTGGTACCGGTAATTACCAGGATGCCAAAATGCAGAAGCTTGCTGATAAAGGCAATGGTAATCACGCTTATATAGACCAGATCAGTGAGGCAAAAAAAGTGTTTGTGAATGAGTTTGGCGGAACTTTGTTCACCATTGCGAAAGATGTGAAGATCCAGGTTGAATTCAATCCGGCCTATGTTCAGGGTTACAGGCTGGTTGGATACGAGAACAGGATGCTGAATCGGGAAGACTTTAACAACGATAAAAAAGATGCCGGAGAAATGGGCAGCGGGCATACCGTAACGGCATTATATGAGGTGATTCCGGCAGGCATGGAGACAGACCAGATCAGGGATGTGGATGAATTAAAATATTCTGACACAAAAAAGTCCAAACCGGTGTTCAATAATGAATCCATGACCGTAAAACTCAGGTACAAGAAACCAGACGCAGATGTGAGTATGCTAATGGTGCATCCTGTAAAACAACAGGAAATATCCTGGAGAAAAGCAAGTGAACAATTCCGGTTTGCAGCTGCCGTGGCTGAGATGGGAATGCTACTCCGTGATTCTGAATATAAAGGGAACTCATCTTTCTCACAACTCATTTCACTGGCTTCGGCATCTGTTGGAAATGATGTGGATGGATACCGCAAAGAATTTATTCAGCTCGCAGAAAAAGCATCGAAACTGAAGCGGAACGGGGACGATATCGGAAAGGTGGAATAAAGAAATTCCGGTCCTGCAGGCAGCAGGACCGGAACCTTTTCATAATATTGTAAGATGATGAACGGGAATATTGACGTTGTCATCTTTTCTTTATCCAAATTTGATGATCCCATTTCGTCCGTTGGATTTTCTTATGCAAAAGAGTTTGCAAAAAAGCACAGGGTTTTCTTCATTGAGCATCCTTATACCTGGAAGGATTATTTCAGTTTGAGTAAGGATCCGCAGACCCTGAAACGTAAGGAGCTCTGGTCAGGCGGCACAAAATATCTTTCAGATCCCTCGATCCCCGAGGGGATCACTTATGTTGTTCCTCCAAGGATGCTGCCCGTGAATTTTCTTCCTGATGGTTTGTTGTACAATAAACTTTCGGCAGTAAATGATGGAAAGATGTTTCAACTTCTTTCATCGCTGATCAAAGAGAATGATATCAAAGATTTTGTTTTCTACAGTGTATTCAATCCTTTTTACATGATCGATTTTCCGCCATCGATCAGGCCTTTGTATAAGGCATACCTGTCGCTGGACGATATGTCGCAGGTAGCCTATACGGCCAGGCATGGGGTCAGAAGGGAAGGAGAGCTGATCCGTAAATGGGAAATGACATTTGCAACGGGTAAGGAGTTGCAGAAAATAAAATCGGTATTCAATCCGAAGACGGAATATCTGCCCA
>DATGXN010000072.1:0-14387 GCA_035298945.1 Chitinophagaceae bacterium | reverse complement strand
AAGCATGATGTGGAAGAATAAATTCTGATCATATTTCCCCCTGCTGACGATAATAAGCCATTAGCCAGATCACAACCTGGTTATAGCTCCTTCGGCCTGCAGGCTGTTCATTTAATTTCAGGTACTGGTTATAAACGATATCAATAAAGTCCCCCAGCGATGTATCGTATGCCCTGATCCATTTCCGGTATTGATCGATATCGCCCATGACATCGGGGGAAAGCATTTTCATATTTTCTTTTGCTGAAACGGAGTCCACCTGCCGGAGCTCATTGTTTGCATACAGGAACATATTCAGGTAAGTGGAATAGAGCAATGCGCTGTCTTTGGATTCACGGGCCGCTAAGAAGCCAACAAAATTGGCTTCGTTTTCTTTGGCATAGCCGGCCTGGTGAGCCATTTCATGGCAAGTCACAAAAGGGATCAGAAAACCCGGTACTTTGGTATTCACCTGGCCCTCACCGGAAAACGGGTTATAATAACCGGAATAGCCCATATAATTTCCAATCACGCCAAAAATAGAGGGCTTGATAGAAAATGGGGATGATTCCAGGAATTCATGCCGGGCACCCACCCTCCGGTAGGCTGATTTCGCCAGTTCCGCAGATCTGTTAAACCCTATCGCCGGGTCGGCAGGCCTGAGTTGGTTTGTGTTCTGCAACAGGATCGAGGTGAGCCTGGAAAGTTCGATGGCCGAGGTATCTTCCAGTTTTAGGCCCAGTTGGCCGGCGACACCTTGACGATTATAATTTATTCCCCATAATAGATTGAATATTAAATAGATAGACAAGAATACCTGAACTAAAATTGCAGCTTTTTTTCTAACCCAGTCCCCATTGGCTTCTTTGTTTTTGATAGCCTGGTAGCCAGCTATCAACCCCCTGATCAACCAGAGTCCGGCTGCGATATAAATGAGATCGCCCACACTAAAAGGCAACCAGGCGGTCATAAATCGCATAAAGCGGGAGGTATAAAAGTAAAGGCCGGTAGAATAATAATACTCAACCCATTGGGGTTCAAGGATGGACAGCCTGATCAGCACAACGCCTGCCAGTAACACTATCCATGAACGATTGGGCCATTTTCCCTTGGGCATAATTGGAAATTAATACAAAAGATAATACCTTTGCAGGCCTTTAAATCGGGTTGTTATGTCCGGACGCAGGGAATTTGATATAGCATTTGTAGGATTGAAGCCCGGGGTCCATGAGTACACCTATGAAATTGACGAAAAGTTCTTTGCAGCCTATCCCCAACAGGATTTCTCAAATGTGAAGGCGAAAATACGCCTGAAGCTGGAGAAAAACACAAATTTCATGATATTGAAATTTGAAGTGGGTGGAACAGCAGATGCACAGTGTGACAGGTGTGGTAATCCGTTACCGCTTCAGTTGTGGGACGATTTTGAAGTGTTGGTGAAGCTGGTGGATGACCCTGAGAAGATGAATGACGAAGAGGAAGATCCTGATGTATTTTACATCTCACGTGGTGAAAGCCATTTGAATGTAGAGAACTGGATCTACGAATTTATAACGCTCAGTGTGCCAACGCACCGGATGTGCCCGGAAGACCAGATCGGTGGTCCGCAATGCAACAAGGAAGTGCTGGAGATGCTGAAAAGAATGAACGAAACAGAAAATAAAAGCCAGAACCCTATTTGGAAGGGGCTGGATAAATTCAGGAATATATAAACTTACAAATATGCCAAATCCCAAAAGAAGGCACTCCCAGCAGCGCAGTGCAAAAAGAAGGACTCACTACAAAGCTGAAAAGGTAACACTCAGCAAGGATAGCACAACCGGAGAGCTCCATGTACGTCACCGTGCGCATGAAAGCGAAGGAAAGCTGTACTACAAAGGAAAGCTGGTAGCTGAGAAGTCTCCTATCTAAGCATAGCTTAGATATAATTAATAATTAAAAAGTAAAAATTAAAAATTGTCCCTTTGGGGAGAGTTTTTAATTTTTACTTTTTATTTTTTAATTCCTTTAGACCAAATTTGTCATCATGAAGATAGGACTAGACATGATGGGTGGCGACTACGCCCCTCTTGAAGCCATAAAAGGAGTGAGCATTTATCTGTCAGAAAATGCTGAGCCTGCCCATATCGTAATGATCGGGGACCAGGATAAACTTAAAGAACTGGCTGACCAGCATAACATCGATCCATCTTCCTACACCATCGTCCATGCCAGCCAGGTGATCGACATGCATGAACACCCCACCAAGGCGCTTAAAGAAAAACCCCAGTCGTCCATCGCTATAGGATTCCATCTGCTCGCAACAGGCAAAACTGATGCTTTCATCAGTGCCGGAAATACAGGTGCCATGATGGTAGGTTCATTATTTATCATCAAAGCCATTGAGGGGGTACTCCGGCCTACCATTGGGGCCTATATGCCCCGTGAAAATGGAAAGATGGGATGGTTAGTGGATGTTGGCATCAATGCAGATTGCAAGCCTGAAAATCTTCTTCAATTCGGCATCCTGGGTTCCCTTTTTGTTAAATATGTATGGAATATAGATACTCCCCGTGTAGCCCTGCTTAACCTCGGCGAAGAAGAAGGAAAAGGGAACATACTTACCCAGGCTGCCTATCCCATGCTGAAAAACTGTGCCGACATCAATTTTGTTGGCAATGTGGAAGGCCGTGATATTTTCCTTGACAAATCAGATGTGATCGTTTGCGAAGGATTTACCGGCAACGTGATCCTGAAACTGTCCGAAAGTATTTACGATATTACCCTGCGCCGCAATATTAAAGACGAATATTTCGATAAGTTCCATTTTGAACAATATGGCGGAGTGCCCGTTCTGGGTGTTTCCAAGCCGGTGATCATCGGCCATGGTATTTCCGAGGGACCGGCATTTTCCAACATGATCCTCATGGCTGAAAAAATGATCTCCACAGGCCTGTTGGAGAAGATCAAGGAAAGCTTTCTAAATTTCACAGAAGCATAACTAGCAGGTTGCAGGTTACAGGTTGCAGGTTGCAAACGCTGCAACCTGCAACCTGCAACCTGTAACCTGTAACCTTCAACCTGCTATAGCCCGGCATCTAAATTGTACCTGGTTCCTAAAATCATCCAATGGAACAAAGACTCAACGAGGGACCGGATAAGGTCAGGAACCAATCCACGTCACAGGTAAACGACGAGATCGATCTGCAAACAAGGGACAATATCCTTTGGTATTCGCGGGAAGAGCCGGGAGTTATTGCAGCACGCATGGCCCATCTGGATAAGGAATGGGATATGGAGAGAATGCTTATTCTCCATTCTTCCATGCTATCGCTGGTGGGCATCATGATGGGCACTGCAAAAAGCCGGTTATGGTATTTCCTTCCTGCTGTTTTAACATGTTTACTTGCCCAACATGCCATACTGGGATGGAATCCTTTAATGATAGCATTCAGAAAAAAAGGGATCAGAACCAGGAAAGAAATTGATATGGAGAAATATGCATTAATGGACGCCCTGAAATCAAAACAGGCCTGAGCCCTGATTAATACTGATATATCCAGGGATCAAACCAAACGGTCTTTAAATGCTTTTGCCACTGCTTCTGACTTGCTGTTCACATGAAGCTTTTCATAGATCTTCTTGATATGTGAACGGACCGTATCAATGGCAATATACATTTCGGAAGCGATCATCTTATAACTATAGCCTTTAACCAGGTACTGCAATACTTCTTTTTCGCGTTCAGACAGATTATAGTCTTCTCCATCTGCCTTGTTCATGATAGAAAACATTTTCAGTACCTGGGTGGCAATAGCAGAGGTCATGGGAGCTCCACCCGTAGAAGCTTCACTGATATGTTCCAGCAGTTTTGCAGGAGGTGTCTTCTTTAAAATATATCCATTCGCACCATTCTTGATGGCTTCAAAAACATTGTTGTTGTCATCAAAAACGGTCAGCATCAGCACCTTAACATCAGATTGGGTTTTACGGATGCGTTTAAGGCCTTCGATGCCATTGGTCCCCGGCATGTCAATATCCATAAGTATTACATCAGGCTCAAATGCTGCCACATCATCTTCCACGCTATTACAATTGGAAAAAGCAGCCACCACACAATATCCATCGCTCCCGTCAATCAACATGGTCAGCCCTTCACGGAGCTGTGGATTATCTTCATACAACATCACCTTTATCATATACTAATAATTTATATAAAGCTAATATTTTAAAATCCCGTTAACAATCACATAATCATGTTAATGGAACGGTCAGGGTGATCTTGGTACCCTGCCCGGGATTTGACCTGATCAAAAGCCTGCCTTTCATGGCATCGGCCCTTTTTTGCATATTTCCCATCCCGTTGCCCCTGTTGTTTTCATCTGCCTCAAACCCTATACCATCATCGTGTACCAGGAGCATCAATTTTTTCTGGTGACAGGTCACAAATACCTGGACCTGCGAAGCCCTGGAATACTTTGCAGCGTTATTGATCGCCTCCTTGAATATCAGGAAGAAATCCCTCCTCGCCTCCATATTGAGCCGGATATCATTCACCCTGGGAGCCACTTTGAAATCGATCTCAATATCCTTGGCTTCAAGCACATTGGTGGCAAACTCCCGCATCCTTGAAGTGATCTTCTCCATAGAATCATTACTGGGCTTAATACTCCAAACGATATCATCCATGGCCTCCATCATTCGCTGCGAGTTATCACTGATCTTGGTGATGAATTCCGTTGCTTTGGGGGTGTCTGTATTGATCTTGCTCTTTGCCATTGAACTGAGGATATTGATCGTACTCAGGGTACTTCCCATATCATCATGAAGATCCCTGGCCACCCGGAGCCTCAATTTCTGCACCGCGATCAGCCTGTTCACCCGCAAACGGTGTATCAGGTAGATCAGCGACCCCACAAACGCGATCAGCAACATAATGAACCAGGCTGTTTTATAGAACGGCGGCGTAATATGAAAGGGAAATGAAGTGACCATCCGGGACCTGATCCCTTCGGAATTTTCACTGTACACCTTGAACTCATACTGGCCCGGCGGCAACTGTGAATAACTGACAAAATCATTTCGTTCTGCCTTGATCCAATCCTTGTCTGCGCCTTCCAGCATATAGTAATACGTGAGCTTATCATTCATCAGGTAACTGAGGGATGAAAAATAGAAACTAAGGGAGTTCTGCGTATAAGTAAAATGAGCCTTGGGGCCTTTCTGAAGGGAATCAAGGGGCAGAAAACTGTTATTGAGCTTGATATCAGTGATCATTACATTCTGTACCTTATTCTCCGGCTGCAGGCTGCGGGGATCGAAGAACATTACTGCATTCTCACCGCCAAAAACCACATACCCATCATCAGAAACATAATCGCAGGACCTGGTGAGATCTGAAAATATGATCCCGTCTTTTCTGCCATATGGAGTGATCCGGTTGTTGAGGGGATTATAACGGCAAAGCCCACTTGTAGTCATGATCCAGAGATAACCCTGCTTATCCATACGCAGCCTCTGTATGGTATTTGAAGGCAGGCCGTCACGGAAGCTGTAGATACTGACCTTGCCCGTGTATTTGTTGATGAAGTTCAACGCGCCGGCACCATAAACGATCACACTGTCATTCAGTTGTTCAATGTCTTCTGCATTGTTACCGAATGTGGGGTTTAGCTTGTCTGCGCTATGGTAATGCTGCAAGATCTTTCCCGTTTCCCTGTCGAGTGCAAAAAGTCCTTTTTCAAATGCAGAAACCCAGACCATATTCTGCCGGTCAATGAACACCTTGCCTATGATGGCAGACAGATCCTGCATCACCCTGAAATGTCCGCTGTCGTACCGCACGATCCTGCCTCCCTGGGTGCCAAACCATAAGGCTCCGTTCTTATCTTCAGTGATGTTTCGGATGGTTCTTTTATCAAATGCATCGGGCATCAGCCAGGTGGATGTCTTTTTTACAGGATCATGTATATTAAGAATACCGCCATTACTGCCGATCCAGATCAGACCGGTTTTTGAATGTTCGTGTATCGCCCAAACATCGTTATGGGCCAGCCTGGTGGCCAGGGGCCAGGAAGAAGGTAACGGTGTGCTATAGGCGTAGTTTTGTTTCTCCCGGAATTTCCTGTCCATGGTGAGCACTCCATGACCCCAGTCAGCGATCCAGAAATCACCATTCTTTAACTGTACAATATCCGTGATATAAGAATTGCCAGCTACTTCATCGATCAGGATATTGCTCACATACCGGTTTGTTCCCGCACTGGAAAAAAACAAGCCCTTATCTGTTGCCAGCCAGATGCTTCCATCCCTGTCTTCCAGAACCTGGTGCACATCATTGTATTGAATGAAATAGTTGTGCTCATGATCACTTTTGTAAAATTGGAAACGTTCATTTCCCGGCCGCAAAGAGAACAAAACATTCAACCCATGTACCCATAAGCTCCCGTCATGTGATTCATAAATACCGTTGTACTCAGCATAACCCAACTTGTTAAGATTCAATCCAGCGGTATCAGGCAAATTTTTACCCAGTGAATCAAGGCAAAGTTTAGCCTGACTGCCACCTCCCCAAAATGGCCAAAGAAAGATCCAATATCTTCTTTTACTGTCTATAAAAAGATTGTTCACATTATGGATACGCGGATTCTCCAGTATGGCGATCTTTTGCGGATTGTACCTGGGCGAATAGGTCTCTTTCGATTTGTAATCGTATACCAGGAGGCCACTATCGAACGATACCAGGTATAACTGGTTTTTCAGGGTATCTTCAAAAAACCTGGGGCCGGGTTTCCAGCCTGGAGGAAGTTTAAAAGGGATGTCTTCAACGAAGGCCCTCTCCTTTTCACTGTAGCGGAGGATCTTGAATTTGGAGATATTGAGATAGATGTCGCCCCGGCTGTCCAGCCACATATTGAATTCAGCCCTGACGGGGATCTCGCCCTGTATTTTAAGGGGCACACGCCAATAAGAATAATCCGATGGATTGAAGACGCCGAACTCCCGCCTGCCTGTAAAACTCAGCCAAAGCCTTCCTTTCTTGTCTTCAACAATATTTTTTATCTCATCGATGGGAACGGAAGAACTGCCGTGAAAAAAGCGAATGAACTTAGAACCATCAAATCGTTGCAAACCATTAGCCGTTCCCACCCAGATAAACCCCCTGGCATCCTGGTGCAGGCAATTCACCTGGTTGGATGCCAAACCCATCGCGTCGTCCGTGCTGATCCGGTTAAAAACCGAAGCAGCCTGGGGGCGGGCAATATGACCGATCAGCAAACAGTAAATGAGAATGATTAAGCGCTTCATCCGCTTGCAAAATAATCATTTCCTGCACTGACAATGCATCACATAATCATGTGAAAGACGAATGCCCGCCACGGGGGGCAGGCATCGTAACCAACCAACCAACTAAAACTCAGATCTGTTGCTGTAATAAAAGGGCGGCACAGGCATTTGCCAAC
Organism: Chitinophagaceae bacterium; assembly: GCA_035298945.1. Classification (GTDB taxonomy): domain Bacteria; phylum Bacteroidota; class Bacteroidia; order Chitinophagales; family Chitinophagaceae; genus Pollutibacter. The sequence continues at coordinate 6,966 of DATGXN010000072.1, read as the reverse complement.
AGGAATCTCTCTTCGTCCGACACTTTATCCAGATACACGATTCCCTGGTCCATCAATGAAACCGCCGCCACGGGTTTTCCATCCTGGTTCCTGAACTCAAATCCAACTGAACCAGCAATAGTGTTTACAGATTTACCCTTTTTATTATTTATTGAATAAACAGGCTTGATAGTATAATATGTATTCCGGTCCAACGCCAGAAAGCCTGTATAATTTTTACGCTGGCGTTGGGCATCGTTATTATCGATCACCATCTCCCAGGGTCTTTCATTGTTTTTAAGATAGATATTTACCCAGTACCCGTTCTGCCAGTCATCCCCGATCTCCAACACATCACTCACCTTATTCACTACCGAATTTGGATTATTACTGATCACGAAGTTTGCCGATTTCACCTTGGTCACACAGAACACAGCACTTTCCTGCTGTTTGGCATCCGTCAGTTCAAACCGCACAGATTGTTTACGCTGGCTGTAATCAATACCAACAAGTTTTTCCACTTCGTTGTAGCCGGGTTTGTATACGGTCCATCCGGCAAAAGCACCCGACCCTTTAGTCCAGCTCCTTTTCAAGGTAACCGTACGATAATCTCCAAAGCTTAACTTCTCATTGAAGGTCCACCCCTGCCTGCCTTTTACATCCAATCTTTCTGCTGATCGCCATTCGTTTTCCTTTAAAGCCAGGTCAGGGGTTTTGCATGAAGTGAACATAATAAATCCTGTCATTACAATTAAGATCGCCTTATTCATATCCTTTCTTTTTACACAACAAAACTAGGAACCGGGAAATGCAAAAACAATCACATCATTGTGTGAATTTATTCCTGCCAAAATGTTTGAATAAAGACGTGTATACATATTCATGTGATAACAAGCTTTAATATGCCAAAACGAATTAGCCTGTTGCAGTTCATATTTGCTGATTAAAATCATTCTTCAGCAGTTTTTTAAAGACTAACTTATCAACAGTTTTCACAGTCATTGACATTCAATCCAGCTTTCTAAAACACCTGATCCTGCCCGGATAACGTAGATGAATTCAGTCCTGCGTGATTTTATTAACTCTTTAAATTATTGATATGGAAATGCAAGAAACCATTCAAAAGAAAGAAGAACTCAGGCTCTCCATGGAGGCACTTCTTCATTCCTACGAATCTGCTTTCCGCGATCTCGATGCATCCAAGGTGATCAGTCATTATTTTGATTCACCACAGTTCCAGATGATCAACGACGGCAGGATCATGGGCTTTCACGATCTGGAAAAAGAAGTAAGATCATTGTTCACCAATATGACCAGGTTTGAGGGTGGTTTTATTGAGCCCAGGATCACGGTGATCAACGATCACCTTGTATCTGCAAACTCCAAATTCAGGGAAACCATTACATTTTTTGGCGGTCAAAAATTTGATGTAAAAGGTGAAGTGACATGGATGGCCAAACAGATCGATGGCAAACTGAAATTTGTGTACGGACACGAATTCCATAAGCAGGTTCCTGTGGATTGATCCTCAGGATTCATAGGGAAGCCGCACAACAAATGTGGTACCCTCGCCTTCACGGCTATCAAGGATGATGTCTCCGCCATGGGTCTTGATGATGTCATAACTCAGGGATAACCCAAGCCCTGTACCCTGGCCGGTTGGTTTTGTTGTGAAGAAGGGTTGCATGATCTTTTCACGTATAGTATCCGGAATGCCGGTTCCGTTATCAGCTACTGTAATATCCACACCGTTCTTGCCTGGCGAAGTTGTAATGGTCACTTTAGGAGAATAGCCATCCGCTGCGGATTTTTTCCTTTCGGTCACTGCATAAAAAGCATTGTTCACCAGGTTAAGGATCACTCTCCCGATCTCCTGGGGAATCGCATGGACATTCCTTATGGAAGTATCATATTTGGTGTCCAGTTCAACATTGAAATTTTTGTCGCGGGCCCTCAATCCATGATAAGAAAGCCGCACATATTCATCTACCAGCGCATTGATATCAACAGACTCTTTCTGTCCGGAATTAGCCCTTGAATGCATCAGCATCGATTTCACAATGGAATCCGCACGCTTGCCATGAGACCTGATCTTCTCATCGTTCAGCCTGATGTCACTCGCGATCTGTTTCACTTCATCCAGGTTTCCTTTCTCCGCGGCTTCGATCAATTCATCAGATAATTCCTTGTTTACTTCAGAAAAATTATTCACAAAGTTCAACGGGTTCTGGATCTCATGCGCAATACCGGCAGTCAGTTCACCCAGGGAAGCCATTTTCTCCGATTGTATCAACTGCTTCTGGGTAGCCTTCAGAGCCTCATGTGCCTGCTCCAGGTTAGCATAAGCTTTCTGGATCTCCCTGGCCTGCTCCAGTTCGCGGTTACGGTTCTTCTCCCTTTCTTTTTCCAGGATACGGTGCCGGAGATAACGATCCATAAAGAATGCAATAATTCCCAACAACAACGCATAACCGATATATGCCCAGATCGTCCTCCACCAGGGTGGTAATACTGTGATCTTTACAGTGACTCCTTTTTCGTTCCACACTCCCTGGTCATTGGCAGCCTTTACCCGGAACACATATTCACCCGGGGAAAGATTAGGGTAAAAAGCAGTATGAAGGGAACCTACATCCAACCAGTCGTTATCATAATTCTCCAGTTTATAGGCATATTTGTTTTTCGATGGGTTTGAAAAATGGATCGCCACAAAATCAAATGAAATATTATTCTGGTCATGCCTGAGGGTGATCTCATTTGTTTCGAAAATAGGTTTCTTCAATACTGACCCTTCACCAGGAAAAACGGATTTATTGAACAGCTTAAGATCAGTGAGCAGCACCCGGGGCGGTGTAGACACGGTGCCAATTTCTTCCGGTTTAAAAACCGTAATCCCGTTGTTACCACCAAATACATAATGCCCGTCCCTTGTGATCAGTGCGCCACCGTCAGCAAATAACAGACCCTGGATTCCATCAGCCAGTGAATAATTATTGAATTTACCTTTAGCTATGTCGAAACGGCTCAGCCCCTCGAATGTACTTAACCAAAGGCTGTTGGTTTTCGTATCTGGTAATATGGCCTGTACACTCATGGAAGGCAAACCGTCATCTCGGGTGTATGTTTTGATCTTTTTATTCTCCACATCATATCTTCCCAGGCCACCCTGCCAGGTGCCGATCCAGACTATGCCATCTTCCCCTTCATACAATGAATTGATATCCTGTGTGATCAACACGTCCCCGGAATTCTTATCATACCCATGCCTGGTGATCTTGTCAGTATGATAGTCATAAAGAAAAAGTCCATTATTGGTCAACACCCAAAGTCCATGTTTTTTACTTTCAAATACCCTTGTTATTTCATTGCTGGTGTTGTTGGCACCAGGCAATTTGCTAAGGTCATATGTTTGATAACTACTCTTGCCTGACCCTTTTCTTGCTAATCCGGATCCGGTACAAAGCCATTCATTTCCTTTACTGTCTCTTAACCGATATAGATAGGGTGTATTGGGATAGACTTCCGTTTTAATTGATTTCAGTTTTTCAGGAGTTTCTGAGAAAGAGAATAAACCGGTAGCAATTTCGTTTCCGCGCCTCATTACTCCCTGCAGGGTTAGTTCTCCTGAGTCCCCGATCCAAAAACCATTTACTGCACCCAGTGCAGGTTGAAGGTTACGATAGGGATATACTTTTACTGAACCAGATTTCAGGTCAATACGATTAAGTCCTGAAAATTTCTCTGATCCGCCGGTCGCTATCCATAGTTTATCATTCCTGTCTTCAACAATAAAAGAGGCCCAGCCAGGCGCCATGGCATCGGGTTTATCCAACTGGTAAGTAAAAGACCTGAATTGTGGTTTATTTTCATATTTAAGCAGGCCGTCAAGAAACCCCCCAGCCCATATATTACCAAAACCATCTTTCGCCAGTGACATTACCCCATAGCCGCCATACTGTTTGTTATTGCCGGTATTGAATTTCGAAATAGTACCTGACTTCCTGTCAAAGCGACTTAATCCTCCGTCTGATGCGATCCAAAGATCACCGTTCTTTTCTGCCAGCAGTACCGTATTGATGCGAAACCGGTTATCATCTTTCAACTGTGGAAGGTCATACCTCATGATACTATCAAGGTTACGGTTCACCATGTACAACCTGAGATTCTCACTTACACACCAGAGGTTGCCCTCGCCGTCAAATACTATATCTTCCGGATAATCATTTTTCCCAACAGTAACATTGTTTATCAAATCAAATTTGCTGATATGCCTGTCTTTATCGATCCGCAACACACCGGTATAGGTTACAGCAAAGATCTCATCATCATCGCTGAGGGCGAGGCTGATCACATTACTGATGGGTAAATTATCAGGACTTTTGAACAGTTTAAGCGAGTCATCATTCTCGTCCTTATACACCAGTGCATTTTCCAGATGATCGCTGTAATAGGTATCCATCCCAAAATAAATACGTCCTCTTTTATCCTGTACAATTGAACGTACATCAGTCTCAGTGACCACATTTCTTTTCAATAAGTGCACAAACGGGTATTGTGTGAACCTTTTTGTAACGGGGTTATAGGCATTCAGATAGGAAGGGGCCGCACCTACCCATAAGATACCCGACCGGTCTTCAAATATAGACCAGGTGCCTAAGCCATGAAAAGATGCAGTATCGTTGGGATTAAAGAAGAATCTTTTGAATTCATAACCATCAAACCTTGCCAGGCCATTACTGGTACCAATCCAGATGAAGCCATGCCTGTCGGCAATCACATTATTGACCTGCAAGGCAGGCAAACCTTCTTTCTCCTTGTACAGTACAAGGTTATCAGAGTTTAACTGGGCCTGGGTGGCACCGCCAATAAAAAACAACAGGGAAAAAACAGATCGGGCTATGTACCGGGTAAAATTCATATGTATCTACCATTAAAAGATATGAATTATGTTTCAATAGCGAAAAAACTCTATCCTTGCAGGTTTGAGTCTTTTGACTTTCGTGGTTTTTAAGATATCTAGCCGTTCAACATATGTTAATGCATTGAGTTATTTGCACCAAACGGCAAACTTCTTATGACATATATCATGATATATCAATGAAAAGGGTTAAATTAGGTTGGATCGCAATTATTTTTTCATCGTTCTCTTTTCTGTTTTACCACTTCTGCAATCCTGGATTCCCAAGTTGTTATGGTAGCAGGAACCATTTTTATAATGTTTTTACAATATGCGGAAGTTAAAAATTGGAATTATTGATCTTGTCAGTAAAGGACCTAATAAGACACTTTGGGCCCGGATCATGCATGCAAACCTTGCCAGCATTATGCCCCAGGTTGTTGCTACCTGGTGCGAGGAAGCAGGTCACGAAGTAAAACTGGTCTGTTATATGGGGCTGGAAGATATGCGGAAGGAACTTCCCAAAGGAGTTGACATAGTATTCATCTGTTCTTTCACCCAGGCTTCCATGCTTGCCTATTCACTGAGTAACTATTTCCGTAGCCAGGGTGCAATAACTGTACTTGGCGGTCCTCATGCCCGTTGTTACCCTGATGACTCCCTTAAGTATTTTGATTATGTGCTGGGGCTGACCAACAAATCCACTATTGCAGAAGTACTGGAGAACTGTGTACCCCATAAACCTATGGGGGTATTTCTCTCTGCTGCTAAACAACCTGATAGTCTGCCCAGTGTAAGGGAAAGATGGAAATTCATTGAATCAACGCTGAAAAAAGCACCTTTCATCAAGATCGTTCCAATGATCGCAAGTATGGGGTGTCCCTATACCTGTTCGTTCTGCATAGATTCCACACAGCCATACCAGGCCCTGGATTTTGATGTCATGCGCGACGATCTTCGTTTCCTTCTAACTAAATTCAAAAAACCCACGATCGCCTGGCACGATCCTAATTTCGGCATACGATTCGAAGACAATTTACATGCGATCGCTACGGCGGCACCTCCCAAGAGTTTTCGCTTCATAGCAGAAAGCAGTTTGTCTATTCTCACTGAAGACCACTTGAAAGTGATGCAGGAAAATGGCTTTGGCGCTATGTTGCCGGGTATTGAATCCTGGTACGACCTGGGTAATAAATCAAAGTCGTCCCATATCTCAGGGCAGGAGAAAGTGAACCAGATCTCAGGGCACGTGAACATGCTGTTCAAATATCTTTCCTACGTTCAAACCAATTTTGTTTTGGGAATGGATTGTGACGAAGGAGATGAACCTTTTGAACTCACCAAGCGATTCATTGATAAATCACCAGCAGCATTCCCCGGCTATTCATTATTATCTGCATTTGGAGAGGCGGCACCCCTTAACCTGGAATACCAGCGGCAGGGTCGCGTTTTACCATTCCCTTTCCATTTCCTCAATAACCACCTTGCCATGAACCTCAAACCCAAAAACTATGAGTGGGTTGATTTTTATGATAAAGTGATAGACCTTACTGCATATAGTTTTTCTAATAAAGCGATCTACCGGCGCTTTACAGCCACTCCATATTATACTTCCAAGTGGATGAACCTGATGAGGGCTATTTCACAGGAAGGCCATGGACGTGAAATGTATTACCGCAAGATCCGCCAGAACCTGATTGAAGACAGGCAGTTCCGGGCTTATTTCGAAGGCGAAACAACAGTACTTCCAAAATTCTATATGGACATGATCAAAAAAGATCTGGGAATTTGGTATGAATGGTTACCAGAAGGTGCTGTCTATCATGATCCAAATGCGTATCTCAAAAGGATCGCCAACAATACTGTCAAACAAAAACAGGCAGGCAAAGCAGTACCTGCTGCAGTATTGAGAGCTGACTGATTTTTGCCATTTGCTTTTTTAATTTTATTGCATCAGGTGGAAAACATAAATGGCATTGCCGGAAGCAACAGAAATGAACTGATCATCTTCCAACCCAAAAGAAACGGGATTTGAACGGATCGCGCCCCCGGTTTGAAAATCCCAGAGCGATTTGCCGGTTTTTGCATCC
>DATGXN010000071.1:0-19180 GCA_035298945.1 Chitinophagaceae bacterium | reverse complement strand
TTATAATCGATCTCTTGTCTTACTTTGGCCAGCATATCCGGCATGGGTTGCCAGAGGCCACCGCCTACAAAACCCGCTCCGGGTTCAATATGGACATAATAGCCGGCAAACGGCGATTTCTTTCCACCTGAAGTGATCGATGCGCCAAAATTATTTTTGTAGGGCGATTTATCTTTTGAAAACCTTACATCCCGGTTAATGCGAAATATGCAGTCTTTAGGTAAAAGATGCGCAATGGCAGGGTCATGCTTGCCGTAGCTGGTGATCAGGGAAGAAACAAAATCTTCAAACTCCACCTTGGCTTCAACATACAAATGCCGGTTGGCATCAAACCAGGGCTTGTTGTTATTCTTCTTTAATTTTTTGAGGAATGAAAGCACGGGACAAAAGATGTAAAATGATTATGGAATGAAAAATACAGCTCTGAGCGGGCTTTGAGGGGCGGGCATTTATCACATTTTATTTATCACATTCCCCCACATTAATCACATTCCTACTTGATCTTTCCCCAGTTCTCTCCGCTCTTGATCCTGTACAGGGTCATCTCACTCACGCCGTATTTCTCAGCGAGTTGTTTGAATGTAAGTTTTCGCTTTGGATCACTGAGTAGTTTCTTGATGGCTTTAACCTGTGTGGTATTCAGTTTGAGGCCAGTGCTCCTGGACGCCTGCACTTTTTTGTAAGCGATCTTGGCAGGTGAGTTCTGTTGATGTGAAGCAACTTCTTCCTGTGTAGCCCATTTCAGGTTAGAGGCCCTGTTGTCAAGTTTATTGTGATTCGCATGTACCACAAACTTGTGCTTCCTGGAAGGTTGTTTGGAGAAAAGCTTCGCTACTTCGCGGTGAATATATATGGTTCCTTTACTATCGGGGCGATGCAGATTCAGGCTTTTGTAACCTGTGGTCAGCGAACCGTTGAGCAGTTTGCCATCTTCATGTATGTCATCGGTATAACTTGCAACCCTCCCCTGGTTTGATACCGCATATTTCTTACGAAGATCTTTCCATCCGGGGAATTGCAGGTTCTTCCAAACCTCTCCTTGTAGTTTCTTGATCATGATGTTTGGCTTTTGTATTATAAAATTAATACAAGAAACCAAGGATGCTAACTATTTTCTGTTTCAAACATTGATATTAACAGTAAAATGTATACTATTTAGTTTATGCGTTAACGTTATTTGCCCAGCATGTCCAGGAATTCCTGTTCCGTGATCACCCTGATGGTTGCGATCTTCCGGGCTTTTTCCAGCTTAGAGCCGGCATCTTCGCCTACCACCAGGTAGTTGAGCTTGCTGCTGACCCCGCCAAGTATTTTGCCGCCGTTCTGCTCCACCATCGCCTCAGCGTCCTGCCTTTTCATCTGGCTGAGCGTTCCGGTGAACAGGAAGCTGAGCCCTTCCAGGTTGCCGTCTTGACTGGCCTGCTGCCTGATATTTCTAAGGTTTACGCCTGCATCTTCCAGCCTTTTCAGCATGTTGACGTTATCATCGTTATGAAAGAACTGGTAGATGCTTTCAGCTACTTTGACGCCCACATCTTCCAGTTTCAACAGCTCTTCCTTCTCATATTTGCAATATTCCAGCAGATGTTCCACACTGTTGGCCAGTGTTTTGGCTGTTGTTTCTCCTACATAACGTATACCCATAGCGTTCATCAGCCTGTGCAGGGGCTGCGATTTAGACTTATCAATCGCTTCTTTCAGGTTGGTGACAGATCTTTCTCCGGAGCCTTCCAGCTGGCGGATCTTATCATAAGGCAAGTGATAAATACCGGGAATGTCTTTCAGGTAGCCCAGTTCGTAGAACTTATGTATGGTGGCTTCTCCCAGTCCCCGGATATCCATGGCGTCTTTGCTGGTGTAATGGATGATCCGCTCAAGTACCTGGGCAGGACAATTAATATTGGTACAACGCCAGACGGCTTCATCAGCGGGTTTAACCAGTTCGTCATTGCAGGCCGGACAGTGTGTGGGGAATTTGATCTTTTTTTCAGCTCCGGTCCTTACATCTGTAAGTGCCTTGACAATATATGGGATCACATCGCCTGCTCTTTCAACCAGTACCTGGTCGCCGATCATGATGTCGCGTTCTTTAATAAAGTCTTCGTTATGGAGAGAGACTGAAGAAACAGAGACGCCGCCGATAGGTACTGGCTCGATCTTGGCCACCGGCGTGATACTACCGGTTCTGCCTACCTGGAATTCCACGGCTTTCAATCGGCTGGTTGCCTGCCTTGCTTTAAACTTGAATGCAATGGCCCACCTTGGATGATGGGTGGTCATCCCCAGTTTCTCATGCAGTTCAATATCGTTCACTTTAACAACCATACCATCGATCTCGTAAGGAAGTTCATCCCGCTTTGCTTCATATTCATGGCAATAGGCGATCACTTCGTCAATACCATGGCAGATCTTTTTCTCACGATGCGGACTTCTCAATCCAAGTTCCCAGAGCATGTCCAGCGAGCCCGCATGTGTATGAAGATATTTTGGTGAGTGCTTCCCATTGTCCAGGATAACATCTGCCACATGATAGAGAAATGCTTCCAGGGAACGCTTTGCAACTTCACGCGGGTCTTTGATGCGCAGAGAGCCTGATGCCGCATTTCGTGGATTGGCCAGTGGCGGAAGGTTCTGGGCTATCATCGTTTCGTTGTATCTGCGGAAACTGTCTTTTGTCATCATCACTTCTCCGCGGATCTCGATCTGCCTGATCCCATAGGAAGAGAATTTAGCTGTCAGTGGTATAGAACGTATCTGTCTCAGGTTAATGGTGATATCTTCTCCTTCAACGCCATCACCACGAGTGGCTCCGCGAACAAAACGATCGTGCTCATAGATCAGTGAAATGCCGGCGCCATCGAATTTGGGTTCCACACAGTATTCGATCTCTTTCAAACCAGAGATCTCCCTGGCCTTCCTGTCAAAATCTTTGAGATCATCGGCATCGTATGAGTTTTCCAGGGAAAGCATGGGGACCATGTGCTGTACAACCGGGAAAGATGCGGTGAGGCCTTTTGCCACGCGTTGGGTTGGGGAATCCGGGGTGATCAGATCAGGATCTCCTTTCTCCAGCAACTCCAGGGCTTTGTACAATGTATCATATTCCTTGTCTGAGATCAACGGGTCACTCAGTATATAGTACCTGTACTCGTGAAAACGAAGCGCATCACGGAGTTTGTCGATATCCGCTTTTTTTATTTCGACCTTTTTGATCAGCTTATTCGTTTCTTCCTGCAGTCTTACAGTTTCTTCTTTGTTGTACATGATCTGAACTTAGAGCGTTAAAATTACCAATAAAATATTCCGGATTGCGGATTACGGATTCCGAATTCGAATCCGGAATTCTTAATCCGTAATCCGGAATTTTCCATACGCCATTATACACCTCAGTACGATTTTTTTGCTGCTTTCAAAATTGATTGATAATTTTTGCCGTTGTTTAATGACCCTTAATGACTCCAACACGCAAAAGACCTAACATTAATACCACACCCGTTGACATCCATAATTTTTTTGGATTCGCGGTATCTGTTGACTGTGTGATCTTCGGATTTGATGATAATACACTCAAGGTTCTCCTGATCAAAAGTGACTTGCCTGAATTCCAGGAGAAATGGAGTTTGCTGGGCGACCTGGTCAACATGGACGAAGACCTGGATTCAGCGTCATACCGGGTTTTAAGGGAAAGAACGGGCCTGGAGAATGTTTACCTGGAGCAGGTGCACACATTCAGCGCCATCGACAGGCATCCGGCAGGTCGCGTGGTTTCTGCAGCCTATTTTTCTCTGGTCAATGTGAAGCATTACCATCTGCTGCAGAACGACAATGAACTGCACTGGCATGCGGTATCAGAGTTACAGGATATGGCATTTGACCATAAGCTGATACTTGAAACCTGCCTGAAGAGGCTGCAGGAAAAAGTGCAGGAAGAACCCATTATATTCAACCTGCTGGAGAATAAGTTCTCACTCCGGGAGCTGCAATGCCTGTACGAGGCGGTGTTAGGCGTAAAACTGGACAGGAGAAATTTCAGGAAAAAACTGTTCACTACGGGACTGCTTACAGACATCAATGAAATGGAAGAGAACGTACCCCATCGCCCTGGCAAATTATACACCTTCAACCATACACGTTATTCCAAGATGAAAAAGAAAATATTCGTTGGAATAGACTTTTGATTTTTTTGCTTTCGATGCAGCAGATGACCTCATCGTTCTGTCCTCCTTCTCAAGATTTTAATGATAAAATGAAACAAGCAGTTGGAAACGTAAATCGTTTTAGCAAACTTTTTTCATTAAAAAACCAGCAATGGCATTAAAATTTTGTTAAGCTTACGACTGCAATATGTAGAATTTACATATCTTGGTCGCCGACTCAAATTTTTAAAAACTGTTTATGACCCAAAAACGCTTACTGCCAGCGCTTTTAGTAACATTGTTGCTGGCACTACAGACTTTCGCTCAGCAAAGAACAATTTCGGGTAGGGTAACAGACAATACAGGGGCACCGGTTCCGGGTGTAACTGTGACTGTAAAAGGTACAAATCTTGCCACTCAAACTAGCAATGATGGTACTTACCGCCTCAACGTTCCCGAAAATGCCAATACGCTGGTTTTCTCAGCTGTTGGTTATGGTAACATCGAAGGTGCGATCACCGGTTCAACGGTAGATATGGCACTTCAGGCCACACAGGCCAATCTTAATGAAGTAGTAGTAGTAGGTTATGGTACAGCGCGTAAGCGTGACCTGACCGGTTCTGTTGCTTCAGTTAAGGCAAAAGATTTCAACACTGGTGTTTTCGCGTCTCCTGACAACCTGATTCAAGGTAAAGTGGCAGGCGTTCAGGTACTAAACAATTCAGGTGCTCCCGGTGGTGCATCCACGATCAGGATCAGGGGTATCTCCTCTATCCGTTCCGGTAATTCTCCATTGATCGTGGTAGATGGAGTTCCTCTTTCAGGAGGAAGCTCTCAGCCTGGCCTGGGTACTGCACTTGGTAGTGCTCCCGGCGACAACCCGTTGAACTTCATTAACCCTAACGACATTGCATCCATGGACGTGTTGAAAGATGCGTCAGCTACTGCGATCTTCGGTTCAAGGGGTGCTAATGGTGTAATTGTTATTACAACTAAAAAAGGAACAAGCGGTGCGCCCAAAATTGAATTCAATACCCAGTTGGGTGTGAGCAACATGTTGAGGCAGATCGATGTTCTTGACGCTGCTGGATACAGGGCTGCTCTGAAAGAATACAATCAGACTTCCGGTGATTATGGTGGAAGTGTTAATGCCATGGACGAGATCCTGCGCACTGCCTACACCCAGAATTACAATTTCGCAGTTTCTGGTGGTAACGAGAACGGACGCTATCGTTTGTCTGCCGGTTACCTCAACCAGGAAGGTATCGTTAAAGAATCAGGATTCAAGAAATTATCAACTTCACTGACCTCTTCTTTCAAATTCACTGAAAGCAAGAAGCTTGGACTTGATTTCAACCTCTTGTATGCTAATACAACTACTGATGCGGCTCCGATCTCAAATGACGCTGGTTTCCAGGGTAGCTTGATCGGTACTGCTTTACAGTGGAACCCCACTCACCCGCTGAGGAAGCCCAATGATTCAATCTGGGTGAATAACCAGCTGGGTGCTACTACAGTTAACCCACTCGCCCTGCTTGCTGCATATGATGACAGAACTGTTCTGAACAACATCATCGCCAGCATCTCTCCAAGCTACAAGCTCATGCGCAATATGGAAATCCGTATGTTATATGCCATGAACTACAGCCAGGCAGAAAGAAGGACTGAGATCAGGAACTGGCTCAACCTTACCGGTAACTTTGGTTCTGCACAGATCCAGAACAACCGCCAGGTTAACCAGACCCTTAACTACACATTATCTTATACTCCTCAGCTGACTAAAAATATCAGTCTGAATACCGTGATCGGTTATGAGTACCTGAAGTATGATTATAAAGGTAGCGGTATGTCTTCCAACCGTTTCTTTGACTATCCAGGTCTGAGGTATACTGATTACATGCAGAACTCTCCTGCGAACGACCGTGGTCAGTATTCATTTGCTCCGCCGATCAACGAGCTTCAATCTTATTTCGCTCGTGCCACTTTCAGCTTTGGCGACAGGTTCCTGTTAACTGGAACGTTCCGTGCTGACGGTTCTTCTAAATTCGGTGCAAATAATAAATATGGTTATTTCCCGTCAGTTGCAGGTGCGTGGAACGTGATGAACGAGAACTTCCTCCGCAGCAGTAAAGCCATCAGCACCCTGAAACTCAGGGCCAGCTGGGGACAGACTGGTAACCAGGAATTCCCTACAGGTGTTGCTGTAAGAAGGGTTAACATTGGTACATTGGATAACACCAGCGTGGCCAACTTTGAAAACCCTGATGTGAAATGGGAAACCAACACCATGTGGAACGTGGGTGTGGACTTCGGACTGATGAACAACAGGTTGACTGGTACGGTTGATTATTTCTCCAGGAAAACAACCGATCCTTTATTCTCTGCCACTCCAATTGCTCCGGCACCAGCTTCCGGTGTGATCTGGCAGAACCTGGATGCGTCTATCGTGAACTCCGGTTTTGAACTTTCGTTGAACTGGGCTGTGATCAGGAACGAAAAAATGACCTGGAATATCGGTGGTAACATCGCCTTCCTGAAAAATGAAGTGCAGGATCTGAAAGGTTCTTATCAGACAGGCGGACTTCACGGTCAGGGTATCTCTGGTGCAACATCTCAGCTGATCGTTGCCGGACAGCCTCTGAACGTGTTCTACCTCAGGAAGTTTGAAGGTATTGATAAAGGTACAGGGCAGAGCATTTATGCTGAGAACGAGAAACTTTTCTACTCTGGTTCACCCAACCCCAAACAACTATTTGGCATCACTACTGATTTCAACTGGAACAAATTGTTCGCTGTTGCAAACTTCAATGGTGCATCCGGACATTACCTCTACAACAACACAGCAAACTCTGTGATCAACGTGGGTAACCTCGGAACAAGAAATATCGACGCAAGGATCCCGGGAACAGGTGAGAATCTGTCTAACGCGATCGCTCCGTCTACCCGTTACCTTGAAAAAGGTGATTACCTGAAGCTGGCTAACATGACTGTTGGTTACAGAATTGGTAATCTTGGTAAACCATTTAAGAATGTAACTGTTACATTAACCGGACAGAATCTTTTCGTGATCACCAATTTCCATGGATTTGATCCTGAGGTTAACGTAGATAAGAATGTAAACGGAATTCCTTCTTCAGGTATCGAGTACATTCCTTATCCTTCAGCCAGGACTATTCTTTTGGGATTACAATTTGGTTTATAATAAATATCAATCTAATTATTATGCGATATATTAAATATTTCTCCGTAGCGCTGGGTGTGGCAGTAGCCGTGTCCTGTACAAAGCTTGAGGAAACACAGAGGGACTCTGTGAACTTCCAGAAAGCTTCAGCTACTGGTCTGCTCCAGGGTGCTTATAACTCCCTGGGAGGTTTACAAACTCAGGATGTGGTTTGGGCACTTGAAGAACATTCATCAGACGAAGCACTCGGCCCAACCAGGTGACCAGACTGGGACGATAACGGTGTATGGCGCGTGATCCACAATCACCAGTGGGATGCTGATCATAGCGTTGTAAGAAATACATTCAATTCACTGCTGACAGCACAATTCTCTGCTACTGCGGTTCTGGAACAGAACCCAACTGCCAGCGAAGCTGCTCAGGCTAAATTTATCAGGGCCCTTTCTGTATTCCTGGTGCTTGATCTTTACGATCAGGTTCCTTACAGGGAAGACCTGAAAGACCTGAAGGCCGTTCCTGTTACATTAAAAGGAACTGCTGCTGCTGATAAAGTGATCTCTGAACTGGAAGGTTCACTGGCTTCTTTGCCGGATAATACAGGTAACACGTTCGTTGCAAATAAAGATGCAGCCCGTGCCCTGCTCGCAAAAACATACCTGAACAAGGGTGTTTATGCAAACCGTGTATCGCCAACATTTGCTGCTGCTGATATGGATAAAGTGATTGCTTATTGCGACGCTATTATCAATAACACCAAGTATCAACTGAACGATAATTTCTATACCAACTTTGCCCCTAACAACAATACTGCTTCTAAGGAGTTGATCTACTCCCTGGAGAATACAGTAGGTGTAAGAGGTGGTAATCCAAGGTTCCAGTGGTTCTGTACGCTGCACTATAACCAAAGGCCCAGCGGCTGGAACGGTTTCACCACACTGGCTGATTTCTACGACAAGTTCGAAGCAACAGATACACGCAGAGGCGGTACATGGACTGGTGTTACAGATGTTACTGGTCTTCGCGTAGGTTTGCTGGTTGGTCAGCAGTTCGACCAGACTGGTAAAGAACTGATGGACAGGAAAGGTAATAAACTCGCCTTCACTCGCGAAGTTGCCCTGAAAGAAACAGGAAACAACCTCGAGATCACTGGTATCCGCGTGGTGAAATATCCACCTGATTTTGCCCAGGGTATCGATGGTAACGCTGAGAACGAGTATGTGATCTTCCGTTTGGCAGACGTTATGCTGATGAAAGCTGAAGCTTTATTCAGAAAAGGTGACGCTACCGGTGCGAGAACCATCATCAATACAGTTCGTCAGAAGCGCGGCGCTACTGCAATCACTGCAACCCTTACAGCTCAGAACATCCTCGACGAAAGAGGACGTGAACTGTACTGGGAAGGATGGAGGAGAAACGACCAGGTTCGTTTCGGTACTTTCCTTAACCCTGTAGGCCCAACCCGTCCAACTAAATCTGGTAACGAAAGGTTGATCTTCCCGATTCCCAACCAACAATTGGCTGTGAATCCTAATCTGGAGCAAAACCCCGGTTACTAATCAGATATTGTTAACTTTATCTTGCAAAAAGGTCAATGTAAATTGACCTTTTTTGCTTTTATCTATATGAAGAAAATTCTGCTTCTGCTGTGCATTGTATACCTGGCTGGCTGCAAATCTGGTGATGATGGCGGAACGCTTTTTGTGAAGGCCTCTGAAAGCGGGATCAATTTTGAAAACAGGATCTCCAACTCGAAAGACTTCAACATCTTCAGCTACCGTAATTTCTACAACGGGGCAGGGGTAGCCACCGGAGATATCAATAACGACGGCCTCACAGATATTTTTTTCACGGCCAATATGGGCCCCAATAAACTCTATCTCAATAAGGGCAATTTTACATTTGAAGACATCTCGGAGAAAGCAGGATTCGGTGAAAAACAGCAGTGGAGTACCGGCGTAGTGATGGTGGATATCAACCATGATAAACTTCTTGATATCTATGTCTGCAATGCTGGTTATCAGAAAGGCGTTGGACTGCAGAACCAGTTATGGATCAATAAAGGCAACCTGACATTTGAAGAAAAAGCGGCTGAATACGGACTCAACGATTCAGGCTTCACCACTCATGCTGCATTCTTTGATTACGATCTTGACGGCGATCTGGATGCCTATATCCTGAACAACAGCTTCATACCGGTTAATACACTGAACTATTCCAACAAACGCGATCTGCGCGCAGAAGACTGGCCCGTTGCGGATTTTCTGAAAGGCGGTGGAGATAAATTATTAAGAAACGATAACGGCAAATTTGTTGACGTAAGCAAATCGGCAAATATCTACGGAAGCCTGATCGGTTTTGGCCTGGGCGTTACCGTAGGTGATGTTAATAACGACCGGTATCCGGATATCTATGTATCCAACGATTTCTTCGAGCGCGATTATCTCTACATCAATCAGAAAGACGGGACTTTTAAGGAAGAACTGGAAAGCCGGATACAACATCTCAGCCATTCATCCATGGGCGCAGATATGGCGGATATCAACAATGATGGCCAGCAGGATATTTTCGTAACAGAAATGCTTCCCGACAATGATTTTCGACTTAAAACAACCACTTCATTTGAGAATGTTGATGTGCAGCGCTTCAAGGTGAAATCAGGCTTCTATAACCAATATATGCAGAATACACTGCAGCTGAATAATGGTAAAGGCGAGTTCAAAGAGATCGCACATTATTCAGGGGTAGCGGCTTCAGACTGGAGCTGGGGTGCACTGATGTTTGATGCAGATAACGATGGCCTCAACGATATATACATTTGTAACGGTATTTATAATGATGTTACGGACCAGGACTTCATCGATTTTTTTGCCAACGATGTGGTGCAACGTATGGTGATGACGGGTAAGAAAGAAGAGATCGAAGAGATCATCAAAAAAATGCCATCGGTGCCTATTGAAAATAAAATGTTCCAAAATAAAGGAGACCTGGCATTTGAAGATGTGGGCATGAAATGGGGGCTGCGCGATAAAACGTTTTCCAATGGAGCATCCTATGCTGACCTTGACAATGATGGCGACCTTGACCTGATCATCAACAACGTAAATCAGCCTGCCATCGTTTATAAGAACAATAGCAGGGAGATCAACAAGAATCATTACATAAAGGTCAGGTTGGCGGGCAAAGACCTGAACACCATGGCCATTGGCAGCAAGGTCTCCGTCTATGCAGGAGGCCAGGTCCACATGAAAGAACTTATTCCTTCCAGGGGTTTTCAATCATCAGTGGATTATACCATGTTATTCGGACTGGGTACAGTATCTCAAATTGACTCGATACAAGTGCTGTGGCCAGACATGAAAAGAACTTCACTGCTGAATGTCAAGGTAGATAGTTTATTGATCATCAATGAACAGCAGGCGGTACCATTTGCACCGGAGCTTAAAACGGCCACTCCACTATTCACGGCGTCAGCAACGGCGATACAACAGCATGAAGAAGATGACCAGGTGGATTTTTACCTGGAACGGAACATCCCCAGACTTCTCTCCAGAATAGGACCCCGTGCGGCTGTAGCTGATGTTAATGGTGATGGATTGGAAGATGTATATGTTGGAGGTACTTTAAAGAAGCCAGGACAGTTATATATTCAAACCGGATCCGGATTAACGGCAAAGACTGCATTGTCAGAACAGCTCAAGGGATTTGAAGATATATCCGCCATATTTTTCGATGCAGATAATGACGGAGACAAAGACCTGATGTTGGGAGCAGGTGGCAACAGCAGGCCTTCTTATACAAAAGAAAACCAGAACAGGCTTTATTTGAATAATGGACGCGGTGATTTCACACGTGTGGATTCACTTCCCAAAAACATGGGAAACACCGCGGTGTTGATCCCCATGGACATTGACAACGATGGAGACATGGATGTATTCTCCGGCTCATGCTCCATGCCGGTGAACTATGGCGTAACACCCGTGAATTGTTTTTATGTCAACGATGGAAAGGGCAAATTCACCCTGATGAGTAAGGAGCAATGCGGGGCACTGACCAATGCAGGCATGATCACTGGTGCGGTTTGGCAAAATTCAACCCATGAACTGGTAGTGGTGGGGGAATGGATGCAGCCGAAAATTTTCAAATTCGAGGGCGGCAGGTTCACTGAAGCAAAAACAAATCTCGACAGCTTATCGGGTTGGTGGCAAACGGTTCAGTCTGCAGACCTGGATGGCGATGGAGATGAAGATCTCGTGTTGGGCAATATCGGGAAGAACTTTTACCTGAGACCCAATGCAAAACAACCCGTTAAACTCTGGATCAACGAGTTCAGTAATAACATGATCCCTGAAAAGATCATGACTAAAACAGTCAATGGAAAAGATGTTCCCGTTTTCCTTAAGCGCGAGCTGACAGACCAGATCCCGGTACTGAAAAAACAAAACCTAAGGCACCAGGAGTATGCGACTAAGTCCATCCAGGACCTTTTCTCGCCTGAAATGATCAAAAGCAGTGAGGTTAAGCTTTTCAATTATATGCCATCCTGTGTTGCCTGGAATGAAGGCAACGGGAAGTACACTGTCCAGGAGCTTCCTACCCAGGTTCAGTTTTCATCGGTCAATGCCATTGTTCTTTCTGATATAAACAATGATGGTAAGAAAGACATTATCGCCGGAGGAAATATCATGGGTTTTCAACCGCAGTTCTCAAGAGTGGATGCGAGTTATGGAGTGGTTTTGATCAATAATGGTAATCGCCAGTGGAATTATCTCAATGAGATCAGATCGGGAATTGACCTCACAGGTGAAGTACGTGATATCAAAGAGATCAGGATAGGGAAGAAGTCCGGGTATCTATTCCTTCGTAACAACGACTTCCCCGTATTTTACAGTATATCCGAAAAATGAAAAAAGGATCGATCATTGTGTTGTTGATGGTGCTGCTGTTTTCCTGCAAAGAAAGATCGGCAGACGGGAAATTATTTGACCTGCTCGAAACATCATCAACGGGAATAGATTTTGCCAATAGGCTGACTCCCCGTGCCGATCTCAATATGCTCAAGTATATGTATTTCTACAATGGAGCAGGCGTTGGAGCGGGGGATTTCAATAACGATGGACTTATCGATATCTTTTTTTCTGCCAACCAGGTGAGTAACAGGCTTTACCTGAACAAAGGCAATCTGAAATTTACTGATATCACAAAACCGGCGGGTATTGCCGAAGATGGCGCATGGTCAACTGGCGTGTCTGTGGTTGATATCAATAACGATGGCATGCTGGATATCTATGTGTGCCGGGTAGGTAATTACGCGTCTTTGAAAAGCCGTAACCAGTTGCTGATCTGTCAGTCGATCGACAAAGATGGCATTCCACATTACAAAGATGAAGCATCCTCTTATGGCGTTGATTTCTCGGGCTTCAGCACCCAGGCTTCATTTTTCGACATGGATCAGGACGGTGATCTTGACATGTATCTCATGAATCATTCGCTCAGGTACAACAGCACCTTCCAACCCAGGGAAAATTTTGCAAACAGCTATGACTCATTATCGGGAGACCGGTTGTACAGGAATGAAGGATCGAAGTTTGTTGATATTACAAAGGCATCAGGGATCAATAGCTCCAATATCGGGTATGGACTGGGGATCTGTGTGTCTGATATAAATTTCGATGGCTTCCCTGATATCTATATCGCGAATGATTTTCACGAGAATGATTATCTCTATATCAATCAGAAGAACGGGACCTTTAAAGATGAGATGGAGACCAGGCTGATGCACACCAGTCAGTTTTCCATGGGAGTTGATATTGCGGACATAAACAACGACCTGCAGCCTGATATTGTTACGCTGGACATGCTTCCCGAGGATCCGTATATTTTAAAGCGCTCTTTGGGGGAAGATGAATATAATCTCTACCGGATGAAACTGCGTTATGGGTACAGCCACCAGTATACGCGGAATCAGTTGCAGCTGAACAGGGGCAATGGAGTGTTCAGTGAGGTAGGTTTCTATGCAGGCATTGCAGCTTCAGACTGGTCATGGTCGGCCTTATGGATGGATTTCGAGAATGACGGCAAGAAAGATCTGTTCATCTCCAATGGGATACCCAGGCGGTTGAATGATATCGACTATGTCAATTATATTTCGAATGATGTGATGCAAGACAAGATCAGGGCGGATAAAATGGACAAAAAAGATTTCGAACTCCTGGACAAATTTCCGCAGATCAAACTGGCGAATAAGTTTTACAGCAATGGCGGTAATGTGAAATTCAATGATGCAGGGAGTATGATCGGGAATAACAAACCCACATTTTCAAATGGTTCCGCCTATGCTGACCTGGACAATGATGGCGACCTGGACCTTATTGTAAATAATATTGATGAGCCTGCCTATATCTATCGAAACAATAGTGATAATAAGAATTATGTCAAAGTAAAGGTCCGTGGGGATTCTGGAAATATCAATGCCATTGGGGCAAGGATGATCCTGTTCAGCGGCGACAAAAAGATCTCGGTGGAGAAGAACCCTGTACGTGGCTTTCAATCCAGCATGGAGATCCCATTACTGTTGGGTAAGGGCGATTTAAAACCCGATTCAGTAGTATTCATCTGGCCTGACCAGACTTACGAAAAACTGGATACCGGCAAAACAGATATCAGCATCCAATACAAAAAAGGACTACCGAAATTCAGTACAGTACTGGATCCTGTTCAAAAAGGGCCGGTGTTTACTGATATCAGTTCAGCATCAGGATTTGACTATGTGCATCGTGAAAATGAGTATGTAGAATTCAACCGTGAGCCTTTGCTGCCTTTCATGCTTTCGATGGAAGGCCCTGCACTGGCGGTTGGGGACATGAATAATGATGGGCTTGACGATATCTTTATTGGCGCTGCACGCAAAGCTAAAGCGGGCTTGTTCGTCCAGGAAAGCGCAGGTAAATTCAGGAGGGCTTTTGATGATGTGATTGGTGCAGACAGTTTATTTGAAGATGTGGATGCCGTATGGATGGACGTTAACGGGGACAAGTTCATTGACCTGGTAGTAGCGGGAGGTGGAAATGAATATTATGGTGCAGACAGCCTTACGTCGCCACGGATCTATTTGAATGATGGGGGAAAGCGCCTGGTTCGACAACCCCTGGTGAAAGGGGTGACCTTCACGCCATCCTGTATTCTGCCTTTCGATTTCAATGGAGATGGGAAGATGGATCTTTTTGTAGGTAGCAGAACCAAGACCTTCGCATACGGCACCATTCCGGAATCCTATATCATGATCAATGATGGCCGGGGAAATTTCACAGATGCCACACAAACACTGGCACCGGAATTAAAGACTGTGGGCATGGTGAAAGATGCAAAGATGGTGGACCTGGACGGGGATAAAGATGATGACCTTGTGGTGGCATTGGAGTGGGGTGGTATCATTGCTTTTAAAAACGAAAAAACTTCATTTGTAAGAACCCCTGTGCTTTCTTTAAAGGGCTGGTGGAATTTTATCAGACCGGTTGATATTGACAATGACGGTGATATGGATCTTATTGTTGGGAACCAGGGAGAGAATTGCCGGATCTCGCCTTCGTTAAAAGAACCGGTGCGTATGTATTATGGTGATTTTGATGGCAACGGTTTGTCTGAGCAGTTCCTGACGTATTACCTGAAGGGTCAGGAGATACCATTTGCCAATAAAGCCGAGCTGGAAAAACAGATGCCTGGTTTGAAAAAGAAATTCCTCTATGCTGAAGATTTTGCGAAAGCAGGTATCGATCAGATCATTGAGCGAAGTAAGCTGAATAGTGCAAAAGTGTATTCTGCTGAAACATTTGCCAATGTGATACTGATCAACGACGGCCAAATGAAATTCACCATGCAGCCACTGCCGGCAGAAGCGCAGTTTACTTGTTATAAAGATGCGCTGGTATATGATGTGAATGGGGATGGGTGGAAGGATATCTTGCTTGGAGGGAATTATTATGGCGATGCTATAGCTATGGGAAGGAATGATGCAGACCAGGGTACAGTTCTGCTGAATCAGAAAGGCAAACTTGAAGCTGTAAATACAAAAGGCCTGATCATCAGGAACCAGGTAAGAAAAATAAGCACGGTCAGGATTGGTTCAGGTACAGCTATTGTACTGGCAAGGAATGATGATAGTGCGGTGCTGATTCGATTGGCGAATTAGCCAATACTAAAACACCGGATAACAAACTTTCAGCCTCACCTGTTGTGAATCACTGAAGCCATAGCCGCTGTCAAGGTATTTATGGAACGGAATGGCCATGGTTACAAAACGGTTATCGATCCTGTACTGCTCCAGCGCCGTATAGGCTTTCGGCACATCTCCATATTTGCCCTCATAGTCGATCACAAGGAGGTTTCTTTGATAGGGCATCATCTTATAACTCACTTTATCGCTTTCTTTGGTATCTATTCTTTTTGTTACACCAACGCCTGCATAGATCATCCTTGAACTGTCGCTCCCATCGGTGAAGTGGAATATCCTCACACCATTATAACCTGCGTCACGTTTTTTTGCTTCATCGATCAGCATATCGTATAAAGCTTTGGATTCGATGGCGAAATCAGCGCGGCGGATCTTTTTGGATGCAAAAAGAAAAGAAGTGTCTGTTACCAGGGTGTCTTTAATTTCGAATCCGTATAATTTTCGTGGGTTATCCAGGTAGCTTCCGAGGGAATCCATACTGGCTTCCGCATCTTTGGCAAACTTGTTGTCTCCAAACATGGACTTCCATTTGCTGGTGTTGTAGCTCAGAATAATATAGGAAATATGCGATGAGTCTTTATCAGCTGCCACCGATAATGTGAAGTCAAAATGTCCTTTTGGATTGGATCTCCTGAAATCCACCTGCAGGGCAGATAGTTTCAACAAGGTCAGTGTATCTGTACCGTTGATCATCCTGTCGTTCCTGAACGTGATGGCATCTGTGGCAAAAGGCATCATCCATTTGTGCATGTTGGATGTATCTGAAAAATACTCCATGGCTTTCAGTGCGGGGAGGTCGATTTTCAATACAGTAGTTTCTTCTTTTTGCCGGGTAGCTGCGAATCCCAAAAAAACAAGCAGGGCCAGAATAGCTACAACTATGATGATACGGTTCATTCCGCAAAGATAAAGGGCGGAGTTATTGATTGTTTATTATGTTGGTTTTCCTCCATTCATTATATGTTGCCACAGCTACCATCAGTTCCATGGGCGAAAGTTCGTCGTGCACCTTGCTGTATTCTGCTTCCGGCCAGTCTTTGAGGTAGGGTAGAATATCAGACCTTCTATACCGGGTGGGGACTTTGAGCGCTTTGGGTTTTATTCTGACAAGGGTTCTGGGTTCATCGCCGGTAAGCAGGTAGATCTCGGGGATTTCGTATCGTTGGTAGCCGTTAGTAATAGAATGAAGCAAGTGGTAAACGTCTACAAATCCCCTCAGTTCCCTCAGCATAAAAGCGTTTTCTTTTTTAGAGCCGAATGTTGCCTGCATTTCCACGTTGTTGAATGAAATGAAATGAGACAATATGGTGTCATTGACCAATGCGATGCCATAACCCTTGATTGTCCCGGGTTTATAAGTATTCAGGGTCCCGGTACTGTCGGCAAACCTGACCTGGGTAAAAAGCTGAATATTCGATATGGCGCCTAATTCTTTTCTCAGTAAGATCTTGCCGTAGATCGTGTCTCCATTATTATTGATGATATAGCCTTTCTTCTCAACGTCCGATGCATGAGCAGGCAGGATAAGTATAGAGGCGAGAAGAATGGTTAACAGTTGCCTTCTCATATGGTGTTTTTTTAGGGTAGGGCAAATCTACGGGCAGCAAAGCGGCTAATCTATGACCTCTATCAGAGTAGGACCTCCAAGGTAGGGACCTCCAAGGTAAGGACCTCCAAGGTAAGGACCTCCAAGGTAGGGACCTCCAAGGTAGGGACCTCCAAGGTCCCTGGGTTGGAGGTAGGAGTTTAAAATCCCGTCAATATTTTTATTGAAAATCAATGAGTTACAAGGGTGCGCTAAAAAAATCCCGTCAAATTTGTCTTTTTTGATGAGTGTTTATCCTACCTTTGCGTCCCCGCATGAAGCGGGACTGCCGGGTTGGCGGTAGTTTTTGATAACCAATCCCGCAAGATGCGGGAAGAAAAATTTAAAGAATGAGCAAGTTACATTTCACCACAAAGCATGCGAATGCAGCTTCCGTGCAACGTAAATGGCACGTTGTGGACGGGACCAATCAAACTGTGGGGCGCATGTGTAGTAAGATCGCCGCGATACTTCGTGGTAAGAACAAGGCTTACTATACCCCTCATGTTGATTGCGGAGACTTCGTTGTTGTTATTAACGCGGACAAGGTAAAGTTCACAGGAAACAAAATGGACGAGAAGGAATACCTGACATTCTCAGGTTATCCCGGAGGTCAGAAAGCTGAGATCGCTAAGGATCTGCTGAGGCGCCGTCCTGAAGCAGTGATCGAAAGGGCTGTTCACGGCATGTTGCCAAAGAATCGCCTCGGTCGCAAAATGATCAAGAAACTATTTGTTTACGCAGGTGCTGAGCATCCTCATACAGCACAACAGCCTGCTGAACTTAAATTCTAAAACTGTCCAAACAAATTATAATGGAAAAGCAGAAAAATGCAGTTGGCCGTCGTAAAGAAGCTGTAACACGCGTATTCATCTCCAGGGGTGATGGCAAGATCACAGTGAACGACCTCGATTATAAAGCCTATTTCCCGCAGGTATACCTGCAGAACCAGGTAGAATTGCCGTTAAAGACCGTTGATGCCGTTGGTAAATATGATATCAGCATCAATGCAGCAGGTGGCGGTAAAAAAGGGCAGGCTGAAGCTGCAAAGCTTGGCATCTCCCGTGTACTGGTTGAACTGAATGCAGAATTCAAGCCGGCACTTAAGGCTGCAGGTCTTATGACCCGCGACCCACGTGGTGTTGAGCGTAAGAAGCCAGGTCGCAAGAAAGCGCGCAGGAGCTACCAGTTCAGCAAACGTTAATCACCGGATCAACAAAAATTGTTCAACATTATTATACAGAAATACAATGGAAAATAACACTTCATTACAACAACAGTTACTGGAAGCCGGTGTACACTTTGGACACCTGCGTAAGAAGTGGAATCCTAAGATGCTCCCTTATATCTATGCAGAGAAGAAGGGTATTCACATCATCGATCTTAACAAAACCGTTGAGTGTCTGCAGGAAGCATCAGCTGCCCTGAAGAGCATTGCAAAAAGCGGTAAGAAGATCATGTTTGTTGGTACAAAAAAGCAAGCTAAGGAGATCATCACAGAATGTGCAAGGCGAGTGAATATGCCATATGTCACCGAGCGTTGGCTGGGTGGTATGCTGACCAACTTCAACACGGTTCGTAAGAGCGTGAAGAAAATGCAGAGCATTGAAAAAATGCTTGGCGATGGCAGCTTTGACAACATCACTAAGAAAGAGCGCCTGCAACTGGCACGCGATAAAGAGAAAATGGAAAAAGTGCTTGGTGGTATCGCCCAACTGGGACGTGTACCTGCAGCCCTCCTGATCTTCGATATCGGCCACGAGCATATCGCTCTTGCTGAAGCAAAGCGTTTGGGTATCCAGACCTTTGGTATCGTTGACACCAATTGTGATCCTAATAAAGTAGACTTCCCGGTGCC
The DNA here is from genome assembly GCA_035298945.1 of Chitinophagaceae bacterium. Classification (GTDB taxonomy): domain Bacteria; phylum Bacteroidota; class Bacteroidia; order Chitinophagales; family Chitinophagaceae; genus Pollutibacter. Next base: position 193 of record DATGXN010000071.1, on the reverse strand, counting down.
TGCAAACGATGATGCAACCAAGTCATTGGCCATCATTGCAAACTTCATCACTGCTGCTATTGCAGAAGGTCTTGCTGAAAGGCAGGCTGAAAAAACTGATGAGTCTGAGGAATCAGAAGAAGTATCTGAAAAAGGTTCACGTTTCTCGATCGATGACGAAGAGAAAGAGAAAGGCGAAGGTGGAGACAGGCGC
>DATGXN010000070.1:0-29649 GCA_035298945.1 Chitinophagaceae bacterium | reverse complement strand
GCTGCATGGCTTAGCACCTATGCAGACAACGCAAAAGTGTACTACCCCGGAACCGGCGACAGCCTTGTTGGCAAGCAGGGCCTGGAAGCTTTTTTCAAAACCCGGACGGATTCAGTCGCATCTGCTACATTTACCAATGCTACTTATCTCGCGGTTGACAAACAAGATAGTACTGGATATGCCGCCAACGGAAAATGGCTGATGGCCTGGGGTATGTTCACCATCAAATATAAAAACGGCAAAACCGCATACCTGCCCATACACCTTGTACACCATATGGACAGCTCAGGTAAAACCGATATCGCAGCCTGGTACTACGACCAGGTGGATATCATGAACGCGAAATAATTATCTTCGCAGAGACACAGAGAGTGACACGGAGACAAGGAGAATCTCTCTGCGTCTCTGTGTTAATATCCGTGTCTCTTGTTTTTATGAAAGATTATTACGCGATCCTTGAGTGCACACCCATGTCTACACGAGATGAGATCAAACGCCAATACCGAAAACTGGCACAACAATTCCATCCAGACAAAAATCAAAACGACAACTACGCCGCCGCCCGTTTTCACGACATCAAAGAAGCCTATGAAACCCTGACTCAACCTTCAAAAAAAGAAGCCTGGCTTCAGGAAAGATGGCTTCACCAGGTATATCATAAAAACTATTCGGAAAAAGAACCGCTAACTCCCTACTCCATCCTGGACAAAGTACTCAAATTGGACAGGTATGTCTCTTCCCAGGATGTATTCCGGATGGACCAGGAAGGCATTGCCGAGCGGATCATGAAATTGGTATCAGACGAGAATATGAACTGCCTTCTCCAATTCAACGAAAAAGAGATCAATAAGACCATTGTCCAATACCTGCTGTCTGCGGCAAGTCCCGTCAACCTGAACCTCCTGTTCCCATTATGGCCAAAGCTTGAGCAGATTGCTGAAGAGGATCGGACTTTGTTGAACGATATCCATGTTTTTCAAAGAAAGAAGAAAAAACAGGCTCAACAGGAAAAATGGACCCTGCCCATCGTGATCCTGGTCACCATACTGATCTGCGTCCTGATCTATTCCGCCGGAAAATGAGTAAATACGACCATTTTTGACTTTTTCCTTTTGACTTTTGACTTTGAAATATCTTTGCGCCATGCATTATGTGTCGGCAGAAGGTATCAGTAAGTCTTTCGGTATAAAACCACTGTTTTCCAATTTAAGTTTTCATATCTCAGAAGGTGACAAGATCGCACTCATCGCGCGGAATGGAACGGGAAAAACAACCCTGCTGAGGATATTGGCGGGTAAGGAATACGAAGATTCAGGCAAAGTTTGGGTGAACAAAGATGTGGACATCGCCCTGTTTGAACAAAATCCGGAGTTTTTTGAAGGAGGAACTATACTCCAGAACATATTCTTCCATAAACATCCGGTAATGGATGCAATCCGGGAGTATGAAGATGCGATGGAAACGGAAGACCATGCCCGGCAATCTGACGCCATTGTAAAGATGGACGAAATGAATGCCTGGGATTTCGATGCCAAAGTGAAACAGATACTTGGTAAACTCCGTATCCACAATCTGCACCAGGTGGTAGGAACATTGAGCGGAGGACAAAGAAAACGTGTTGCCCTGGCACGTACGCTGATCGATATCGGCTTTGAACATAAACATATCCTGCTCATCATGGATGAGCCCACCAACCATCTTGATGTTGAAATGGTGGAATGGCTTGAGCATTATCTGAATAAAGAAAAGATCACGTTGCTGTTGGTGACCCACGACCGATATTTCCTGGACGAAGTATGCAATGAGATCTGGGAAATAGATAACAGTCAGTTGTTCACTTACAAAGGCAACTACGAAAATTACCTGGAGAAAAAAGCGGCACGCATTGAAAGCGAATCCGCCAGTATAGATAAGGCCCGCAATACATACCGTAAGGAACTGGAGTGGATGCGGAAACAACCAAGAGCGCGTACAACAAAATCAAAAAGCAGGCAGGATAATTTTTATGCTGTTGAAGCCAAAGCAAAACAGCGGATCGAAGACCAGAAACTTGAACTCGAGATGAAGATGAACCGCCTGGGCGGAAAAGTGGTGGAGATGAAAAAAGTATACAAGAGCTATGGTGAAAAAATTATCCTGAAAGGCTTTGACTATATCTTCAAGAAAGGCGAACGTGTTGGTATAGCTGGAAAAAATGGAGTGGGGAAATCCACTTTCATAAATATCGTCCAGGGCCTGGAACAGGCCGACAGCGGAAAGATCAATATTGGAGATACGGTTGTTTTTGGAAACTATTCCCAGGAAGGTCTTGTTGTGAAGGAGGATATGCGGGTAATAGAATATGTTAAGAATATTGCAGAGAGTTTTCCTCTTGCTAAAGGAGGATCATTAAGTGCTGCACAATTCCTCGAGTTATTCCTGTTCACCCCTGACCAGCAATACACCTATATCAGTAAACTGAGTGGTGGTGAAAAAAGAAGACTGCACTTACTCGCCGTGTTATTCAGAAGCCCCAATTTCCTGATTCTCGACGAACCTACAAACGATCTTGATCTGCCAACACTGGGTGTACTGGAAACTTTTCTTTCAGATTTTCCGGGTTGCCTCATGATCGTTTCTCACGACAGGTATTTTATGGATAAACTGGTGGATCATTTACTGGTTTTTGAAGGCGACGGCACAGTGCGTGATTTCCCCGGGAATTATTCAGAATACAGGTTATACCAGGAAACTGAACAATCACGTAAGGAAGAACAGGTTGTGCAAGAAAAACAAATTGCTGCAGCAGCCACTCCACCCCTGAAGAAAAAACCAGGCTTCAAAGAAAAAAGGGAATTTGAAATGCTGGAAAAAGAGATCGCTGGCCTGAATGCAGAAAAAGAAACCATAACTAAAAAGCTCAGTACCGGAAATCTTCCTTTCGATGAATTGCAAACCCTTTCAGCACGCATAGGCGAAATTTCCGCCTTGCTCGATCAGAAAGAAATGCGCTGGCTGGAACTAAGTGAACTGATGGAATAGTTCAGGGATTGAATTCCGAGATCTCCTCACCATTTTCATTCACAGTCACTCCTGAATTTTCCGGTACTGGTTTCCAGATATTCTGGTATTCGCCGATGGGTTCAGACACGATGCAGACTGCATTATCTCCCAGGTGTTTTGCTTCAGGATTCAATTTTGACAACTCCGCCATGCCCGGACTTATATAAAGAGTTGGACCTTTGCCGTCACTGCCATATCTGAATCCCCATAAATTTTTTCCATCGGAGATGCCCAGTGTCATCCATATGGACTTATCAACACCAACTTCCTTTCCCACTGACTCCACATACCGCACCATCTGGGCCACGGCTCCCGGTACATCTTTTTCCAATCCAAATGTGAGTGCAACATGAAACATGAGCTCCGAATCAGTTGAACCCAGGATGTTTCCAAAAAACTCAGGTGCTACTTTTGCCATCAGTTTCTGCCTGAACTTTCCAAACTCAGCGATCTGGCCATTATGCACAAACATCCAGTTCTTATACCTGTACGGATGGCAATTGGTTTCCTGCACCGTGGCCATAGATGTGGCCCTCACATGAGCCATGAATAAGTGCGACTCAATATGCGCTGCAAGATCCAGCAAATTCATATCATTCCATGCAGGCCTGATACTTTTGAACAAGCCGGGATAAGGATGTTTATCATACCATCCTAAACCAAAGCCGTCACCATTAGTTGGAGTCCGCGGTGCACGGGCATGTAAGCTCTGGTGTATCAGATTGTCTTTGGGTTTAATGATCAGGTCCTCCATCAATACCGGAGCACCTCTGTATGCAAGCCATCTGCACATAAATTATGTATTTAGGCCCTAAGTTATTCGTTCTGGATTGCAGACTCAATGACGGCTGTCAGTGTTTGATATAACAACCGTGGGACTGTTGCCGTTCATAAAATAATCCCGCGAACCTGCTTATTTTACTGCCGAACTTTTTAGCTTTCAATTCAAATTCTCAACATCATGGCCAGAGTAAGCACCTACCTCAATTTCCCCACTGAAACCGAGCAAGCATTTAATTTTTACAAAACAGTATTTGGCACTGAGTTCATTGGCGGTATCATGCGATTCAAGGATATTCCCCCTCAGGAAGGCATGCCGCCCATGCCGGCAGAAATGGGCAACCTCATTATGCATATTGAACTGCCTATTCTTGGCGGTCATGTGCTGATGGGTACGGATGCTCCGCCGTCCATGGGCTTTACGGTCAATTTCGGCAATAACTCCTACGTAATGCTGGAACCGGATACCAGAGAAGAAACAAAGCATCTTTTTGATCTGCTGGCAGATGGTGCTAAAATAGAACAACCATTGCAAGACATGTTCTGGGGAGCATATTATGGCAGCCTGAAAGACAAATTCGGCGTGCAATGGATGTTCAATTGTAATCAGAAATAGGATTGTTCCCGATCTCATTCATTCGATGACCTTTGTTTTCTATTCGCCTAACCGGAGTCATCTTTTGGCTATCGTGTCAGCTTTATCTTGCCCAATAGGTCAAAACCCAATGGCACCTTAATCAAAAATTGAACTTCATGAAAAAGCTGATCCTGTTATTGATCCCATCGCTTCTGCTATCCATATTTGCAATGGCACAAAATCCTGCCTATAAAAATAAACAGCTGCCTGTTGAAAAAAGAGTGGCTGATCTTATAAGTCGTATGACTGTAGAAGAAAAAGCCGGACAGCTTAACCAGTTGAACGGTGGCGCATTTACAGGACCTGCTGCCAATGACCCGGGGCAGAAAGCCAAAATGGATATGGTCCGTAAAGGACAAGTAGGATCCATGCTTAATGTCACTGGTGTAGCGGAAACCCGTACCATCCAGGATCTCGCTGTTAAGGAAAGCAGATTGGGCATTCCTGTGATATTTGCTTTTGACGTGATCCATGGATATAAAACCATCTTCCCCATTCCTATTGCAGATGCATGTGCATGGGACCCTGCATTGAGCCAACAGGCTACTGCAATTGCCGCAAAAGAAGCCAGTGCAGAAGGTCTTCATTGGACCTTCGCCCCCATGGTGGATGTCAGCAGGGATCCACGCTGGGGCCGCGTTATGGAAGGGGCGGGTGAAGATCCCTACCTGGGCGGAGTGATAGGAGCCGCCAGGGTAAAAGGATTCCAGGGCAATTTTGGTAAAGACAATATTCTCGCCTGCGTAAAACATTTTGCAGTGTACGGGGCTGTTGAAGCAGGCCGTGAATACAACCAGGTAAGTGTTGACCGGGTCAATACCTGGAATTTTTATATGCCGCCATACAAAGCAGCAGTAGCTGCCGGGGCTGCAACTGTAATGAATAGTTTCAACGTATTTGAAGGTGTTCCTGCCAGCGGTAACAGTTATCTCGTGAACGATATATTAAAAAAGCAATGGGGTTTTAAAGGCTTCCTGGTAAGCGATTGGAACTCATTTGGCGAAATGGTACAGCATGGATATGCAAAAGACAACAAAGACATTGCCATGAAAGCCATCAATGCCGGAAGCATGATGGACATGGAAACAAGGGCCATGGTCAGCGAGATCCCCGGCCTGGTGAAAGAAGGAAAAGTGAGTTTGAAAACCCTGGATGCAGCCGTTGCTGCTATCCTCACCATGAAATTCAAGATCGGGCTGTTCGATGATCCATACATGAATTGTGATCCCCAAAGGGAAAAGAACAATGTATTTACTGCCGAACACCGCAGGATCAGCCGTGACGCGGCCCGCAAATCCATCGTGTTACTTAAAAACAACGATGGTGTTCTGCCATTAAATAAATCAGGCAATATTGCATTGATCGGCCGTTGGGCAGAAAGCGCTGATGATATTTATGACTTCTGGGTGGCCAATGCAAAAAGCGACCCTTACCGCCCGGTCACGTTAATGGAAGGATTGAAAAACGCAGGCGCAAAAATGAATTATGCCAAAGGCTACCAGGATGATCTCAAACCAAACAGCTCGCTGATAGACGAAGCAGTGGGAATTGCGAATAACTCAGACATTGTGATCGTCAATATAGGTATCAGTGGTAAACTCGCCGGTGAAGACCGTAGTATTGCCATGCCGGAAATTGCTGAAGCTCAGATCGATCTGCTCAAAGCGTTGAAAAAAACCGGGAAGAAAATTGTAGCAGTTGTAAGTGCAGGAAGACCGCTCGTGCTCACAAAAGCGGAGCCTTATTGTGACGCCATCGTTTATGGATGGATACTGGGCACTGAACACGGCAACGCGCTGGCAGATGTACTTTATGGCGATTATAATCCTTCTGCAAAAACAGTGATGAGCTTTCCTTATGCCGTAGGCCAGATACCTGTTTATTATAACCATATGAACACCAGCAGGCCTAATCCTACTGATGGACAAGGCAACTGGTACAGCCGCTACAGGGATATTCCAAATGATCCTTTATATCCATTTGGATTTGGGATCAGTTATACTACTTATTCTTACAGCGATTTGAAACTGAGCAAGAACAATGTGAAGAAGGGAGAACAATTGGAGGTCACAGTACTGGTGAAGAATACGGGGTCACGTGCCGGAGAGGAGATCGTACAATTGTATATAAGAGATCTTATTTCCAACCAGATCAGGCCGGTCAAAGAGCTGAAAGGATTTGAAAAGATATTATTAGCTCCAGGCCAGGCGAAAACTGTGAAGTTCACACTGAACACAGAAATGCTGAGCTATTACAATAGCAACGGGATACTGACCATAGAGCCGGGTGAATTCCAGGTATTCGTTGGAGCTAACTCGCGCGACGTCTTAGAGGCAAAATTCAACTATGAATAAATGAGGAACTATCTTTACATATCGCGTCATCCAATCCATACATAAGTCTACTCTCCACTTCATGGCAGTATGCCAGTAAGGAGAAACGCAGATACCTACTGGTATATGGCGCTTTTGTTTGCACTAACCTGATCAATGCATCAAGACCTTTACTTTATGGCTGGTTCATCAACGCTATCCAGAAAGACGGATGGAAGGTGTTGCATAATGCATGGATCTATGCAGGGGCCTATCTTGGCCTGAACCTGCTGGAATGGATGATCCATGGCCCGGCACGCGTTGCAGAACGAAGCCTGGCTTTCAACCTGAGCCGGAATTACCTGATGGAAACCTATCACCAGACCCTCCATCTTCCCGTAAAATGGCACCAGGACAATCATAGCGGCGCCATCATCAACAGGGTACGTAAAGCCTATGAAGCACTGAAAGAATTCTTTCAGAATGGATTCATGTACCTGCATTCGTTCGCCAAGTTCATCTTCTCCTTCATTGCCATGTTTTATTTCTCACCGCTTTTCGGAACTATTGGAGCGCTGCTGGGCATTATTACCATCTGGCTGATCTTCAGGTTCGACAAACCGCTCATCAGGCATATGAACGAGACCAATGAAAAAGAACACGTGGTTTCTGCAAACCTGTTCGACAGTCTATCCAATATTAATACAGTGATCACCCTGCGGCTGGAAAAACAGATGGAGAAAAGCCTGTTACAAAAAGTGGGAGACGTATTCTTCCCGTTTCGTAAGAATGTAGTGATCAATGAATGGAAATGGTTTGTGGCCGACATGCTGGTAGCGCTTGTATATGCAGTGACCATTGTGGGATATGTGTTACAGAACTGGGCTCCGGGACAGATCCTGCTGGTGGGTGGCCTTGTCACCCTTATTGCTTATGTGCAGCAGTTCACTTCCGTATTTCATGATATTGCATGGCAATACAACCAGATCATTCAGAACTATAATGATGTAGAAGCGGCAAGGCCGATTAAGCAGGCCTATGCGGAACATCACAGGGCCGATGCCGGTTCGGAATTACCAGATAACTGGAACAATATAACGATCACCCATCTTAATTATTCCCATAACAAAGCATATTCAGATCTGAACGCGCATAGCCTTCATCAGATCCATCTCCAACTCACCAAAGGAAGGAGAATTGCCTTGGTTGGTGAAAGTGGAAGCGGCAAGTCTACCCTGCTTGCGTTACTTCGGGGATTATATGATCCTGAACCCGGGATCGTGGTATCCACTGACAACCAGGTTTTCAAAGACCTTTCCTCTCTAACGGATACTGTTACACTATTTCCGCAGGAACCCGAGATTTTTGAAAATACGATCCGTTACAACATCACGTTGGGCCTGCCCTTCGACGAAGAAGAAGTGAACAGGATCTGCCAGGTAGCAAGATTTACTGAAGTGATCAATAACCTGCCAAACGGAATGGAGTCTCATATCAAAGAGAAAGGCGTGAATCTCTCGGGTGGACAGAAACAAAGGCTGGCCCTTGCAAGAGGCATACTTGCTGCCCAGAACAGCGAGATCATTCTGCTGGATGAACCCACCAGCAGTGTGGATCCAAAAACCGAACTGCTGATATACCAGGAATTCTTCAGGGAGTTTGAAAACAAAGTGATCATTTCATCACTTCATCGTTTACACCTGCTCCCCTATTTTGATCAGGTCTACGTCCTGGAACAGGGGCGGATTGTAGCAGAAGGGAATTTTGAAGAACTTCGGAATAACAGCACCCATTTTCAGGCCCTTTGGAAACACCAGGAAATGAAATATGGGAACGTATTTAATGGCAATACTCCTAATTTACCGTCATGATACTTGAACACGCAGCCATCTGGACCCGGCAGCTTGAAACGCTGAAGAACTATTACGTAAAATACTTCGGTGGCCTAAGCAATGAAAAATATGTCAATAACCAGAAAGGATTTGAAAGCTATTTCATCAGTTTTGGATCCGGTGCACGACTTGAATTAATGAGCCGGTACAACATTCCTGACAACCTCAATGACACGGTAGAAAGCCAGCACCTGGGATTGATACATCTTGCATTTGGGGTTGAAACGATGGCAGAAGTGGACAGCAAATGCGAAGAACTGAAAATGGAAGGATTCCCGATCCTCAGCGGCCCCAGAAAAACCGGAGACGGTTATTACGAATTTGAAACTCTTGACCCCGACAATAATCGCATTGAAGTAACTGCCATATATAGGTAGCTTCCATAAAGCCAGCTCTTACCCGGAAGCAATGCCCTAACCGTTTTTCAGGACAAAGCCAACCAATGGCTCCCCGGGTGCATCAGATATACCAGAAGAGAACGAACCGCCAAAGCCGGTAAATCTTATATTTGCTCAGTCGTCAGATCTTCAACCTCTAAATGAACAGGATGAGAAATAAACTTTTCATATTGGCTTTTCTGCTCATCCTGGGAGCCTGCAAAAAAAAATACGACCTAAGTACTTCAACAAGTGCTGCTTCAACCTCACGAAATATTAACACGATGATGACCACGGGCAACTGGCGCATCAGGCAATATTGGAACATTGACCATGACGAAACGGTTTATTTCAGAAGTTATGTTTTCAATTTCGGTGTAAACAAGGTCATCACCGCAACGAAACGTGGCAGTATTGAGATCGGGTCGTGGAGCGGTGGTGAAGAGGACTCAAAAAACAAACTGGTATTCGACTTTACTACGCCTGAGATGTTTATGAAGATCAGCAATACCTGGATAGTGACTGACATGACCGATAACACAATTCGTCTCCAGTTCACCCGGCCTAACGGTGATGCAGACTGGATCAAAATGGAGCGGAACTGACCCCGGCCCTGCTCAGTCTGTCGTTAATTGCCATACCTATCCCTTCATCAGGGAATCTTTCCGCAAAAATGATCTCAGCATCAGATCTGTCAAGTTCCCGCAAAGCAGTAAAGAGGTTTGATGCAGCTTCGTGCAAATTTCCTGTTACAGATAATGGCCTGCTCAGATATACATCATAGGTATTTACAAAGGAAATGACCGCTATCTTTTTTTTACCAGGATTAGCATGGATCAACCTGTTCACATCCCCAACATATAATGGCTTTGCCGGGGCATAGTGAGACTCCAATTGACCCGGTGTATCCGGCTTTTTATGCAACAGTGAAAATTTGGGATCCTTCCCGGTCACACTGCGGATATCTTCCGCGCTTACCCCGCCAAGGCGATGGATAATTATATCATCTCCATCCATCCCAATGATGGTTGATTCCAGGCCTACTGAACAGGCGCCGCCATCCAGAATATAAGGGATCTTCCCTCCCAATCCCTGTAGCACATGGTCAGCCGTAACCGGACTTACATAACCAAAAGGATTTGCGCTGGGTGCCGCCAGTGGAAAGTTGAGCTGCCTTAATAATTCCAGGGTCTGAGGGTGAGCAGGGATGCGAATCACTACTTTGTCTGACCCCGCCGTGACCAGGTCAGAAACTATGGAAGTTTTAGGAAGAAGATAGCTCAACGGTCCAGGTGAAAACCTGTCGGCCAATGCGTGAATCACATCGGGGATCTCTTTAACATAATTTCCCGCTGCCTCGATCGATGGCAGGTGAATGATCAGGGGATTGAACCGGGGTCGTTGCTTGGCTTCGTAAATGCGTATCACCGCCTCATCATCGAGTGCATTGCCGGCAAGCCCATAAACAGTTTCTGTGGGAATGGCCACGATCTCCCCCTTCCGGAGCAGTTCAGCTGCATGTAATATGTCTTTCCCAAGTTCTGTTTTCATCAGTGCGCAAATATACGTATAACGCAGAGACGCAGAGAAGGACACAGAGACACGGAGGGGGACACGGAGAGTTTGCTTTATCTCTCTGTCTCCGCGTTCTTCTCTGCGTCCCCCTCCGTGTCTCTGCGTCCCACTCCGTGTCTCTGCGTCCCCTCCGTGTCTCTGCGTCCCCCTCCGTGTCTCTGCGTCCCCCTCCGTGTCTCTGCGTACCTACCCAAAAAGCCAGGGATTATGTAAAAGCGCTTAACTTTTCATCTTTCAATAAAACTGAAAATGAAAAGAACATTATTTGTTTTAATGGCAGTTACCCTCGTTATTATTTCCTGTTCACCTAAAACACAACCTCAAGCTGGTATGAAAGCAGATGCTCCTTTAGATAATACAAGATGGAAAATGGTAAGGATAGCAGGCATGGAGAATTTTCCCCGGTTGGAAAAAGATGTTTTCATCCAATTCGATAAAGCCAATAACAGGTTCCGTGGAAATGCAGGTTGCAACAATTTCAATGGTGGTTATACGCTGGAAGGAAGTAAACTTAAACTAGGCCCTGCCGCCATAACAAAAATGTTCTGCGCCGGCGATGGAATGAAAGTGGAAGACCTGTTCACAAAAATGATGATCACCATAGATGGTTATGAGATCAAAGGAGATCATATGAAATTGAAAATCGGATCGGAAGTGGTAGCTGAATTCGATGCCCTATATCTCTGATCAGTTGGTGATCTTATAACACCATCTTAATAATTTTCCTTCAAAATCAAAAGGAGTGGTTTGTTTTGTGATATCAATAATGGAAGAAGCATGGATCAATTCTTTCTCCAGGTGGAAATTTCTGAGGTTAGTGGAAAAATAAACCACTCCCCCTTTTGTGGTCTTGGTTAAACACAGGTTAATAAGGTCAACGTGATCTTGCTGGATATCCAGAAAATCCTTCATCATTTTACTGTTCGAAAATGTAGGCGGATCAAGCACTATGATATCAAAATGGGCAGATGGCAAACCTGGTAACAACTGCAAAACATCTCCCTTTACGAGTTTATTTTTCGCTAGATCAAAACCATTCAGTTCCAGGTTACGTTTTGTCCAGTCAATATAAGTATTGGAAAGATCTATTGACACCGTTTCGGTAGCGTCACCTGCCGCAGCATATACGGTAAATGAACCTGTGTAACAGAAAAGGTTCAACACTTTCTTCCCTGCTGATTCAGCCCTGACCATCCCCCTGGTGATCCTGTGGTCAAGAAAAAGGCCGGTATCGAGGTAGTCTGAAAGGTTAACAATAAATTTGAGCCCGCCTTCTTCCACTACAAACTCCTGCTTTGCATTGCCCGTTTTCAGGTATTGGCCCTGCCTTCCAGCTTTTCGTTCCCTTCGTTTGCAGAAAAGGTATGCAAGATCCGGTTGCAGCACATCAGCTATCGTCTGAAGGCTTGTATTCAGCCATTCATCATATTCATCATCACTCAGTTTGTGCTGGCTCCTGTATTCGGCCACATAAACTGCTGAGCCGTACATTTCGATGATCAGGGGAAATTCAGGCAGATCCCGGTCGTATAAGCGATAGCATTCAATACCCTGGCGGCGGGCTAGCCGGGAGCGGTGTCTATACACTTTCTCCAGCCTGTTGCGGAACATTTCGTACTTACCCGTCTGAGGAATGGTCATCCATGCAAATCTACAATTGTTTAACTTTAACTATGTCTAATACGAGACGACAGAATGTGGATACCGTTACTTTGAAATTAAACGGGGCGCCGGCGGCATTTGTGTTCAGGACCATGGAAGAGATAGAATCCATGCAAAATGCATCGAGTGCGCTTTTACCTCACCGGCATAATTATTACACCATCATCTGGGTAAGGCATGGCAGCGGAATGCACCATATAGATTTCCGGTCCTATGTAGTAAATCCTGACACCATCTATTTTCTTACACCTGAACAGGTACACCACCTGGAACTGGACGAAGGCTCGAAAGGATACGTATTACTGTTCACCCCTGATTTCCTGCACGAACACGGTCTTTCACAACAATGGATAGAGAATACCGGATTTTTCTTCCGTTGCGATGATTTGGCACCATTTCACCTGGAACCAGGTATGGACATCCAATACCTGGAACACCTGGTACATCATATCAGTGATGAATTCAAAAAAAGCGATGCGTTTCACCTGGATGCCATCGGCTCCTGGCTGAAGTTGTTCCTGCTTGAATGTAAAAGACTTTCCCAGGACCAGCAACCTGCAGCCGAAGCGCGTACAAACAGCCGGGCTTTACTGGTGAAACAATTCAGAAACCTGCTTGAAACGAATTTTCAGCAGTGGCATAAAGTATCTGATTACGCAAGGGAAATGCATATCACCCCCAACTACCTCAACGAAGTGATTTCCATGGAGACCGGTACCTCGGCCAAAGATTTTATCCTGAACCGGATCATGCTGGAAGCCAAAAGATATGCTGGATTTGGCGACCTCAGCGCAAAGGAGGTTGCCTACAACCTTGGTTTTGACGATCCAAGCCATTTTTCCAAGCTCTTCCGGCAGCACCAGGAGCAGAGTTTCTCTGATTTCCGGGAATCTACCCGTAAAAAATACCATTAGCGCCTTTGTTTTTCTATTGCCGCCACTGAACCGATGTCGTAACTTTGATGTTATAACATCAATCTTAAAAACATAGAAAAATGTCAACAGCAACAGCTACAGCAACATCAACCTGGGTAATTGATAATTATCACAGTGAAGTACATTTCAAAGTAAAACACCTTGTGATCACCACCGTAACAGGCAAATTCAACAGCTTCAGCGGTAAGGTGGTAACTGAAAACGATGATTTTACTGATGCAAAGATCTCTTTCAACGCAGATATCAACAGCATCTCCACCGGAGCAGAAGGAAGGGACAATCACCTGAAATCTGCTGATTTCTTCGATGCAGAAAGTCACCCACAGCTCACATTCGAGAGCACAGGTTTCAGCAAAAAAGGTGGCGACTATATTTTAAACGGTGACCTTACCATCCGTGGAGTAACCAAACCCGTGGAACTGAATGTAGAATTCCTCGGCATCGAAAAAGATCCATTCTACGGAAAAACCAAAGCAGGTTTTGAGATCAACGGAAAGATCCATCGTAAAGACTTCGGTCTGCAATGGGATGTGCTGACAGAATCAGGCGGAGCAGTGGTAAGCAACGAAGTGAAACTGCATGCTAATATTCAGTTGGATAAAGAAGCATAAATTAAATAGAAAGATAGTAAGATAGGGAGATAGGGAGATAGAGAGTCTATCCCCCTATCTTGTAAATTGTTATCATCGGCAATATGATAAAGGCCAGCCAGATAATCAGATACATCAATTTTTGAAGATCACTGAGCTCCTTGTCGGGCTCAGTGATTTTTTTGTCCTTAAATGGATTCGTTCGCCATAAAGCCACCAGCCGGAACCAGATCAGGATGATCAGGAAGATCAGCAGATAATTCCTGGTCCAATAAGTAATCAACCCTAAAGCGATTGAAGACAGGATGATAAAAAGAGTCTGCACTCCCCTGCTATACGCCGGGAACAGAACCTCAAGCATCTGGCCGCCATCCATAGGTGTAAGCGGCAACAGGTTAAACACATTCAGGAAGATGAACATCAAAGCCAGCAGGTAGAAGAAATGCTGGTGATTTAATGTATAGATATAGGCACTGATCATGCCCAACACGATACCCGGCAAAGGACCAGCGAACAGCACGATCATTTTCTTCCCGGGATCAACTGCCGCGGGTTGCCCGGAAACAAAGGCCCCGAACATCGGTACAAATAACATCCGCACATTACTGTAACCAAAACTGCGCATGGCAATAAAATGCCCAGACTCATGGATGATGATCACCGCCATCAGAAATGCAATGCTCTTCGCATCGCGGAAGATCATGTAGTAAATGCCTGCATATAATACCAGGCTGATGATGGTGCGAAGTGCAGGCGATAGCCTCATGCATTCGCTTTGAAAACCTTCTCGAATTCTTCCAGTGAAACGATACCCTGTTTCCTCCAGACTTCTTTACCGTTCTTATATAAAATGAAAGTAGGCATAGCCTCTACTTTTTGCTGATTCATCAGATCAGTATTGGCGCCGCCATCTACATACTGTACTGTTACCAAAGCCTTCTTCTTAACCTCAGCCATCACTGGTTCCATTTTCTTGCAGGGTGGACACCAGGGTGCACCGAAATCGATCAATACCAGCCCCGTTTGAGCCGTATACTTGCTATATTGTTCGCCACTGATCTTGCCCTCATCAGTTGCGCCAATCACAGGCTTGCCGGCTTTCTTCCAGGCATTCATCCCCCCCTCCATATTAATGGCATTAAAGCCTTTTTGTTTCAGGGCTGCAGCCGCGTTAGCACTTCTGACTCCGCTGGCACAATACACATAAACCGGTTTGGATTTGTCGAGATACTGGGTGCGGTCGTCAAACTGTGAACGATTATTCCAGTCGGCCTGTAAACTGTTTTTGAGATACCCACTGTTGTACTCCCCTATGGTACGGACATCCAGGATCTGGGCACCCTTCTCATTGATCTTCTTTTCAAACTCATCAATGGGCAGTGAGCTCTGGGCTATGGAAGTGCAGGCTGAGAAAGACAAAAGGACCAACAGAGAAACTATTCTGGTTTTCATACTGCAAAAGTACAGCTTAACTAGAACCAGTGGAAATCCGGGGCGAGGGGCATTTTTTTGAAGGCTTCAGCAAAATATTCCGGCGGGATATGCATCTTTCTCCTGTCCAGGTCGATCCACGAACCATCCACGTGAATGATCGCAGCCAGCACTCCATTGCGGTTGATCTGGTGACGTATCGACCATCTTACCATATTTTCCCTGGCTTTGGTCAGTTCAAGGTCGATCTCCACCTGGTCGCCAAATTTGATCTCTTTGCGAAAGGAACATTCCTCCCTGAGTAAAATAGGCCCGATCCGGTGCTGCTGCAGTTCATGCTCGGTCACTCCATGTTCAACCAGGAAGCACATCCGGATGTATGCACCAAGATCATAATACTTGGAGTGCAGCATGTGGAAATTAGGATCCAGGTCGGCCCAACGGATCTCGATAGACTTCTTGTATGACATGGAGAAGATTAGCTGATCTATTTATTAGCATTGTACAAAAGCTCATAGTACTCGTGCGCCATCCTGTTGGAATCGAACTGGAATCTTACATCCCTCATGCCGTTCTTCATGATCTGCCTCCAGGTATCTTTCGCATCGTAATATGCCGGAAGAACCTGGTTATCGAGGATATCATAGATCTGGTCAAGATCGTATTGATCCTGTTCGTGCACATTCATTTTTTCATAATCCACAGGAGGTACAACGAAACCGTTATTGCCATGATCTATGAATTCAACGATCCAGCCATCATTGGTTGAAAAATTAACGGCACCATTCATGGCAGCGGTCATACCGCTGGTGCCTGATGCCTCGCGTGGCACCCTCGGATTATTCAACCATACATCCGCGGCTTGTTTGAGGCGCTTGCTCAGGTAAAGTTCATAGCCTGTGCAAACCGCAATATTGTCATAACCCTTGCTCAGGTGCACCAGGTGATTGAAATCGCTGATGGCAGGATAGTCCAGCGGATAAGGTTTACCAGCCCAGATGATCTGGACAGGATATTTTTTGTTATTCAGCAAGGCTTCAAATCTCACTTTATCACGACTGATCAGGTCAGCCCTCTTATATCCGGCAAAACGACGGGCCCAGACAATGGTAAGTACGTCAGGATCCATGAGTTTTCCGGTCTGGTCTGCCACCAGGTCAAAAGCCCTTCTCTTCAGATATCTTTTCCGGTCAATGAATCTTTCATCGTTCTGTTCATCCATGGCGAAATAGAGCTGCTTATCCGCCCAGTAACTCCAGTTTTGCGAGTTAGTGATATGAATGATGTCTGCTATGTCAGAATACTTCTTCCACATAGCCCTGCTCACATGTCCGTGCAATTCAGATACCCCGTTCGATAAACGCGCGAATCTCAGTGCAACCAGGGAATGATTGAACTGATCATCTGTGATGCCCGTAAGCTGCCTTACTTCGTCCAGTGTGAACCCGTTGAAATAAGTCATCTTCTGACAAAGATGGATATCGTGTTTTTCGTTACCAGCCTCTTCAGGTGTATGTGTGGTAAATACCAGTCTTTTTCTGACTTCTTCCTTACTGCCGAATTTCTTCAGCAGGTGAAATACGCAAGACACAGCATGCGCTTCATTGAGATGATATACATCAGGATTATAATTCAGTTCGTCAATCAGTTTGGCACCACCTCTTCCAAGTAAAATAAACTGCGCCACCTTGGTTGCAACATTGGCGTCGTAAAGCCTGTGGGTGATGGTCTGAGATACGTAGTCGTTTTCAGGAACATCAGTACTCATCAGGAACAAAGGCGCACTCCTGAATGTATCAGGATGCAGGTACCACACCTTAACCCAAACCGGCGCATCGTGAATATTGATCTGGAATTTAATTCCGGTGTCCTGGAGGAAGTTATAGATCTTCTCATTCCACTGGATCTGCAGGGTCTGGTCCTGGTTACGGGCCTGATCGTAATAACCATATTTCCACAGGATACCAATACCGATCAGATTCTGTTTTAACTGGTAAGCACTTCGTAAATGTGAACCTGCAAGAAATCCAAGTCCTCCGCTGTAAATTTTAAGGGGCTGATGAATAGCGAACTCCATAGAGAAGTAGGCTACTTTAGTGTTATACCTTGGATCTATGGGATAGGGCACATTAAACTCACGAAAATTAGACATGATCTGGAATTCCTTCTTTGGTTAAGGGAGCGCAATATAAACGTAAAAAACCTAATAAGATTGTCAATATGTGAGTTTTACACTATGGGTGGAAAAAAATGCGCCTTATTTAGTCCTGGCCTGGTTTTTCTTCTTTGCCTTCACTGCTTTTTTGGGGTAGGTATCGTTGAAAAAGCATTTGATTCCCCGGTGGTTTCCGCAACCACTTAATTCAATCAATGTAACCTTGTTTGCATCGAACTTAAATTCCAGGGAACAAGGGTCGCCCTGTGAGGTATATCGGGCAAGATTGGGCTGAACCAGATCGGCTTCTCCTTTCAGTTCACCAATACATTCTCCGCCGTTCTTTTCAAAATGAACAAAGAACAAGATCCGGCTCGGCCTGCCGCCATCCCGGATGGTTACAAAATTCCTCTTGTCTTTCAGATAATTACCGGAGACTTTATACGTCATAGCCATCGAATCAATGGGATTGTATATCTCATCATTTTCCGGCACTTCGTTGGACTCCGTCAGGATCAGCGTAAATATGCCCGCATTGTTATAGACATATACATTTTTGGTATAATATACCTGGCCGTCACGGGCTGTCTTTCTCCTGTTTTTAATAATGGTGAATCTCTTATCCAGTCCCCCTTCGGTGGCAATATTTCGTTCACCGGAACTGGATACCAGGGGCATTCCCGCTTTAAACACATATTCTTTATTGTAACAAAGTAGATAGGCCACCTGTTTTTCCTTCGTCGCCGCTTTGATCATCAGGTAATTGTCTTCATTCTTATCCATCGCCCTTCCAAGCACATAGAATTTGGGCTTTGAGTTCCTGAAATCCTTTTTATAAACCGAATCAGGAACAAATTCTTTGACCAGTTTAGCACTGATCAGGGCAGTATCGCCGAGCTTTCTGTCCAATGCACTGTCTTGCAGGTTATAGGGCAGTGTCAACTCAGGAAAAGACTCTACAAATTCAGTAACAGTTATACTCTCATCACTACTGAGGTTCTTCTTCCCCTGTTTGCAGGAAAAAACCAATATGATCAAGAGCAAGCTGATGAGGGACCTGAACATGGGGTCAAGATAAGTCAAAACTCAAAAGTAAAAAGTCAAAAAAATAAACTTTTGACTTTTGCCTTTTGAATTTTGACTTTTCATTAATTTAGCCTTGTCTAAAATATTTTTTCAATTGACTAGTTATTCTACCAGTGAAGAGAACTACATCAAGGCGATCTATCACCTGCAGGGTGAGGAAGGCATGGTGACCACCAATGAATTGTCGGCCGAGCTGAAAACCCGTCCGGCTTCTGTAACTGACATGCTTAAAAAGCTCAAGGCCAAAAAACTACTGAATTATGAGAAATACCAGGGTTTCAGGCTGAGCGCGGAGGGCCGGAAAGTAGCCCTTGGCATTATCCGGAGGCACCGCTTATGGGAGTTTTTCCTATCAGAGAAACTCAAATTCAGCTGGGACGAAGTGCATGAAGTGGCAGAGCAACTGGAACATGTAACCAGCAAAAAGCTGATCGACAAGCTGGACGAATACCTCGGGTTTCCCAGGTTCGATCCGCACGGGGACCCGATCCCCGACCAGCATGGTAAGATCGCCACGCATGAGCGGGTGTCCATTACCGTTATCCCGCTGAATCAGTCCATGGAAGTCTGTCACGTAGGCAACCAGGCCCCCGACATGCTGGATATTCTTAAACACAACAATATTTCAATAGGGACCAGGCTGGAAGTCAGGAAAAAATTCGCCTTTGACAACAGCCTTGAAATTAAGATCGGCCGGCAGCAACCATTCATTCTGAGTAATGAGGTTGCCAGGCATATCTGGGTGAAAAAAATTGAAAGATCATGACTTCACTGGAAGGCATAGTACAGGATATAGGCCCGGTTTGGGCAGCTCTGGCAGCTACTACTTTTACCTGGCTGGTGACGGCAGCAGGTGCTTCTCTTGTTTTCTTCTTCAAAACGATTGACCGGAAAATATTGGACGTCATGCTGGGTTTTACCGGCGGCGTAATGGTAGCGGCCAGTTTCTGGTCTTTATTGAACCCCGCCATCCAGATGTCGGAGCGCCTCTACCCTTCCGTTCCATGGTTACCGGCGGCAGTTGGATTTTTCGTGGGTTCAATGTTCATCTTCCTGCTGGACAAGTATATGCCTCACCTGCATATTAACTTCGGAGAGGAAGAAACTGAAGGCCTGAAAACCCAATGGAAGAAAACAACCTTGCTGATCCTGGCCATTACCCTGCATAATATTCCAGAGGGGCTGGCCGTGGGTGTGCTTTTTGGAGCTGCCGCCAATGGCATGCCCGAAGCCAGCATTCCGGCAGCGATCGCCCTGGCTTTTGGAATCGGGATCCAGAACTTCCCCGAAGGCCTCGCCGTTTCCGTCCCGCTGCGCAGGCAGGGCCTTAGTCGCTTGAAAAGCTTCTGGTACGGCCAGTTATCGGCCATTGTAGAGCCCATTGCCGGAGTCATTGGAGCCATTGCCGTGATCCACATGCAACCTATCCTGCCCTTTGCACTGGCCTTTGCCGCCGGCGCCATGATCTATGTGGTGGTGGAGGAAGTGATCCCCGAAACACAGCGGGACAAATACACGGATCTTGCCGTGCTTGGGTTCATCGGCGGCTTTATTGTGATGATGGTGCTGGATGTGGCACTCGGGTAAACACACTGACGAATTGGGCAATAGGTAATTTACTGATCCAATTAAGCAATTAGTCAATCAGACAATTAGCTAATTCCGTAACTTCACGCTCCCAAAAACAAACAATAATTAGATGGCTGAAAAAATCAAAGTTGCAAATCCTGTTGTTGAACTGGATGGAGATGAAATGACCCGGATCATCTGGAAATTCATCAAGGAAAAACTGATACTCCCCTATCTCGATGTTGACATCAAATACTACGACCTTGGTGTTGAATACAGGGACCAAACAAACGACCAGGTGACTGTTGATGCTGCTAATGCGATCAGGCAATATGGTGTAGGTATCAAATGCGCTACCATCACGCCTGACGAAGCAAGGGTAAAAGAATTCAACCTCAAGCAGATGTGGAAGAGCCCTAATGGCACTATCCGTAACATCCTTGATGGTACCGTGTTCCGCGAACCTATCGTGATCAAAAATATCCCACGCCTGGTAACCACCTGGGACGCACCGATCATCGTTGGCCGTCATGCGTTTGGCGACCAGTATCGTGCAACAGATTTCGTTGTTCCCGGCAAAGGTAAACTTACTATCAAGTTTGAAGGTGAAGACGGGCAGGTGATCGAACATGAAGTGTTCCAGTTCAAAGGACCCGGCGTTGCCATGAGCATGTATAACGTAGATGAGAGCATCCGTGGATTTGCACGCAGCTGTATGAATATGGCCCTGCAAAAAGGATGGCCTCTTTACATGAGTACAAAAAACACCATCCTGAAAAAATATGATGGTCGTTTCAAAGATATTTTCGAAGAGATCTTCAATACAGAATTCAAAGCACAGTTCGATGCTGCGGGTATCACTTATGAGCACCGCCTCATTGATGATATGGTGGCCAGTGCCCTGAAATGGAATGGAAATTTTGTATGGGCCTGTAAGAATTATGATGGCGACGTACAAAGTGATACAGTTGCACAGGGGTTTGGCTCACTGGGTCTGATGACCTCAGTGCTGGTAACACCCGATGGCAAAACCATGGAAGCAGAAGCAGCCCACGGTACAGTAACACGCCACTACCGCGATCACCAGAAAGGCAAACCAACGAGCACCAATCCAATTGCCTCCATCTTTGCATGGACAAGAGGACTGGCATTCCGCGGCAAGCTGGACGGGAACCAGGCGCTGATCGATTTCGCCAATGCCCTGGAAGCAGTGTGTATTGAAACAGTGGAAAGCGGAAAGATGACCAAAGACCTGGCAGTATGTATCCATGGCAATAAAGTCAACCACGGTGAACACTATCTTTACACTGAGGAATTCCTTGATGCGATCGACGAAAACCTGAAGAAGAGATTAGCATAATAATTCAAAATTCAAAAGTCAAAAGTCAAAAATTGAACTTCAGATTTTGACTTTTGACTTTTTACTTTTGACTTCATGAAAGACAAACTTTCAATATTAAAATCTCAGCTGTCTGGCCAACTGTTTTTCGACGAGCAGATGCGCATTCTCTATGCCACCGATGCTTCTGCATATCGTGAGCTCCCGCTGGCAGTTGCCATTCCCAAAAATATTGAAGACCTGAAAAAACTTATCGCATTTGCGGTAAAAGAAAAAACATCATTGATACCAAGAACGGCCGGAACTTCCCTGGCAGGGCAGGTTGTTGGTAATGGTATTGTGGTGGACGTCTCAAAAAACTTTACCCGCATTATCGATCTGGACCTTGCCAATAAACGTGTACGTGTACAACCAGGTGTAGTGCGTGATGAACTCAATATGTTCCTCAGGCCCCATGGACTTTTTTTCGGGCCTGAAACATCTACCGCCAATCGTGCGATGATCGGAGGCATGGTTGGCAACAATTCCTGTGGATCCAACTCTGTTGTTTACCGAAGCACAAGGGAACATCTGCTTTCCGTAAAAGCCCTGCTTAGCGATGGTTCTGAAGTGGAGTTCAAAGAACTCGAACTGGACGAATTTCATGCTAAATGTGAAGGCCATGGACTTGAAGCAGATATCTACCGGGCTACCCGCAGCATGCTAAGTAATTATGATAACCAGGTAGAGATCCGTAAAGAATTCCCCAAAGCATCTGTTGAAAGAAGAAACACGGGCTACGCAGTAGACCTGCTGCTGGAAACTGCACCATTCAGTGCAGGAGGACCGGCCTTCAATTTCTGTAAACTCATTGCGGGTTCCGAAGGCACACTGGCATTCATCACCGAAATTGAACTCAATGTAGTGGCCCTTCCTCCCAAAGAAACGGGGCTGCTATGCGTTCACTTCAATTCTATTGATGAATCCCTGCGCGCCAACCTGATCGCACTGAAATATCATCCCAGTGCCAGTGAACTTATTGACCATTATATTCTTGACTGTACCAAAGACAACCGGGAACAGGCAAAAAACAGATTTTTTGTACAGGGCGATCCAGGGGCCATTCTTGTGATCGAGTTTTGTCGTACCAACAGGGAAGAGATCATTGACATATGCAGACATGTTGAATCTGATATGCGGGCTGCCGGATTGGGTTATCATTTCCCTTTATTATTCGGTGACGATACCAAAAAGATATGGACACTCCGAAAAGCAGGCCTCGGTCTTTTGGGTAACCTCCCGGGAGATGACAAAGCCGTCCCTGTTATAGAAGATACAGCGGTTGATGTGCAGGACCTGCCAGCCTATATCCGAGAATTCAATGAGATCCTCAAAAAGCATGGGCTCTATTCTGTGCATTATGCCCATGCGGGCTCAGGGGAAATACACCTTCGGCCGATCATAAATCTCAAAACCAAAGAAGGTCATAAACTCTTCCGCATCATTGCCGAAGAGATCGCCACACTGGTAAAAAAATACAACGGCTCACTCAGCGGGGAACATGGTGATGGAAGATTAAGGGGCGAATTCATCAGGCAGATGGTTGGGGAGAAGAATTACCAATTGCTTCGTGCATTGAAAAAAACATGGGACCCTCATGGAATTTTCAATCCCGGAAAGATCGTGGACACCCCTCCTATGGATAGCATGCTCCGCTATGAAGCCGGACAGCAGACACCAAAATTCGATACCGTATTCCGTTTTTACAAACAGGATATACTGCAACATGCTGAGCAATGCAATGGGTCGGGCGATTGCCGCAAATCACATCTGTCCGGAGGAACCATGTGCCCATCATATATGGCTACCCGAAATGAAAAAGACACTACCAGGGCCCGTGCCAATATATTAAGGGAATTTCTTACACGGTCAGAAAAGCCCAATAGGTTTGACCATGAAGAGATCTATAACGTCATGGATCTCTGTCTGAGTTGCAAAGGATGCAAGTCTGAATGCCCTTCAAATGTTGATGTTGCCAAACTCAAGGCTGAGTTCCTGCAACACTATTACGATGAACATGGTGTTCCGATGCGCTCCCGCATGATCGCCAACTTTACGGCTTCATCTAAGCTGGCTTCCATTGCGCCCGGTATCTATAATTACCTTGTGACTAATCCTTTCAGCAGCAATCTCATCAAAAAAGCTGCGGGTTTTGCAGTAAAAAGATCAATGCCTACGCTTCATGATACCACATTACGCAACTGGTATAAGAAAAACAGGAAGCCAAACAACGGGAGAAAGGTCTATTTGTTCTGCGATGAATTCACCAATTACAACGATACCGAAATCGGTATCAAGGCGATCCAACTTTTAGAAAAGCTGGGCTATGATGTGTTGATGACCGATCACCTGGAAAGCGGCAGAACCTGGTTGTCAAAAGGACTGATACGTGAAGCTCAGAAGATCATCAACAGGAACATTGAATTACTTTCACCCCTGGTCAATGAAGAAACTCCGATGGTAGGTATAGAGCCATCTGCCATCCTGACCTTCAGGGATGAATATCCAGACCTCGCCAGCGAAGGCAATTTTGACAAGGCCGTGAAGATGTCTACCCATGTATTCATGATCGATGAATTCCTGGCCAGTGAAATGGAGAAAGGACATATTAAACCGGAGCAATTCAGCAACGCAACAAAGAATATCGTACTGCATGGACATTGCCAGCAGAAATCCATTTCTTCCGTTGCTCCAACAGTGAAGATCCTTTCATTCCCTTCCAATTATACCGTTCAGACCATCCCCTCCGGATGTTGCGGGATGGCGGGGTCATTTGGTTACGAAGAAGAACATTATGATCTCTCTATGAAGATCGGAGAACTGGTTCTGTTCCCTGCAGTTCGCAAACAGGACGAAGATACCATCATTGCTGCACCCGGAACCAGCTGTCGCCACCAGATCAAAGATGGAACCGGTAGAAAAGCAAAGCATCCCGTAGAAATACTTTGGGATGCTCTTACCTGATGCTACCATCAGATATAGTTTAGAAATTCCACAGTCTTGAGATATTGAATCCTATCTGGAACTCTCTTATCCTGTAGTCATTCTGGTTATAGAAATTATTACTTGCGGGCAATATCAGATCGTAATTACCCATGAATATCTGGAAGTCGTGTGAACTGGTTGCCATTTCCAGGCCAAAGCTGATATTAGGATGCGGGTTATTGGTTGGATGCTGGGTAAGTGGCTGGTCATAGTTCATCAGGAAATACATCTTCTCATTAAGCTTGATCCTTCCGAGAAATGCAATGGCAAAATGCATATTATTCATTTTCGGCTGGATCTTTCCATCTGCGTCAACATAGCCTTCAACATTATTGAAATAGGTCATACTCGGCGCCACCTGTGCTGAGAACCTGTCACAGAATTTCCTTGCAATAAGTATCTGGGTAAAATAGTTGATCCGATCTGTGTTTTTTACAAAATTATCTGACGATCTGAGATCAATGGCCATTTCTCCGAAAACAGAAACACTGACAGGAATATTGCCAGACTTGGTCTGCTTCAGTAAAGCATACTTGGCATTAAAATCCCACTGCATCCTGTCTTTAGTCAGTCCTGTACCCAACTGAAGTTTATCCATCGGTACATAATTGAATCCCAATCTGATATTGGAGGGTGCAAACAGGCCGTAGAAATCTTCAAACCCATTATTTACGTTGCCGAATTTGTGCTGGATCACGAACTCAAAAGATCCTTTAATAGGGACCATTACTGTTTGATTTTCCAATACAAGGTTACTGCCGAATGTATTTTTTATTGGTGGGTTCTTTTTTGCAGATGGGACAGGCACCGTGCTGTCACCCTGGGCCATCAGTGTTTCTCCCCCCGTCGCAAGCAGGAATATTGTACACAAGATTATGATAGAATTTTTCATGTCATTCAGGTTTAATTATTTTTTGCACCTTGTTTGATCCAGGCCAGTGTCAGGCCATTGATATTTGATGGATTATTTGCTGCACCCATTGGCATGGCAGGAGTTTTCTTCCCGGTCAACCAGAGGTACAATACACTTTCTTCCGGCTTTGAAGTATTGATATAATTCCCATTGATCAAAGAACTATAGGAAGAACCATCTGTGAGTGTTGGAGCTTTACCCCCGGCGGCATGACAACCCGACAATGCACAGCTTTTCGTGAATATCGGCTGCATGTCTTTAGCCAGACTCACAGGTGTTGTCACTTCCGAAGTATTGTTAAGATATACTGTTGTGTCTTTGGAACATCCAGGTATAAAAACAAGTCCCACAGCAAATGCAACCCATGCCGATCTATATCTCTTTAACATGATTGTAAAGATTTTAATGAAATTGACATAGCCTTTATTTGCTGAATTTCAGTAACAGGTTAGGCTGGATCCCATGTTGATAGTTCGAGCTGTTGAAAATCGCCATGCCAAAAGGCTGATCGTTCAAGCTGGAGAAATCGATATCCTGTTTTAAAACATCCCCTGTTTTTAATTTACGTTTGATCTCAACCTTCCAACCTGTGCTGGTAGAATAAGCTCCTTTTGCATTAATGTCACTTCTTCCTGCAGATAATGGTGCAGAGATGAATGAAGGAATGCATTTGGCACCTACATTGACTGACACACCAGTCGCATCCTGATACTCAGTCTTTCCATTGGGGTCAATGGTTCCACCTGAATAAGTCAGCACACCTGTTCCACTTACCGCAGTGATCAATTTGGCAGCACCTCCAGGCAAAGTATCCGATGCGGAATAATATGCTTTATTGGTGGCATCCGGAATCACCCATTTTGGCACGCTGATGGCATTCCCAATTCCATCAGGTTTCAGAGACTGTGTATTATTGAATGCGCCGTTATTTGGATTTGTATTTGTATTGAGATAGGTTGTAGAAAATGGGGTTGGTGGGATGAGATCATCAGCATGCCTTCCATTTCCGCTGCCACCAAGGGTATCTGTTCTGGTTGTTCCACCTGCCCAATCCTGGTACTGATCATCCATTTGACTGGTAAGGAGATCTTTTGGCAAATGACACCACCACATGTCGATCTTCTCATTAGCTCCATTTGTATAGTGGTTCCCACTTTGATTGGGTACCCACTTGCCCGAGAAATCCTTATATGGTTCGAAAATATGACAACTGGCATAGCAGGTTTGTGTTGCAAACTTCGGTGTGGAATTATCAATATTCCATAGCATGGCTAATTGATCCTGTCCCATACCTTCTTTAATAAGATTTCCATTAACATCAAACTGGCGGGCATTAGCTCTTTGTTTCCAGGTTTTTGATGCCGGATCAAAATACCATGGCTGAACAAGGTTATTCGTTGGATCATTCCATTCAACAAGAAAATAGATATTCTCATTGTCGTACATAGACCGGACCGTGGCAGGATAGGTTTCGCCTATATAACCACCAAACAGGTTGTTACCCGGGTCTGGAACAGTAGGAAGGACATTCAGTTTAGTGGCCATATCCCAGGCTGCTTCTGCTTCACCATCAATTGTAGGCGGAGTGGAAGTTTTCAGGGAGATTAATTCATTAGATGTGCTGCTGCTGGGCGCAACATTCAGAACCTGATCACTTTTTGTACAACTGACTATCAGTGCAACAAACAGAACAAGCATGGCTGTTACCCAGAACAGTTTACTTCGATGGAAGTTCATGAGGAAAAATTTTAGTTGATGAGAAAGAACTTGAAATTCAAAATGCCCTTAACCGGATTTTTTGAACAATTAAAGTTCAACTTGTTCGGGGAGAATCATCAACATGGAAATATGATGTAAATCATAGTTTCTGCACTTTGGGGGCACTGTTTTTCTGGAAAAAAATTTTTAAATTATTGCAATCGAAAAAACAAATCGGATTAGGAGCTATATCTTATTAAAACACAAAAAGGAGCCGGGGGCTCCTTTAATAGTCAGTGGATCGTACTGGACTCGAACCAGTGGCCCCTACTCTGTCAAAGTAATGCTCTAAACCAACTGAGCTAACGATCCTGCTTGTTTTGGGGCGATAAAAATAAGATTATTCTTTGAAGTACAGAAGCAAAAATCAGATATCCCTGGACTTGAGTGCAGAACGCATCATCTTATATTTGGGGATCTTATAGATCGCCATCAGGTCCAGTACATCTACGATCTTTTTATAATCGCCGTCGCTTGCCCCGATAATGACCACTTCTCTTGCCTTCAGTTTTTCAGCATATATGGCAAAATCATCCTGCAGATTCTCGTAAGAAATATCATTGGCCTTACCATCAATAATTACAACTGCGTGGTCCTTTTTAAGGATCACACTGTTATAAAAATCCTTTAAAGTCGCTTCCTGAATATCCCCCGAAAGAAGAGGTCGGGAACTGGGTTTGTTCACCGTTACATAAAATAATGCCAAAGCTCCACCCATTGTAAGAATTAAGATCAGGAAGGCCCTTCGTGCTTTACTCATATTTTAACCGTATACTTAAAAGTATGCTCTCCATGCGGGAATTGCAAATATTTGCCAGATCCCCATTTTTTGCCATAACAACTTAGTGGTTCATTATATTTGTACGGTGTTAAGACCCTCATTAGCTGCCATTCTAATATGCCTCTCAGTCTCTCTTTTTGCCCAGAAGGTCAACCATAATTTCAGGTTGAATATCAAACGCACTTCGCAAGTGGTGAATATTGACGGCATGGCCGATGACAAAGCCTGGGAAGAAGCAGATCCTGCTGACAGTTTTTATTCAGTGCTTCCGATGGATTACAGTGAGGCCAGGGTGAAAACTGAAGTAAAAATGTGTTTCGACGATAAGTTCATCTACATTATTGCGATCTGTCATAAACTGGTTCCCGGTGTCAATATGGTTGAATCACTGAGAAGAGATTTCAACTTTGTCAAGAACGATAATTTTATCTTCTTCCTGGACCCCTTTGAAGATCAGACCAGCGGCCTGACATTTGGGGCAAATGCAGCCGGTGCTCAGTGGGATGGCTTGCTGTATGAAGGTGGTAAGGCTGATCTGAACTGGGACAACAAATGGACTTCATCGGTCAGGAATTTTGACGACAAATGGATATTTGAAGCGGCGATCCCTTTCAAGACCTTAAGGTACAAAAAAGGCATCCGGGAATGGGGGATCAACCTCAGCCGGAACGACATCCGGGTTCCAGAAAAATCAAGCTGGGCACCGGTACCCCGTCAGTTTCCAACAGCTGCCCTGGCATTCACGGGCACGCTGATCTGGGAAGAAGATCCTCCACCCCCAGGTTCAAATATTTCTGTTATTCCATATATTCTCACTGGGGCAGACAAGAACTACGAGAAAAACACGCCCACCAACTGGAAACTGCAAGCCGGTGGTGACATCAAGATCGGGGTAACCTCTTCCCTCAATCTTGACCTTACCTACAACCCGGATTTTTCACAAGTGGAGGTGGATCGGCAGGTCACCAACCTCGACAGGTTTGAATTATTTTTTCCTGAAAGAAGGCAGTTCTTCCTGGAGAATGGAGACCTTTTTGCCAACTTCGGATACCAGAACCTCAGACCATTTTTTTCCAGGCGGATCGGGCTTGAAGCCCCCATCATTGCAGGTGCACGTTTAAGCGGGAAACTGAATAAAGACTGGAGGATTGGTGTGATGAACATGCAAACTGAAAAGAACCTGGAGAAAGGCCTGCCAGGTCAGAACTTCACGGTGCTGGCATTGCAGAGAAAAGTATTTCGCAGGTCCAATTTTGGGATCATGGCCATTAACAAACAGTCTCCGGTTGATTTCTCAGACACGCTTCCGGGCAAACCCATTAACCGTTACAATAGGAACCTTGGCCTGGAATACAACCTGGCCAGTACGAATAATAAGATACTTGGCAAACTACTCCTGCTGAAATCATTTACACCTGGGATCACTAAGAAAGATTTTGCCCAGGCTGGTAATATTCAGTACGCCAGCAAACGTCTCTCATTAAGCTGGCAACATGAATATGTTGGAAGTAATTATGTGGCCGAAGTGGGGTATGTACCTCGAAAAGGGTATTTCAAGGCTAACCCCTCGGGCGGTTATTTATTCTTCCCCAAAAAAGGAAAAATATTGTCACATGGTGTGAGGTTATCAAGCACCTATTTCTTTGGAGAGAACGGCAAGAATCTGGATAACGAGAGTTATATCCCTTATACCATCACCTGGAGAAACAATACCACATTCACCACCTGGATCGCGACGGATTATGTATACCTGACGGCCCCTTTCGATCCTACCAATTCCGGCAAGGATAC
>DATGXN010000069.1:0-7491 GCA_035298945.1 Chitinophagaceae bacterium | reverse complement strand
TACCCTCCCCACCCCTACCTCCAAGGTAGGGACCTTGGAGGTAGGGGGAGTTTTTCTAAGGAGAAAAATCACAATTACCTGACGATCAGCATTTTAGAGTTTTACTTGATCTTCCCGCCCCTCCAAGGGCCGCCCCTTGGAGGGGCGGCCCTTGGAGGGAGGGAAAGAAAAAGATTTGGAAAAATGAACGGTGTTCATTTTCTTTGTGGTGTTAATCGTAATCATGTCAATAGCCACACGCAAACAGAGAGAAAAAGAGGAAATGAGGTCACTCATCCTCGATGCCGCCAGGACCCTGTTCCTGGAGAAAGGCTATTTCGAAACCAGTATCCGCAACATCGCCGAGAAGATTGAGTACTCCCCCGGCACCATTTACCTGTACTATAAAGAGAAAGACGACATCTTCCACGCCCTCCACCAGGAAGGTTTCAGGAAGCTGATCGCGATGATGGAACCCCTTCAGTTTGTGGCCGATCCTTTTGAAAGATTGACCGCAATGGGCCGTATTTACATGGAATTTGCCAAAAACAACAAGGATTTCTATGATCTGATGTTCATTATGCAGGCGCCCATGAATATGGAACAAGACGATTGCTGGGTGGAAGGCGACCATGCCCTTGAACACCTCAAGCAAGTTTTGAGGGATTGCCAGGCCGTGGGAAGATTCCAGGGAAAAGACATTGACGACCTCTCTTTCTTCATCTGGTCAACCATGCACGGTATGGCTGCCCTTTACTGCCGGGAAAGATGCCAGGCCTATGACGACAAAGATCCACTGACCCTTATCGATAACAGCTTCAAGATTTTCACAGAAATGCTGGCGAAATTCTGAGCTTTTTTTTGCACTAAAGGTGAACACTGTTCATTAATAATACAATGTTAACAATGAGAACGATGGTCAACAAGAATAACAGCAAAACTTATCCCGAAAGCAGGATCGTCAGCTGGACCGAAGCGCCACTTACCACCACATTAAAAGCACTGGAAGAATTAGAAAGACGCAGAGGCCATAGAGCTATTAGAAAAACAGCCAGGAGCTGTAACCCTAAAAAGCTGCCGGGCATCCTCCCGATCCTGATCACGCTATTGGTACTGGCCCAATCACTAAACGCCCAGAGCCAGCTCGATCTCTATATCAAAGACGCACTCGCCAACAACCTGGTGCTTCAGCAGAAAAACGTCACACTCGAAAAGTCGCTACTCGCACTTAAAGACGCAAAGAGTTATTACCTCCCCACCTCCAGCTTCGATGGCTCCTACACTTTGTCACAAGGTGGACGCACGATTGCCATTCCCGTGGGAGATCTGCTCAACCCCGTTTACCAGACACTGAACCAGCTTACGGCATCAGATAAATTTCCCACCGTGCAAAACGTAGAAGAACAGCTTATACCAAACAATTTCTACGATGTACGACTAAAAACAACCATGCCGCTCTATAACCCTGCACTCAAGTACAATAAAAATGTAAAGCAGCAGGAAGTAAAACTGAAAGAAAATGACATCAGCATATACAAACGCGAACTGGTAAAAGCGATCAAACAATCGTACTATAATATTCTGATGGCCGATAAAGCCATTCACATTTATACTTCTGCTTTGGCCGTTGTGAACGAAAACCTCCGCACTAACCAAAGCCTGCTCCAGAATGGCAAAGGTCTTCCCGCTTATGTCTCCCGCGCTGAAGCCGAAGTCAAAAGAGTGGAAACGGAATTATCCAATGCAGAAAACGAAAAGCAAAAAGCTATTGCATATTTCAATTCGCTACGCAATACTGCACTCTCAGACTCAGTAACTCTTGAAGAGATCAATCTCCCGCTTGAAACACAAAAGGCCATCAATGAATATGCAGAAAATATCAACGGCCGCGAAGAAATAAAATCCTTATCCATCGCCAAAGACATAAACTACCAGACCCTGAAATTCAATAAAGCCTATCACGCTCCAAGAGTGAATGCTTTCCTGGACCTGGCTATGCAGGATTTCAATTTTGCAGTGAAGAAGAATTCATTTTTCTATCTCGGCGGTGTGCAGTTCAACGTTCCAATTTTTGCAGGAAACAGGAATCTGAATGCCATCAAACAGTCTGAACTTGATATCAGGTCAATCGATATCCAGGACAAAGACCTTCGCCAGAATCTCGAACTGGCCGCATTCACAAGCAAGAGCAATGCAAAGACCAGCTACAATAATTTCCTGAATTCGATCAAGCAGGAAGAATCGGCCACAAAATATTTCAAACTCATCGACCGCGGATACAAAGAAGGTATCAACAACTATATCGAATTACTGGATGCCCGTAACCAGCTCACGCAATCGCAATTGCAGAAGGAACTTACCCGCTACAGGCTGCTGGCAGCACTGGCAGATTACGAACGTCAAACCTCATCATACAACTTCAACTAATTCAAAACTACCATGCGAAACGTATTATCCCTCGTCGCCATAACCATTCTTTTATACTCTTGCGGGAGCAAGGCGGGCGAAAACAAAATGAAGGAATCAGAAAAACCTATCCCGGTTAAACTCATTTCCATCAAAGAAGAAGCGGCAGACAATATCATCCACGTAACAGGATACCTGTCTACCCAGGATGAAGTGAAACTTTCTTTCAAAACAGGCGGAGTGATAGACAGGATCTATGTGAAAGAAGGTGATAAGGTCCGCAAAGGACAACTTCTTGCAACCATCAAATCAACAGAGATCAGCGCGCAGGTACAGCAGGTGCAACTGGCTATGCAAAAAGCAGAACGCGATTACCAGCGCGTACAAAATCTGTATAAAGACAGCGTTGCCACTTTGGAACAACTGCAAAATGCAAAAACAGGACTTGACATTGCCAGGCAAAATCTTTCACAGGCAAGTTTCAATCAACAATACTCGAAGATCTATGCTACACAGGACGGATTTATTATCAGGAAATTAAAGAACGATGGAGAACTCAGCGAACCCGGTGGGCCGGTATTGATCGCAGGCGGTGTATCGAATGCATCAGCCTGGATACTGGCCACTGGTGTTTCTGATAAAGACTGGGCGATGATCGAAAAGGGGAACGAAGCCACAGTAAGTTTCGAAGCTTTTGCAGGTAAAACTTTCCCGGCAATAGTTTCCAAAAGATCCCTTGCCGCTGATCCGGCAGATGGCTCTTTCGGCATAGAGCTACAGATCAATTTCGGAAAAGAACAACCAGCTACAGGCATGTTCGGCAAAGCTTCCATTTCCAGCAGCAGCAAACAGAATGGCTACAGCATCCCTTATGAGTCTTTGCTTGAAGCCAATGGCAAGAAAGGATTTGTATTTGCCAGCAACGACGGAAAATCTGTGAAGAAAGTGGAAGTGGTGATCGGCCAGATCAATAACAATTCAGTGCAAGTGATCAGCGGACTCGAAGGATATGCTTATGTGGTTTCATCCGGCTCACCTTACCTGAACGATGAATCCTCTATCACCGTCATTAAATAACCGAGCATGAAATTCACATCATTTTTCGTAAAGAACTATCAGCTCACCCTGGTGTTGTTCCTGATGATCATCGTGGTAAGTGTTACTACGGTGATGAATATGCCACGCTCAGAAGACCCGGAACTCAATCCGCCCCAGTTCCCGATCGTTATCATCTATCCGGGCACCAGTCCCCAGGATATGGAAGAGCTGGTGGTCAAACCCATCGAAAATAAGATCCATGAGCTGGATGATATCAAGGAGATCAAAACCAATATCAACGATGGCGTAGCCGTATTGGAAGTCAAATACAAATATTCATCCAACGTAGATTCCAAATACCAGGAACTTGTGCGTGAGGTCAACTCACTTCGGGCAACACTGCCGCAAGACATTTACAAGATAGAAGTCAAAAAAGTGACTCCTACCGATGTGAATGTTTTACAGATCGCGTTGGTATCAGAAAATGCATCCAACGAAAAAATGAAGTTCTACGCCAAAGAACTGAAAGAAGACCTGGAGAAACTGAAGAGTCTAAAGAAAGTCGAATACCACGGCGTGCAGGAACAAACCATCCGCATAGACCTTCAGCTGGATAAGATCGCCAAACTCAATATTCCTATCAACTATGTGATCGGAAATATTCAGAGTGAAGCAGCAAACATTCCGGCCGGAAGTATAAGGGCAGGGGAGAAGACCTTCAATATAAAAACCAGCGGCAAGTACAAGAACATTGAAGAGATCAGGAATACCGTTGTGTATTCAGCAGGAGGCAACATCACCAGGCTGAAAGATATTGCTGACGTGAATTTCTCAGACGAAGAACAAAAACATATTGTAAGATTAAATGGCCATAGGGCGGTTCTTGTAACGGCGGCGCAGAAAGAAGGTGAAAATATTGCACACACTCAAACAACCTATCTCCCGCTTCTTAAGCAATTTGAAAAATCACTTCCTCCCAATATTGAACTGGTAAAGAATTTTGACCAGGCAGATAATGTAGATAAAAGATTGACAGGGTTGGGCATCGATTTCCTGATCGCTATTGGTCTTGTACTGATCACCTTGCTGCCCCTGGGAAATCGCGCTTCCTTAGTAGTGATGGTGGCGATCCCCCTCTCACTGGGTTTAGGTA
Source organism: Chitinophagaceae bacterium (assembly GCA_035298945.1). GTDB lineage: Bacteria > Bacteroidota > Bacteroidia > Chitinophagales > Chitinophagaceae > Pollutibacter. Next base: position 2,915 of record DATGXN010000069.1, on the reverse strand, counting down.
TTGTGGCCCTCAATGCCATGGGCTTCTCACTGAATCAGCTGAGCATAGTAGGATTTGTGGTTGCACTGGGTTTATTGGTAGACGATAGTATTGTAGTTGTAGAAAATATAGAAAGATGGCTGCGCGAAGGACATTCGAAAACATTTGCTGCGATCGAAGCTACCAAACAGATCACACTGGCTGTAATAGGATGTACGGCTACCCTGATCGTAGCGTTTTTGCCGCTGGTTTTTCTTCCAGAAGGTTCGGGTGAATTCATTCGCAGTCTGCCATTGGCCGTGATCACTTCCGTATTTGCTTCCATGCTGGTGTCGCTTACCATAGTGCCCTTCCTGGCCAGCCGCATGTTGAAAGCGGATCACAAACCGGAAGGAAATCTTTTCATGAGAGGTCTGAAAAAACTGATCAGTGGTTCTTATTCAAAACTTCTCGACAGGGCCTTACAACGTCCGGTGATCACACTCTTCATTGCACTTGGTTTGTTTATCGGATCGTTGGGTGTTTTCAAGATCATCGGCTTCCGTATTTTCCCCACATCTGAAAAACCACAGTTCCTGGTCAATATCAATATGCCCTTGCAGAGTAATATTGAAACCACCAACCAGGTTGCCAAAAAAGTAGAAAAAGTATTGGCCAGGGAAGATAAGATCACCTACTTCACTACCAATGTGGGTAAGGGAAATCCGAGGATTTACTATAATGAGATCCCTGAAAATGAAAAAGCAGATTTCGCACAGATCTACGTACAGCTGGAAAAAGATATGAATGCTGTTGAAAAAAGAAAGATCATCAGCAAACTCAGGGATACATTCAGTACGATGGCGGGTGCAAAAATCGAAGTGAAAGATTTTGAGCAGGGTCCTCCCGTTGAAGCACCTGTTGCCATTCGAATTGTGGGTGATAACCTTGACACATTGAGGCAACTCGCATCCAGGGCCGAAGCAACCATGAAAACCCTGAATGGAGCCATTTATGTGAAGAACGAAGTTGACCTGATGAAGTCAGATATCAGGCTGAACATCAATACGGAGAAATCAAGGAGTCTTGGCATTCTCACTGCTGATATAGACAAAACAGTCCGGCTAGCTGTGTCGGGAGTTGAACTGGGACAGTATACTGATGATCAGGGGGATGATTATGATATTGTAGTGAATGCGCCGAAAGACAAATTCGCCACATTGAAAACATTTGAAGATATCTATGTGAACAATGCAGTGGGTACTCCCATACCATTGAAGCAGGTAGCTGATATGGAGTTTGAAACTTCGCCTACCACCATCAAGCACCTGAATAAAGAAAGATATGTAACTGTTACAGCTTTCAACCGGGAAGGCGTATTGCCCGAAAAGATCACCAATGATTTCATGGCAAAAGCTGCATCATTGAATCTTCCGGAAGGCTATTCCATTCAACTGGCGGGCGAAGTAGAATCCAAGCAGGAAGCGTTTGGCGGAAGTTTCGGAACCGTAGTGATCGCTACCATCTTCCTATTCATCATGGTGTTATTACTGGAATTCAAAACTTTCAAAGGCATGCTCATTGTACTCTCTGTGATCCCGTTGGGTGTGATCGGAGGTGTGCTGATGCTCTGGGCAACAGGAAATCCTTTGTCTTTCGTAGCCATTGTTGGTTTCATTGCGCTGGCCGGTGTGGAAGTGAAGAACTCCATCCTGCTTGTTGATTTCACCAATCAGCTGCGCGAGCAGGGAATGAGTCTTGACGAAGCCATTAAGCAAGCCGGAGAGATCCGGTTCTTACCTATCGTGCTCACAAGTTTGACTGCAATCGGCGGATTGACTCCCATCGCGATGAACAGTAATCCGCTGATCTCGCCACTTGCATTGGTATTGATAGGAGGACTTATTTCATCGACTGTCTTGTCGAGGATCGTAACTCCGGTGGTATACAAATTGATTCCGCCAAGAATCGAAGTTTAGTGTGCTTACCGGTTAGCAGGTTAGCCGAAAAATGCATTAGATAAACAAGTAAGTTTCCTGGGCGAAAGATGCAACCTGGATACTATCCTGCTTATCTATTGCATTTTTCGGTTACCCGGCTAACTTGCCAGCACACTAATTTCGGTCCTTAATTAAAAATCTGCCTCTGTTCTGAAAAACAGCATTCTCAGATCTCATATAGAAAATGATCTCGGTGCTGCTGTTCGAACCTATCTGATCAGTACGACTTATATAAAAACTATCCCAACCTTCGCGCGCCAGGTATTTTGACGCTGGTGTACCATCGATCAACAATATGGCAGAATCGATGGATGTTCCTGTCACCGAAACATCTCCCACCATCTTCAATTCAAATTGACCCGGCTTCTTTATGAAATCATTCAATACCAGTTTCAACGTGTCGCGGCCATTCCTGAATGTGGAAGTATTCCATTGCCCGCAGGTTTTCCATTCCGGTGTTTCATTGGGCTCGGGCTTGAATACAAAATCCGCAACGTTGTAAACATCGAAATAGCGGATAATGGGTGTACCCACAGATGATGTGATCCGAAGTTCAATACCGTCGAATGGTGACGTACTGAAAGCATCGATCTTTTTTCTTCCAACCGATGAACCTTTTACAATCACCGACCGGACCCCATTTCTAATCCCGATCAATTCATAAGCCCTGATCCTGTGCCCTTCCCTATAATCTTCTCCAAATACTATATGATTCAACGCAGTGGGTCGATCAAACTTCATTTGCAATTTCATCGTGCGTTGATCTTTCAAAGATCTCAGTGGTTTCGAAAAACGCCTTGAGATCTCATCTCCAAATGCTTTGTAAACTGCCCGGTCTCCTGCTACCACGGCGCCTGTGCTATCCGGTGAGCAATTCAGCAGCATCGTACCTCCATATCCAACTGATCTATAGTATATCTTCACCAGCTCTTCAACGGACCTGCGTTTTGTTTCATT
>DATGXN010000068.1:0-7254 GCA_035298945.1 Chitinophagaceae bacterium | reverse complement strand
TGGGTGAATCATGCTGATCTTTTCAGGATAAAAGGGGTTGCTGCCCAGTTTTCTGAACTCCTGGAGGCTGCCGGAGTGGATTCGGTCAAGGAATTCGCTACCCGGAATGCTGAAAATCTTCATGTTAAACTCGTGGAAACCAATGAGAAATACGGACTAAGTGGAAAGGTGCCCTCAGTGGATTCTATCAAGGATATGATAGTTCAGGCAAAGGGCCTTGACCCGGTGATTTCCCACTAGGAAATTTAGCTACGTATTAACTGTTATTTTATTGTGGGTATTGCAAATGGGAGGACCTTTGAATAACTTAGCATTCAAACTCTTTATCCTATGCTATTGCTCATTTTTGGACTTTTTTTTAACTTCTTCTTCAAGCCCCCGGCTGTTCACTACAAAGTAGTGATCGATAAGTCGGAGTACGTCATGCAGGTATATGACGACGATGGATGGCTGGCATCCTATCCCGTGGTTTTTGGCAGCAACAATCAGTCTGACAAAAAAATGGAAGGAGACCGACTTACTCCCAATGGACATTTCAAGATCGTACTTAAAAAAAATCACGACCAATGGGGCAAGTTCATCTTGCTGGATTATCCCAATGAAGAAAGCGTAAGAAAATTCAGATCAAGAAAATCTGCAGGTGCCATACCTTCTTCTGCTAAAATAGGTGGCGGCATCGGAATACATGGAACCAGGCCTAATGAAGAATTTGCAGTAGACAAATACCTGAACTGGACCAACGGATGCATCTCCACCAAGTATAGTGATATCTTCGAAGTATACGATATGCTGCCAGTGGGAACCGAAGTGGATATACAAGAATAACTAAAAATAATAGTGACAAAGGCCATCTCCAATTATTTGAGATGGCCTTTTTTTTAGTATGCCAGCCGGTTAGCAAGTTAGCCGAAGAATGCAGAAGATAAGCGGGATAGAGCCTGCTTCAAACCAGGATAGACGAACACCACTACTCTAACTTATTTATCTAAGGCACTAACCGGTTAACTTGTTAACGGGCTAGCACACGAATCCTTATCTTTGGTTATGTCTATTACGGTCAAAGGATTGCAAAAGGTCTATGGCGAACAGAAAGCAGTAGACAATATTTCTTTCAGCATCGGACAGGGTGAGATCGTGGGTTTTCTGGGCCCTAATGGCGCGGGAAAATCCACCACTATGAAGATGATCACGGGTTACCTGGAACCCGATGGGGGCGAGATTGAGGTGGCTGGTTGCAGGCTGCAGGATGCACCTTTAGAAGCAAGAAAGAAAATAGGCTATCTGCCGGAAGCCAACCCCCTCTATTACGATATGTACGTTCGTGAATACCTGGATTTCATAGCAGGTGTTCATGAAGTGAAAAATCCCAAAGAAGCTATTGAACATGTGATCACCCTCACTGGTCTTACCCCCGAAAAACATAAAAAGATCGGGCAGCTCTCCAAGGGGTATAAGCAACGGGTGGGGCTGGCGGCGGCGCTAATCCATGATCCGGAAGTGCTGATTCTGGACGAGCCCACTTCGGGCCTTGATCCCAACCAGATCATGGAGATCCGGGATGTGATCCGTAAGCTGGGCAAGAACAAGACCGTACTTTTCTCTTCCCATATTCTACAGGAAGTAGAGGCCCTCTGCAGCAGGGTGATCATCATCAATAAAGGCAAACTGGTGGCTGACGACGAGCTGAAGAACCTGGGCCAGGCCAGTTCGGCCATACAAGTGAGGCTCAGCTTCAGGGAAGTGCTGGAAGAAGAATGGCTGAGACGGCTACCGGCGGTACTTTCCGCAGAAAAAAAAGATCCCAATACCTGGGTGCTGGAAACCAGCGACCCGGACGCCCTGAATAAGCAGGTTATGGAGTTGGCTTTGCAGCATAACCTTAATATCGTTTCTTTGCAAACCGAAAGCAGGAACCTGGAAGAAGTTTTCCGGGACCTTACTTTCAAAAAGCAATAAGGCCGCAACCGACAAATTATTTTATTATGAGTTACATTACTGACATTCATGCCAGGCAGATCCTGGACAGCAGGGGAAACCCAACCGTTGAAGTAGACGTGATCACCGAGAATGGTGTTTTAGGAAGGGCAGCAGTTCCTTCTGGCGCTTCAACTGGCAAACACGAAGCCGTTGAACTTCGCGATAATGACAAATCAGTCTACATGGGCAAAGGCGTACTGAAGGCTGTTGAAAATGTGAATGAAAAGATCGCTGATCAATTGATAGGACTGAATGTGAACGAACAGGCTTTCATCGATTCAAGACTGATCGATATCGATGGAACTGAAAATAAAAGCAAGCTCGGCGCTAACGCAACACTGGCCGTCTCCATGGCTGTTGCTAAAGCCGCAGCAACAGAAAGCAGGCTCCCGTTATTCCGTTACCTCGGAGGCGTGAATGCCACGGTGCTTCCCATTCCATTGATGAATATTATGAATGGTGGTGCACATGCTGATAACAAGATCGATTTCCAGGAATTCATGATCGTTCCGATCGGTGCCGAAACATTCAGTGAAGGACTTCGCTGGGGTGTTGAAGTGTTCCATAACCTGAAATCAGTACTGAAGAAAAAAGGGTACAGCACTAATGTGGGTGATGAAGGCGGATTTGCTCCCGAGATCCAGAGCAATGAAGAAGCCATTGAAACCGTATTGATGGCCATTGAAGCAGCAGGTTACAAACCCGGCTCGCAGATCTCTATCGCCATGGATGCAGCCACTTCTGAAATGTACGACGAAGCCAATGGAATGTACACGTTCTACAAGAGCTCAAAAAAATCAATCAGCAGGGATGAGATGATCGAGTACTGGACCACCTGGGTGAATAAATATCCGATCGTTTCAATAGAAGATGGTATGGCAGAAGACGACTGGGAAGGATGGAAAAAACATACCCAGGCTATCGGCAGTAAATGCCAGCTGGTGGGTGATGATCTTTTTGTAACCAATGTGAAAAGACTTGACAAGGGCATCAAAGAAGGTATTGCCAACAGCATCCTGATCAAAGTGAACCAGATCGGAACGGTGACAGAAACCATTAACGCTGTGCAACTTGCACAAACCAATGGTTATACCACCATTATGAGTCACAGAAGCGGTGAAACAGAAGACACTACCATTGCAGACCTGGCGGTGGCGCTCAACTGCGGACAGATCAAAACCGGATCAGCTTCCAGAACAGATCGTATGGCCAAATACAACCAGCTGCTCAGGATCGAAGAGATGCTGGAATCAAACGCGATCTATCCAAAAGGAAGGTACTTTTCACGTAAATAATTTTTAAAAACATAAATTCTTAAAAGCCATACTTTTAGTATGGCTTTTTTGTTTCAAAACCTGAAATGACGCGGCTTTCAGGGCATCATAGTTATGAAATATCAAATACGTGGTGTACATTGTGTGTCCTATCCTTTTGAAGCACTTAAGTTTTTCCATACCCCTCTGCAAGACCAAGCCTTAATTACCACATTAGAAAAGCTTGAGTTATGCAAAACGCTAAAAGTTTCCTGTTCAAAGGACTGCTGGTTACCCTATTGGCAACCGCTTTATTTTCATTTAGTCAATCCCTCAATCAAAACCCCAGTACCAGTTATTCGCTATCACCTGCTGGTGATGTGAATGGTGATGGTTATTCCGATGTACTCGTAAGTATATTCACCAATGAGTTTGGGGTGAGTAAAGACGGAAAAGTTCAACTCTTCCTCGGAACCGGCAACGGCCTTGGTACCACAGCCGTATGGAATACGGAAGGAAAAGGAGGATCAAACTTTGGTGAATCCATTGCCAATGCAGGAGATGTAAACGGCGATGGATATTTTGACGTGATCGTAGGCGCCTCCCGATACTCAAACGGAGAAGAAAATGAAGGCGGTGCATTTGTATATTATGGTTCACCTTCCGGACTATCTGCCAGCCCCAGCTGGAGTATGGAAAGCAACCAGGCCAATGCATTCTTTGGTGTTTCAGTTTCTTCTGCTGGCGACGTGAATAAAGACGGGTATGCAGATGTTATTGTGGGTTCAAGTTATTACGATAATGGCGAAACCAATGAAGGTCGCATATTCATATACCTGGGCTCAGCTTCAGGACTTTCAAAAACCCCATTCTTCACGGCCGAAGGCGACCAGGTAAATGCATTTTTTGGAAAATCAGTGGCCTGCGCCGGCGACGTTAATAAAGACGGATTCAGTGATGTGGTCATTGGTGCTCCGGGCTATGACCATGGCCAGGTGAATGAAGGCTGGGCATACCTTTACCTGGGTACATATATGGGGATGACCCAATCACCCGCCTGGACCGCAGAAAGCAACCAGGCCGAAGCAGCCTTCGGTAATTCTGTTGCCACCGGAGGGGATGTAAACGGCGATGGTTTCTCAGATGTGATCATAGGTGCTAACCGGTATGATGATGGACTAAGCAATGTAGGCAAGATCTTCGTTTTTGAAGGTTCGGCAAATGGATTCAGCTTATACCCAGACTGGACTTTCACGGGTAGTAAAATAGATGGCAACATGGGTATTTCTGTAGCCTCAGCCGGGGACATTAACGGCGACGGTTATGGCGAGATCATCGTGGGTGCCTACGGCTACAACCCTCAAGACCCGAATGGGGATGTATTTGTATTTTATGGGTCTTCCCATGGCACCACCAATGACCTGATCATGATCGATAAGAATAAATATCCTGGCAGTTTTATTGGCCAGTCGGTCGCTTCAGCCGGTGATACCAACGGAGATGGTTATGCCGATGTGTTGGCAGGGGTGATCAGAAGTTCCGGGGCACCCTGGAAATTAGTGGTGATCAAAGGCTCTTCCAAAGGACTCATGCAGGGCGTTTCTCTCCCATAAAAACATAAAAATCAGTTACTCATGACAGTTTCCGGCTTAAAATCCTATTTTTAAGTCGGAAACCGTTTTTATGCAGTTTTTACCCCGCTGGATAACTAATAAATACTTTCTTGCTACCTGTTTTTTTGTCGTTTGGCTGGCATTTTTTGATCATAACGATATGATTCTCAGCTACAAACGCAAAAAAGAACTTAAGGAACTCAAGGATAAGAAAGCTTATTACCAGGACAGGATACAGGAAACCAGGGACGAACTCAATGCCATGAGGGTGAATACTGCCTCCCTGGAAAAAGTTGCCCGCGAAAAGTACCTCATGAAGAAAGACAATGAGGACCTGTATGTTATAGAAGAAAAATAATTCCCATCCGCACAATATTGGTGCAATAACCCCGTTTTTATAAGGTAACCGACCCCAAACCATTCAAAGAGCACCTGACCTCGTCCCTGGAAACTTAACAAATCCACTTCCCTGAAAACCGTTAACCAACTAATTGTTAACCGGTAAATCACGGATTATGAACCACTTTACGACTGAAGACATGATCAGGTTTTTGTACAACGAAATGAGCCCCGAAGAATCAAAAATGGCCATGGAAGCCATTGAATCAGACTGGATATTGAAAGAAAAGTATGAAGTTTTAAAAGCGTCAAAAAGAGACCTGGACAGCATTCGTTGCACTCCAAGGAAGAGTACCATTGACTCTATCTTGCAATACGCAGAGCAGGAATCGTTGGTAAAATAAACAGTAAGCGGTAAGCAGTGAGCGGTAAGCAGAAAACATCTGTTCATTGCTCACTGCTCCCTGCTCACTAATTTCTTTCTGCAACCTGCAACCTGTTACCTGCAACCTGCTATTTTTGGCCTATGGTCAAAAAGGAGCTTTATAAAAAAGTGCTTGCCTACTTCCAGGAGCATATTCCCGAAGCAGAAACGGAACTTCTATATGATAATCCCTACCAATTGCTGGTAGCGGTCATTCTTTCAGCGCAGTGTACTGACAAGAGGGTAAATATGACCACTCCGGCCATATTCGAAAAATATCCCGATGCTGAATCCCTGTCCAAAGCAAGTGTTGATGAACTCTTCCCGCTGATCAAAAGCATTTCTTACCCGAACAACAAAACCAAACATCTCATAGGCATGGCCCAAATGCTCCAGAGCGATTTTGGAGGTGAAGTGCCCATGACCGTTAACGAACTGGTCAGGCTGCCAGGTGTTGGTAGAAAAACAGCCAACGTGATCACCTCAGTGATCGACCAGCAACCCAACATGGCCGTGGACACACACGTGTTCCGGGTATCGGCCCGCCTGGGACTAACTACCGGCGCCAAAACACCATTACAGGCCGAGACACAATTGATCAAATACATTCCCAAAGAACTGATCCATAAAGCACATCACTGGCTGATCCTGCACGGGCGATATGTATGCCTGGCCAGAAATCCCAAATGCGAAGCTTGTGGATTGAGGGAGATATGTAAATACTATAAGAAAAGCAGTAAGCAGTAAGCGGTAAGCAGTGAGCAGATAAGATTCGCTCACTGCTTACTGCTCACTGCTTTTGCCTAATGGTTTCACTGGATAATTTTCGACTTTTCATTATCTTCCTTCCTAAACCAAAATCAACATGCGATCAATTGTGCGCGTTCAGTTATCAGCTATGATGTTCCTGGAATTCTTCATCTGGGGATCATGGTACGTGACCATGGGAACATACCTAGACAAAGTGCTGGGTGCAGACGGTGTCCAGGTAGGTGCGGCCTACAGTGCCATGGCTATTGCCACCATTATATCGCCATTTTTTGTGGGCATGATCGCAGACAGGTTTTTCTCTGCCCAAAAAGTACTGGGCGTACTGCACATAGTTGGTGCTTTCTTACTCTATTACCTGACGCAGGTAGGCAATGCAAGCTCATTCTATTGGGTGCTGCTCCTATATTCACTATGCTACGCTCCTACGCTGGCCCTGGCCAATGCAGTGGCATTCAGGCAAATGCAGGACCCGAGTAAAGAGTTCGCTTCCATTCGTGTATTGGGTACCATTGGCTGGATAGCAACGGGCTGGATGATCGACAAAGTGCTGAACATCACAACCGATCAACTCGCGGTTACTTTCAAGATGGCAGCAGTGGCTTCGGTGGTCCTCGGATTGCTGAGCTTTATTCTTCCAGATACTCCGCCAAAAGCTAAAGGCACCAAAGCATCTTTTGCGCAGATCCTGGGAGCAGATGCATTTGTACTTTTTAAAGACAGATCGTTCACCATATTCTTTATCGCTTCCGTATTGATCTGTATTCCCCTTTCTTTCTATTACAGCTTCACCAATCTTTACCTGACCGAGGCAGGCATGAAAAACGTGACCAGCAATATGACTTTTGGACAATTCTCCGAAGCCTTCTTCATCTTGCTG
>DATGXN010000067.1:0-51349 GCA_035298945.1 Chitinophagaceae bacterium | reverse complement strand
AGAGAACCCGAGGGCCGCCAGCAACATGAAATATATGCCGAGGTATTTTTTATCCATTGTCGGATCAGCGAATTCACGATCTGTAAATTACCTAAGAATCCGCTAATCAGTTAATTCCTTAATTAGCTAATCTTTACCAGTCTCTCCACGGCCTTGTCCAGGGTCTCTTCTTTCTTCGAAAAACAAAATCGCAACACCTTGTCATCTTTCCCATCCTGGTAAAATGCAGATACGGGTATGGTGGCCACTCCAAATTCCTTTGTTATCCGGATGGCAAAATCTTTATCTGGTTCATCGCTGATCTTTTCATAGGTACCACAGATAAAATAGCTGCCGTAGGAAGGTTGAAGGGTGAATTTTGTGGCCGACATCAGCCTGATGAAATAATCTCTTTTTGCCTGCAGTTGGGTTGACAGTTCCAGGAAAGCAGACCTGTTCTTCAGGAATTCTGCAAGCGCAACCTGCGTAGGCGTGAAACAACTGAAAGCATTGAACTGGTGCACTTTTCTGAATTCTTTCATCAGGTGCGCAGGCGCCACACAATAACCCTGTTTCCATCCCGTACAATTATAGACTTTACCAAATGAAAAACAGACGAAGCTTCTTTCCAGCAGGTCAGGATAACGGAGAATGCTCTGGTGGGGAATACTGTCAAAGATCAGGTGTTCATACACTTCATCGCTCACAATATAAATACCAGTTCCCGCAACAATCGATTTCAGCTCCTGCATATCATCCGGGCCCAGCACTGCTCCTGTAGGGTTATGGGGTGAATTTATTATGATCGCCTTGGTTCTGGGACTTACTGCATTTTTTACTGCCTCCCAATCAACACCATAGCCAGGCACTTTAAGAGGTATCAGGATCGCCCTGCCCCCATTGATCTCAATATTTGGTACATAGCTGTCGTAAGAAGGCTCAAGCACTATCACTTCATCACCCGGTTCAAGGATGGTGGTAAAAGCAGTATAAATCGCATAGGTGCCGCCCGGAGTAATAGTGATCTCCTGAACAGGATCAACACTGGTGCCATAGAGGAATTCAATTTTTTCGGCTATTGATTCCCGTAATGAAGGCAGCCCGGGCATGGGTGCATACTGGTTATGTCCTGCTGCCATGGCTTTGGCAACGAGGCCGTGCAGTTCCGCATCCATGGGATAGTCCGGGAATCCCTGCCCAAGATTGATCGCACCCGTCTCGGTTGCGAGGCCAGACATGATGGTAAAGATGTTGGTGCCTACCTTGGGCAACCTGGAATGTAAGTTCAAATCAATTAAAAATTTAGAAGTAAGAAGTAAAAAACATTGGTCTGTTTTTTACTTTTAAATTTTTACTTTTTACTTTTTACTTTTTGCGTCTTTGCCTTACCTGCTTCGCTCATCACCATCGTCTCCCTTCTTTTCATGGTTTTGATGAAGTCCACTTTACGGAAACGGAAGGCGCTCCAGTCGTCGTCAATCGAAACCAGGGAAACGCCTTCAAAACCGAGTTCGCCCAGGGCAGACCATCCTGAGTCCCGGGTGATCTCGGCCTTGTATTTTTTAGAACTCTTTTTTGGATAGGCCATCCAGGAAACTGCGTCGGGCTCCAGCAGGGGGATATATTTTTTTGCAGCGGCTTTGACTTCCGCTTCTGTTTTGACAAAAATGAGCACAAATGAATACACCGCTCCATCCACGGGTTCAGTGTGCACGCGGGCTGTTCTCTTCCAGTCGGCCACCACTTCTTTGAATTCCGCTGGCATATTAACAATTAACACCTCTGGTTGTAGCTTGTACTGGAGTTTCTTAATTATGACATTCATCATATAATTTCATTTTCAATGATGGCCGTTGCTTCGATCTCGACCAGGTATTCCGGCGAGATCAGCTTACTTACTTCCACCATTGTAGTGCATGGCCTGATGGAGGAAAAAAACTCGCCATGGGCCCGGCCGTATTCTTCCCATCGGCTGATATCTGTCACAAAAATCCTGGTGCGGACCACATTGGAGAGGCTGGCGCCGGCGTTTTGAAGTACTTTTTCGATCTTACTCAAAACAAATCGGGTTTGCTCATAAGCTGAATCACCTCCCACCAGCTGGTTGTTCTCATCAACCGCAACTGTTCCGGTCACTTCTATGGTATTGTCTACTTTGACAGCCCGACTATAACCAACGATATCCTCCCATTTGGCCCCGGATGAATAGTTAACCCTTGCCATAATGCCAAATTAATGAGATTAAATGGTGTATTGACGAAATTGATAAGTAAATTTAGACCCTTAAAATATTGACAACTTATGAGAAGAAAAGCAACAGCCGTATGGTTAGGCGCCGGCAAAGATGGTAAAGGTCACCTGAGCGCACAATCTGGTGTATTCGATAAGACCCAGTATTCCTATAATTCCCGTTTTGAAGAAGGACCTGGTACAAATCCTGAAGAACTGATAGCTGCCGCCCATTCGGGATGTTTCTCTATGAAACTTGCATTTGTTCTGAATGCCGCCGGTTTCACTGCAGATGAGATCGAAACAACCTGCACGATCACTTTAGAAAATGGCACTATTACCAAATCAGAGCTTGAAACGAAAGTAAAAGTTCCGGGCATTTCTGCGGAGAAATTCCAGGAGTGTGCTACTGATGCCAAACTCAACTGCCCGGTCAGCAAATTGCTGAACGCAGAGATCAGTTTGAATGCTCAGCTGGCTTAAAATTCCTTAACTTAATCAGATAATCCCCGCCCGAAAGCGGGGATTTTTTATTTGCATGTCTCGTCCCGGAAAAAGTTTATTTGTTGAAATTCATAATGGGTGAAAATCCTGAAAAATTACAGGAATGAACGTAAGATCAGTAGTATGTCTGAACATTTTATTTGCGGCTTTAGTTAACCTGCTCTTTTCATGCCGCCAATCACAAACACAAGATCAAATGGAAGAAAGACCTGATTTTGAAGAGCACTTCATCAACGTGCCGGGAGCAAGGATTCACTACCTGGATTGGGGAGGATCGGGAGAAACGCTCATACTTATTCACGGAGTTGGCGATTCCCCGTACATTTTCCTGGAACTGGCAGCCTCCCTAAAAGACAAATACAGAGTCATTGCCTATTCAAGACGTGGGCATTGCAAATCAAAAACAACTGATCAGCAGTTCGATAACGCTACACTTGTATCAGACCTGAATGCTTTGCTTGATGGTTTGAAAATCAGCAAAGCAAACCTGCTGGGCTGGTCGATGGGAGGCAACGAGATCACTGAATTTGCCATTCGCTATCCTGAAAAAACCAACAAACTGATCTACCTGGAAGCAGGTTACGACCTGTCTGACCAGGCTTTTAAGGATATCATAAAAACGATTCCAAAATCACCTTTCCCGGACATTGTGGACTTAAAAAATATAAATGACTACAGAACATGGTATCATAAGTTCTGGCTCGCCGATGTGGAATGGAACTCCGCACTGGAGGCAAACCTGACAGCAACCACAGCGATCAATGCTGATGGCAGCGTTGGAACAATTCCCAATGACAGCATTACTCAGCAAGTTATGGCTGGGATGATGGCCTATCATCGTGACTATAAAAAGATCCAGGCTCCCGCGCTGGCGTTTTATACCAAAAAATTCTTTGTTCCTCCTGTCAATGACAAACAAATTGTATTGGCTTACGAAGCAATGGAGAAAAACATCATCAGTCCCTGGCGGCAGCGAAACATTGCCCAGATCAGATCAGAATTAAAAAATATAACCATTAAAGAACTGCCAGCCGGCTCGCATACTTCATTGATCTTTCTTAGCAAGGAGCCTATTATTGAATCTATAAATTCCTTCCTGCTTAATTAAGGAATACGTAAATTCAGGAAACATGGTTGGAAATCATATCGTGATCATGACCCTGGCAACCCTTGGTCTGCTTGCATGCAATCAACATAATGACGAAGTGCAACGCCTGCAGAAACGTATTGACAGCCTGGAAGTGAAACTTAAAGACACATACAAACCCGGCTTTGGTGAATTCATGAGCAGTGTCCAGGTTCATCATAACAAACTCTGGTTTGCCGGACAAAACCAGAACTGGAAGCTTGCCGACTTTGAAATTCACGAGATCAAAGAAACAGTAGATGATATCATAAAGTATCAGGCGGAAAGAACCGAAAGTCAGGAGGTGGACATGCTTTATCCTATTCTGGATAGCGTTGAGCATTCCATTCAGGCCAAAAATCTTTCTCAATTCAAAACCAATTTCACTTTACTCACCAACACCTGCAATAATTGTCATCGCGCGACAAATTTCGAATTCAACGTAGTAAAAATTCCAGAATCTCCACCTTTCAGCAACCAGGACTTCAAAATAAATAATTAATCCTCCCGGCACCAGATGCTTAACTTGAGTCCATTAAGTTTAAATAACGCAATGAAAAGACTGTCAATACTTATCCTGCAATTCGCCTGTTTTAGCATATCGTACGGACAAAGCAGCAGTAATGAAAATCTGCCCTACGATCCACACGACCTGTTTACCCAGGGCTTTAATCCACCGGCAGGCAATAACTATCGCTCGGCCAATGGCTCACCGGGACCGATGTACTGGCAGAATACCGCCAGCTATCTTATACATGCCAGTTTAACTGAAAAAGACACTTCAATTACCGGTGATGTAACCATCACTTATACAAATAACAGTCCTGACAGACTGGATTATGTGTGGCTCCAGCTGGAACAGAATATTTTTGCGCCTTCTTCAAGATCAGTTGCTGCAACGCCATTTCCCGGCGATGCGTTTGGAGTCATTGGGAATAAAAATGGAGGCTACCGCATAACCAGTGTAACGATAACTCATCATGGGAAGAGCTATAATGTTCAACCGGTTATCACTGACACCAGGATGCAGCTTCGCCTGAACAGTCCTTTGACGGCTAAAGGTGACCAGGTCAATATTAAAGTGAATTACAGTTTTGTGATCCCTGCAAATGGGGCAGGTCGTTTTGGGAGGCTATATACCAGGACGGGGGTGGTATACCAGATCGCTCAATGGTTTCCCCGTATGTGTGTATATGACGATGTGGAAGGCTGGAACACCCTGCCCTACCTGGGACAGGGAGAATTCTATTGTGACTATGGCAATTATGAATACTATATCACAGCTCCTTCAGAAATGATCATCTATGGCTCGGGGGATCTTCAAAATGCAGCGGAGGTATTAACGGCAGAACAGGTAAAAAGACTGGCAGCAGCAGCAAAGAGTGATAAAACAGTAACTATTATTGGTGCAGATGAGATCGGTAAGCCAGCCACGCGTCCTGCGGGCAAGGCCGCCCTGACCTGGCATTTTAAGATGAATAATACCAGGGACGTTGCTTTTGCAGCAGGCAAAGGCATGATCTGGGATGCCGCAAAGATCAATCTCCCTTCGGGCCGCAAGGCCCTTGCCATGTCGGCCTATCCAACAGAAAGCATGGGGGATACTGCATGGACAAGATCAACTGAATACCTGAAAAAAAGCATTGAGATCTACTCAACACATTTCTATGAATACCCGTGGAATAATGCGGTGAGTAATGGCGGAGCCATTGGCGGCATGGAATATCCGGGTATGATATTCAATGTTTACAAAGAAACAAAAGCTGAATTGTGGTTTCTTATATCCCATGAAATTGGTCACAACTGGTACCCCATGATCGTAGGCAGCAATGAAAGAAAATATATGTGGCAGGATGAGGGTTTCAATACCTACATCAATTATCGGGCAAACGAGTTGTTCAATAACGGGGAGTATAATAACGATCCCGCCTACCGCAAAAAAGATTATTGGGCATCACTGGATTACAATGCATTCATGCATTTCAAAGACCCATTAATGACTGTTTCTGATGCTATGGATATAGATCAACATTTTCAATTCTATACCAAAACTGCTTACGGGCTCAATCTACTTCGTAATGTAGTGGTTGGAAAAGAACGGTTCGATTATGCGTTCAGAAAATATACCGAAGCCTGGGCATTCAAACATCCTACACCGTACGACTTTTTCCATAGCATGAACAACGGTACCGGGGAAGACCTGAACTGGTTCTGGAAAGAATGGTTTTTTACAACCTGGAAATTTGACCAGGCTGTTGTGGCTGTTAATTATATTGACAATGATCCCGCAAAAGGAGCCCTGATCTCTATTGAAAATAAAGGAAGATTGATCTTACCTGCTATAGTAAAAATCACCCAGCATGGAGGGCAATCAGAAACCATCCAATTGCCGGTGGAGGTTTGGCAACGGGGAGGATCCTGGACTTTGAAATATGCTTCATCGGGGAAAATTGATCAGGTCATGCTGGATCCCGGGAATGTATTGCCTGATACAAACAGGGATAACAATGAATGGCACCAACATTGAAGTGATGTAACCAAATTAGGGTATGATATATTCACATTTGTTTTGCTATATTTAAAAACTTCAATCAATTCAATAAATGGCTGCATATGAGATAGAGATCATCCTGAACCGTCAACTGGCCGACTGCCTTTCCATTCCGGTCTTTATTACGGATACTTCCGGGAATCTCATTTTCTATAATGAACCTGCCGAAAAAATATTCGGTACTCGTTTTGAAGAAACCGGGGAAATGCCCGTAGAGACCTGGTCAACCATATTCAAACCCCTGGATGAACAAGGCCAGCCGCTACCTCCAGAAGGCCTGCCTTTGGTAAAGACCTTGAACGACAGGCACCCGCATCATAAAGTGTTCTGGATTGAAAGCATGCAAGGCAAGCCGGAGAAGATCTCAGTAACATCATATCCTATTATAGGCAGAACAGGAAGTTTCCTGGGTGCAGTAGCCATATTCTGGGAATCAAAAGACGCATGAAAGTCTCATTAAAAGGAGTAAGAGGATCTCACCCCACAACAGGCACCGAAACATCATATTTCGGTGGCAATACCCCCTGCGTGACCGTTGTTAAAGACGAGTGGTTGCTGGTACTCGATGGAGGCTCTGGCTTGCAGAAGGTCTCATTGCCGGGAAAGTCCACCAAGAGGGTTGACATCCTGCTCACTCATCTCCATTTTGATCATATACAGGGGCTTGGTTTTTTCAGTCCGCTGTTTGATCCCACTATGGATGTACATATCTGGGCTCCTGCGAGCGCCAACGGTACGCTGCATTCAAGGCTCAGCCGATATCTTTCCCCACCCCTGTTCCCGGTGCTTATTCGTGAACTCCCTTGTAAGCTGACATTGCACGACGTGGCAAATATCAGCTTCGAAATAGGCCCCTTTGCAATAGATGCGCGATATGTTATCCATCCCGGGCCAACCGTTGGATATCGTATCAAAGAGAATAACGCGGTATTGGCCTATGTTCCTGATCATGAACCTGCGCTCGGCCCTGCTGGCATCCTGACAGAAAAGAAGTGGATATCAGGTTTTGATATCATTACAGAGGCAGACCTCTTGTTACATGACGGTCAATATACGGTGCAGGAATACAAAAGCAGAATGGGCTGGGGGCATTCAAGTATGGAAGACACGATCAAGCTGGCAACTCTTGCCTCGGTGAAAAATCTTCTACTTTTTCATCACGATCCTTCACATAACGACGCGCGGCTCCACGAACTATATGCAGAATTACGAAACACCAAAGAACGCCTGCTACCATTTGACCTTGCCAGGGAAGGTATGGACATAGAAATGGGGTAAAGAACTCCTTTATCATTCTTCAAACCAAATTAAAATGAAGAACTGTTTATTTGTTTTCATCGTCATACAATTGCTTCTGCCCTCATCTTCAGCGGCTCAAGACAAAAAGGAAGCCGATAAACGGACAAAGGACATTTATACACTGATCGATAACTATTCTATTGCCAGGGAGAAGAAAGATACCCTGTTGTTAAAAACCATCCTCACCCAGGATGTAGACCAATTGGTTTCTACAGGTGAATGGAGAGACGGCCTGGGCGTAGCAGTGCAAGGCATGCTGCGAAGTTCAGCAACGAGTCCTGGTACAAGGACCCTTACGGTGGAGAAAGTCCGGTTTCTTGACTCAAAGAATGCCATCGCCGATGCACGTTACGAGATAAAAAATCCCGACGGTTCCACGCGTAAGATGTGGAGTACCTTTGTTGTAGTACAGCAAAAAGGAGATTGGAAAATTGCTGCTATCCGCAATATGTTACCCTCGGCACAACCGTGATCCAATCTGCGCACTATGGCATAACTTTACTGACGTAGATCTTTATCATCTTAAAATCTAATTCTATGCCTATAGATCAGGTCAATGGAGTGAAACTCTATTGGGAACTTACAGGCAATGAAGGGCCTTTATTAGTTCTTGTTCACGGCTCCTGGGGCGACCACAATAACTGGAATGCTGTAGTAGGTGATCTTTCAAAATCTTTCCGGGTATTGACCTATGACAGAAGAGGCCACAGCAAAAGTGAACGAAGAGAAGAACAGGGTAGTTTGGACGAGGACGCTTCTGATCTTATTGCTTTAATAGAACATGTTGGTGAATCCACTGCGCATATAGCGGGAAACTCAGGAGGTGCAGCTGTGGCCCTGAAAACTGCAGCTCAACATGCCCGGGTTTTTGAAACACTTGTGGTACATGAACCCCCGCTATTTGATTTACTCAAAGGAATCCCAGAGGCTACTCCCTATTTGCAGGCAGTTGAAAGCCGTGTGGGAGCAGTGATCAGACTTCTTGAAAACAAAGAAATGGCCCAGGGAGCTGAGCTGTTTGTAGAAACCATTGCCATAGGTCCGGGTGGCTGGCAGCAAATGCCGGTTCAGAGCCAGCAAAATTTTATCTTCAATGCACCCACTTTCCTTGATGAAACAAAAGACCCGGAAAACTTAAATATAGACCTGATCAAGCTTTCACCTTTCAACAAGCCGACCTTATTGACCCAGGGCACAGAAAGCCCTCCATTTTTCAAGATGGTTTTGGATCAACTGGCCAAAGCAATCCCGGCAGCTCAAAGAAAGACCATTATTGGAGCTGGACATGTACCGCATATCAGTCATCCTAAAGAATATGTGGATATGATAAAATCATTTTGCTTAAAATAGACAAAAGGAATCTTCCTTATGAGCCCAAAAAGTTTTTGTCTATTTTCGACCGACCTTAGGGCATTGACTTATGTTTATTGTAGAAGCAGAAATACAAACAGACGACCTTTTAAAAATAGAAGCATTCTACTCAGGCGTTTTGGGTCTTAAAACAAAAAACAAAGACCAGACTTCCATATCTTTTCTGATAGGGCGATCCACACTGACGTTTCTAAAATCTGCCGTTGAAGCACCCAAATATCATTTGGCATTTAATATTCCTTCCAATAAGCTCAATGAAGCTATTGACTGGATCTCACAAAAGACTGCATTGATCAGCATTACAAACAACGAGATTATTGCCCATTTCGATAACTGGAATGCAAAATCAATTTATTTCTACGACAGCAATGGAAATATATTAGAATTCATAGTGAGATTTGACCTGAATAATCCGTCTGACAAATCATTTGGCAGCGAATCGATTCTATCCCTGAATGAAATGGGTGTAGTTGCAGATCAGCCTTTGGCATTTGCCGAATCCTTAATTAAAGATTATGGGCTGGAATATTTTTGGCGTGGACCAAAAAGGGAAGACTTTGTAGCTGTTGGCGATGACAATGGACTTTTTGTGATCGCAATGCCTGGCAGAAACTGGTACCCTACTGAGGACCCATCTGAAAAACAATATTTAACTGTGACATTCATAACAGCTGGAGTCACCAGGCAAATCACCGTAAATGGGTAGGCCTGCAAGTTGAACCAATGAACATATGAATTTTCAAAACCTTTTAGCCAGGATCTCATCCATTGGAGTAGCCGAGAGCGACAACGAGGAGATGAAACTACAGAAATCACTCCTGGTCATAAGTTCTATACCATTTATTATTGCCGGTGTGATCTGGGGCTTTATGTACCTGATATTTGGAGAACCACTCTCCGCCATAATACCGTTGGCATATGCTGTGTTTTCCCTTTCAAGCATCATCTACTTCGGATATAGCTGCAGGTTCAACACATTCAGATTCAGCCAGCTTCTTCTTATTTTATTGTTACCTTTTTTTCTTATGATATCATTGGGCGGATTCGTCAATGGTAGTGTAGTTGTACTGTGGAGCCTGATATCACCTTTGGGGGCCATGCTTTTCTATAAGCCATCGAGTGCGTACAAGTGGCTCATTGCTTTTGCCGTGCTGGTTTTGATCAGCTTTATTGCACAACCATGGCTCCGGACGCAAAACAACCTGACCGATAACCAGATCCGGATCTTCTTCTTCATCAATATCATTGCTGTGGGTGCACTGATCTTCATGATGGTGTATTATTTTGTAAGGAAGAAGAATTTTTTCCAGGCCCAGTCAGAAACATTGCTGCTCAATATTCTTCCTAAACAGATCGCAGAGGAATTGAAAGCAAGGGGCAAGGCAGAAGCCAGGCATTTTGCTGAGGTGACCGTGATGTTCACTGATTTTAAAAACTTCACACAGATCGCCGAAAAACTGAGCCCCACTGATCTCGTTGCAGAACTCGATATGATCTTCGCAGCGTTTGACAAAATCATCAGTGCGCATAACCTGGAAAAAATAAAAACTATCGGGGATTCATATATGTGCGCAGGAGGCTTGCCTGTACCCCGGGAAACACATGCTGCCGACACAGTGAGGGCGGCAATAGAGATCCGGGAATTCATCAGGAAACATATCGGGCAACGCATAGATGAAGGCAAAGATCCTTTTGAAATCAGGATCGGCATTCACAGCGGCCCCGTTGTTGCGGGAATAGTAGGCAAGATCAAGTTCGCATATGATATCTGGGGAGACACGGTCAATCTTGCTTCAAGGATGGAATCTTCCGGAGAACCCGGAAGAATAAATATCAGTGGCAGCACTTATGAATTGGTGAAAGATCAGTTTCATTGTACCCACAGGGGAAAGATCAAGGCCAAGAACAAAGGGGAAGTTGACATGTATTTTGTAGATTAGAGGATTATCTTGCAGATCATCAAGCAACACCAGTATGAATATCCTCGCACAGATCCTGATAGGCCTGGTAGCAGTTGAACACCTTTATATCCTTTGGATGGAAATGTTCGCCTGGGAAACCAGGGGTAAGAAAGTTTTTAAAGGAGCGCTGAAGGAAGATATGTTCAAACCTACCAAAACACTTGCCGCAAACCAGGGGCTGTATAATGGTTTTCTTGCCGCTGGTCTTATCTGGACTTTTTTTATCGACGATCACCACTGGAAACTGTATGTGGCAGTATTCTTCCTTACCTGTGTGATCATTGCCGGCATTTTTGGAGCGATAACCGCAAGTAAGAAAATATTTTTTGTACAGGCTCTGCCTGCCCTGATCGCCCTGGTGACAGTTCATCTCCCTTTATAGTTGGAAATCAAAAAACAAGGGCTAAATGAAAATTGCCTATATCATTTTCAATAAAATCACCTGGCTTGATCTTATTGGCATTTACGATCCGTTGAGCCGCCTGCAATCCATGGGTTATTTGCCGCAACTCAGCTGGGATCTTTGCTCATATACAGATACCATCTCTGATAATTTTGGCCTGAAAATCATCCCTGATAAAATCCAAAACACATTGGCTGCATATGACGCGATCGTAGTTCCCGGCGGACATGGAACGCGGCATCTTCAATATGATAAGGATTTCATAGATTGGATCAGAACAGCAGAACAGGCCAGGTATAAGATCTCGATCTGTACAGGAAGTCTCTTATTAGGCGCAGCGGGATTTCTGACCCATAAAAAAGCAACCACGAATTATAATGAATACGAAAACCTTAAGCCATATTGCAGAGAAGTTTCTGAAGAAAGGATTGTAGAGGACGGAGATGTGATCACAGCGGGAGCTGTTTCTGCATCGCTCGACCTGGGACTATACCTTTGTCAAAAATGGGCTGGTGAGGATGCCCGGAACGAGATCCGGAAGAAAATGGATTATCGGGGATAGAAATCCCTAAAACTATTCAACGTTCAATAAACCAAACAATATGCAAATGAAACAAGCCCCCTTACTCGTATTCGGCATTTTTTTTAGCTGCATGATGCTTAGCGCCTGTGGTAGTTCAGATGATTCCAAACCCACAGCGGCAACAGAGATCAATGAGAAAAAATCAGATACCCCTGAGTATTTCAATCTTCGTCCCAAACTCGAGAAAGAATATGGATACACCCATGCTGTCAGAATTGGAGACGATCTCAAGATCTCCGGGGCAGTAAGCATGAATGATTCAGGGATCATAGTAGGCGCCGGTGATATGGAATTGCAAATGAAAAACTGCTACAGCGACCTCGAAAAGATCCTGCAACATTACGGCTACAATTTTGATGATGTGGTAGTGGAAAACGTCTACACAACCAATATGGCGGACTTCATAAAAGCATCGGGTTACCGTAACTCCATTTATAAAAAACAATTTCCTACGGGAACCTGGCTTGAAGTAAAGGGTCTGGCCGTTTCAGGGCAGCTGATAGAAATAGACATGGAGGCGCACAAGGTTAAGCAGTAGCGCCATGGCACAAAATCAAAAGGTATAAGTATAACATAATTGAATCAACGATGATGACAGAAATTATCAGTTCATTGATCGTCAGAGATCTTAACAAGTTGAGGTCTGAAATAGAACTGTACCATTCTGAAAATAAGATCTGGCATACAGAAAAAAATATCGCCAATTCAGCTGGCAATCTTTGCCTGCATCTCATTGGAAATCTTAAAGCATACATTGGCGCAGTGCTTGGCAACACCGGTTATGTGAGAAACAGGCCGTTGGAATTTTCACAGAAAGACGTTCCCCGGCACGAATTAATAGTCATGATCGAAGAAACGATCACAACAGTCAATGAATCATTAAGTAAAGTCAGTGACGAAGATCTGGATGCGGAATATCCTTTATTGGTTTTTGAACATAAAACATCCACTGGATATTTCCTGGTTCACCTGGCCACCCATTTAACATATCATCTTGGTCAGATAAATTATCACAGGCGTTTACTGGACATTTCTGAAGAAATAGTCTGATGTTTAAACATTATTCAGGCTGGAATAGGTATCCAGTTATAATTCGTCAGGCAAACTTGCTTATATTTAGAAATACAAATAATAACTATGTCACAGAAAAAGATCATCACCATATTCGGCGCAACTGGTGCCCAGGGCGGGGGTTTGGCCCGCGCCATTCTCAACGATAAAAACAGCGAATTTGCTGTTCGCGCAGTGACCAGGGATCCGGATTCTGACAAAACTAAGGCACTGGCGGCGGCGGGTGCGGAACTGGTGCAGGCTGATCTGGCCCATCCGGAAACCATTTTCAAAGCCATGGAAGGCGCTTATGGTGCTTTTTGTGTCACTTTCTTCTGGGCACATTTCTCTCCTGCGCAGGAAGCGGCCGAGGCAAAATGCATGGCTGATGCAGCAAAGGCTGCAGGCCTGAAACACGTGATCTGGTCTACCCTGGAAGACACCAGATTGCATGTACCTCTCCACGACGACAGAATGCCTACTCTCCAGGAAAAATATAAGGTACCCCATTTTGATGCTAAAGGAGAGTCCAATCACTTCTTCACAGACGCGGGAGTGCCTACGACTATGCTCTTGACCAGTTTCTATTGGGATAACCTGATCTATTTCGGAATGGGTCCCAAAAGAGGTGCCGATGGTGTGCTTGCTATCACGTACCCCATGGGAGACAACAAGCTTTCAGGCATAAATGCTGAAGACATTGGAAAATGTGCCTATGGCATTTTTAAGAAAGGGCCGGCTTTGATTGGCAAAACCGTGGGAATTGCCGGCGAGCATATCAGCTGTGCAGATATGGCCAAAGCCCTGTCCAAAGCTTTAGGGGAAGAAGTAAAATATAACAGTGTAAGTCCGGAAACTTACAGGGGTTTTGGCTTTCCAGGCGCGGATGATCTTGGGAATATGTTTCAGTACTATAAAGAATTCGAAAAAGAATTTACTGACGCAAGAGATATTAAGGCAGCCAGGGAACTGAATCCTGAATTACAGAGTTTCGAAATGTGGTTGGCAGACAATGCTAAAAAACTGCCGCTGGACTAACAGATCAACAAGATCTGTCACAAGGATCTCAAAACTCCACCCAAATCGGTGGAGTTTTGTTTTTTAATTTGTATTTTTCTTCAGCAGGCAATGCAATTCATAACTCCTTTACCCTCAGTTTAAATATTACGGATACATTCCGGGGAACACAAAAACTTTGCATTATGTGGTCAACAGACTCATTATGGTTTGAAATAGCCATTGTAAGCATGATCTACGCTGTAGGCAATATGGTGATGGGCCATTTTGAAGAACAAACGCCGAAATACCGCAGAGTTGGCAAATATCTGCTGACACTGCTATTGATATGCGGGATCTCCATTCAGTTTGGTCGAACTGCCTCCATGAGCCTGCTTGCTTTCTCCATTCTCCCCATTTTATATGTTCACGCGTATTATCTGCCAAAGAAGAAAGGAATAAACGGATGGACAGGAGAACCGAAGAGCAGGTACTACGAATTCAGGAAATGGAATAAAGACATCTTTTCAAAATAGAATTGACGATAAAAATATCAGAACGATGAGCCAAAAACTGGAGTCCTCGAAAGCCGATGGAGTACATTACCAACTAAGCAGATTAACGGGTGAGTGGGAAGGCACGGCAACCGTATGGTTCGAGCCTGATGTAATTGCAGATCAGTCTCCAACACGCGCCACCATGCGGCCAATACTTGAAGGCAGATTCATACTCTTGGAATACAAAGGCAGCTTCGCCGGCAAACCCTTGGAGGGGTTGGCTATCCTTGGCTTTCACCTGGAGACCGGAAAATATCAGACGGCCTGGATCGACAGTTTCCACACTGGGACTGCGATGATATTTTCTGAAAGTGGCAGGCATGCCAAACAATTCAATGTGCTGGGCAGCTATGAATATGTTTCTCCAGAAGTGGATCAGAAATGGGGCTGGCGGACAGAGCTCGAGATGGCAAATGATGATGAGCTGAAATTGACAGCCTATAACATTGAGTCAGACGGTTCTGAGGCCAAAGCAACAGAAACAATTTACAAAAGGGTGAAACCCTAGCATAAGAATCGACCATGAAAAAATTTATTTCAGTCATTGCATTATTGATCGTCTTATCACAGCCATTACTAGCCCAGAAAAATCCTAATTGCCTGATCAGAACTTCGCTTGGGGACATCACCGTGGAATTATACCCGGACAAAGCCCCGTTGACCGTTGCAAATTTTTTAAAATACGTGGATGCTGAGTTATACAACAACAGCTCGTTTTTTCGAGCCGTGACAATGAACAACCAACCCAAAGATTCCATTAAAATAGAAGTGATCCAGGGAGGAGATGTTGATTCACTGAAACAATTTCCAGCTATTCCATTGGAAACAACTACACAAAGCGGATTGGCTCATAAAGATGGAACGATTTCAATGGCCCGTTCGGCACCCAATACCGCTACCTGCAGTTTTTTCATATGTATCAACGATCAACCTTCACTGGACTTTGGCGGCAAGAGAAATAAAGATGGTCAGGGCTTCGCCGCATTTGGAAAAGTGACCGAGGGAATGGATGTGGTGAAAAAAATACAGCAATTATATCCGGAACAGGGACAGTATTTTAAACCTGCCGTGAAAATTTTATCGATCACGAGAAAGGCATAACATCATCTATACCCCTTTGCCTGCTTTTGAAAGCTTAAATGTTATCTATTTTGAAAGGTCTTATTACTCATCAACAAAAAAGATTTATATGAATACCAATTTCTTCAACCTCCTGACAATTGCATCAATTGCCATGTCTGCCTTTGCCTGCAATAATGAACCAAAGACCAGTGAAAAAACCGAGATGGATACAACTGCCAAAGAAACTACAGTAGTAAGGGATCTTCCTGCCTTTGACCAATCCAGAAGCGTAACCGCAATCTCACCGGACCATTACAAACAATTGGCTGACACGTTGAACATAAGAATGGTGAGCGGCATCTATAAGCCCGGAGATTCGTCCATTATGCACGCACACCCTGATTTTGCCATGTACATATTAGAGGGTGGAACCGTTGAACTTACAGCCCAGGACGGCTCTAAACAGAATATTGAATTTAAAAAAGATATGGCGGTGATCATGCCGGCCACCACGCATTCAGCAAAAAACATTGGCAAAACAACCCTGAAACTTGTAGTTGTCGAGGTCAACAGGCCCAGAAACTAGAGCACTTCATTCTTACTGGGCACACCGTTCTCAAAATCTGAAATATTGGAAATAGTTGTGTGTGCTATCTGCTCCAGAGCTTCATTGGTGAAGAAGCCCTGGTGAGAAGTGATAAGTACGTTGGGGAACGACATCAATCTTGCAATTACATCGTCTTCTACAATCGTGTCAGAGAGATCTTCAAAGAACAGCTTTTCTTCCTGTTCATATACATCGATCCCAAGATAGCCGATCTTCCCCTGCTTTAACCCCACGAGCACGTCACGTGTATTGATCAATCCTCCCCTGCTGGTATTGATCAACATCACCCCTTTCTTCATGTGAGATATTGTTTCCCGGTTAATAAGGTATTTTGTCTCCGGGGTAAGCGGGCAATGCAATGAAATGATATCGGATTCTCTAATTACGTGGTCAAGTGATTTGTATTCCACTCCTAAAGACCTTATTTCATCGGACTCATAAACATCATGTGCGATCAATCTGGCTCCAAAGCCTTTCATGATCCTGGCGAATGCTATTCCGATCCTTCCTGTTCCAATCACTCCAACTGTTTTCCCATGAATATTAAAGCCATTCAGGCGTTCCAGGGAAAAATTGTTCTCCCTGACCCTGTTATATGCTTTATGGGTCTTTCTGGCCAGGGTAAGCATGAGTGCCACAGCGTGTTCTGCCACTGCCTCTGGTGAATAGGCCGGCACACGGAGAACTTTCATGTCATTACTCCTGGTCGCTTCCAGGTCTACATTGTTAAATCCGGCACATCGCAGCACGATCAGCCCCACCCCATTTTTTGCAATGGCATTCACGGTTGCCTGATCCAGTTTATCATTTACAAAAACACAGACACCCTCAAAGCCTTGTGTCAGGTTTGCAGTATTCAAATTAAGAGGAGCTTCAAAATATACCAACTCATGCCCTGATTCAGCATTGAACCTGTCGAGATATTCCCTGTCGTAAGATTTTGTACTGAAAACGGCTATCCTCATATATAACCAGCATTAAATGAGCAGCGAAAATATGGAATAACCGATGTATCCATTACCAGAAATTAAAACACCTCACGGTAAAATATAGTCGAATTTCAGGTCCAGTTACTGTTCCCCATCAACTCCTGACTTGATTATTGTTGCTTTTTAGAGAAAATTACCATATCTTCTATATCCCCTTTAAGACTATCCCATCCCTGATGAAAACTCGTACTCCCTGAAGCTAAAATTCTTTAACTCAAACCATTCTATATGCCTAAGCTAATTAAGATCTTCGTAAGCCGCGCCGGCATGTCTACACGCCTTAGATTAAGAGACGAAAAAAACGATCCGGGTGATGCCGAACTGACTACTGATGCTGACCCCGGCGATACTATTGTATGGGAACTCGACCCCAAATCGACTAAAAATCCCCCTGATCCAGGATTTTTCCCCATCGGTTCTATAGTAGATATCAAAAGGAGTAAACCCACTGATGGGCCGCGATATGCCAATTCTGTGGCTGTATTGGACACTGATCCAATACAAGGACCCAATGGCACTTTTATAGGAACAGTCAAAAATCCTTCCGTTGGAGCGGGACGGGCTGAAGATTATATGATCACCTATACATTGCCCGGAGAAAGCGGAGTATTTGAGCAGGACCCAAAAATTCAGATGAACTCATAACTTGTTGAATATGTTTAGTAAAAGAAAAGCTTATTACTTCTTAATAAGCTTTCTTTTTTTCTCTTTAATTGCTCCCGGCCAGGATCAGAAACTGGCCGACAGTCTTGCGCGTATTTATAAGAAAGGCGATCTAAACGACACTTCAAAACTGGAGCTGCTCAGGAATCTTTCATTCAATGAGATCACAGATCTCAAACTTTCCCTGACTTACGCAGAAGAACTCATTTCACTTTCAGAAGCACTGGGAAACGATATCTATCTCCACCGTGGCTATCTGCAAAAAGGGAATAAGAAACTCCTGCTTGGCGACCTGGATGAAGCCCTGGCGGCATTTTTCAAAAGTGCAGAAATAGCCAGCAGGGCAGACTATGCAAAAGGGGAAGGGACTGCATATAACGCGATTGCAGATACATATTCCATTTTGAATAACCATGATAATGCATCCCTTTATTATCGCAAAGCCATTTACACGCTACGCAAATCGGGAGCCGACCCGGTCACCATAGCTTCAGCCATTCTGAACGCCGGCGACGAATTTCAAAAAAGAAAACTCTACGATTCAGCGCTTATTTACTTCAGAGAAGCCGGGTTGATCTTTGAAAAGACTGACAATGCAACAGGCAAAGCATACACCCTGGGGAATATGGGTATGGTGTATGCCAGCAAAGGTGAATACAACCTTGCATTAAAGAATATCAATGATGCAATAAACATGCTGGAGAAACTGGAAGATTACCCTCCGATCTGTGACTACCTGATCTCCTTATCCGATATGTATTCAGGGAAGGGAGATACTGAAATGGCGATCGATTATGCCCAGAGGAGTCTCAAATTCGCAAAACAATACGGATTTAAAGACGAAATCACAGATGCCAATCACAGGCTGTCTGAGCTTTATGAAAAAACTGGCCGGCTTGATCTTTCTTTCAAATATTACAAAGACTATATAGCCTACCGAGATAGCGTAAATGATATAAACGCAGTCCAGAAAATGGCTGACCTGCGTACCAACTTCGAAGTTTCACAAAAACAGGTGGAAGTGGATCTTCTCAACCAACAGAAAAAAAACCAGCAGATCATTGTTATTGCCACAATTATTGCCCTGGGGCTTATCCTGCTCCTGCTTTTTGGCGTTTACCAGAGATACAAATTCATGAGGGAATCCAATAAGATCATTGAAGCAGAGAAGAAAAGATCAGACAGTCTGTTGCTGAATATTCTGCCTGAAGAAACAGCCCAGGAACTAAAGAAAAGCGGCAAAGTACTGGCAAAGAAATTTGAATCCGTAACGGTCATGTTTACAGACTTCAAGAGTTTCACCCATTATGCCACAAATCTTCCTCCGGAAATATTAGTAGAAACCATCGATTACTACTTCTCAAAATTCGATCAGATCATTGAAAAATATGGCCTCGAAAAAATCAAGACGGTAGGTGATTCTTATATGTGTGCGGGAGGGCTTCCTTTCCCTTCGGCCGACCATGCGCATAAGACTGTGCAGGCAGCACTTGAGATCGAGCGTTTCATCAGCGAAACAAAAAAGGATGCTACAAGCAATGTCATCGGGTTGGACATAAGAATCGGCATAAACTCCGGACCCGTTGTGGCCGGCGTGGTGGGCACCAAAAAATTTGCCTACGATATCTGGGGCGATACTGTGAATATCGCGTCGCGCATGGAGTCAAATTCAGAACCTGGCAGAATAAATATTTCGGCAAATACATTTGAGCTGGTAAAGGATGCTTTTGCATGCGACTACAGGGGTGAGATCAGTGTGAAGAACAGGGGAACCATGAAGATGTATTTCGTTAATCACGCAATTTAGCCTGATCTGGAAATGAATTTGCCAGGGAGTATTGTTGCTGCCGTATATTTGAAAAACAGATCTGCCTTTCTTAATGAATAACATTCATACAGTTGAGCCTGCTGAACTTGGCAAACTTTTACTTCAGGCAGGAATTGCCCTGTTGAATGCCGGCGCTGGCAGTAATCGAATCATAACTAACCTGAACAGGCTTGCAGCTGCTTTCGGATATGATGCCAATATCGATCTCAGTACCAAAAATATCTCTCTGTCCCTTCATACAGAATTACAGGAAAATATTTTTTCAGGGACACGCAGTATGAGTTCCCAACCTGGGTCAAACTTCCGGGTGATATCGGCTATCAGTCGTTTAAGTTGGGATGTATCAACGAAAAAGCTCGGCCTGGCGGAAACGTTGTCAGAACTTGAGAAGGCGGTAAATGCAGACGAATACCAAAGATGGGTGATTCTTCTCGTTGTCGGCCTGGCGGGCGCTTCATTCTGCTATACGTTCGGCGGTAATGTCATTGAAATGGGAATCACTTTCCTGGGAACAGTCTCGGGGCTTTTTATAAAGCAGGAATTGATAAAAAAGAAATTCAATATATATGTGGTCACTTATTGCAGTGCGGTCATTTCAGCACTCGTAATTGGTATCGGCTGGAAAGTGGGTATCAATCCAATGGTTGACCATGCATTTGCGACCTGCACGCTGTTCCTGATCCCGGGTGTGCCGCTGATTAACTCAGTCATTGATCTAATGGATGGATATATCATTAACGGAATCGACAGGGGCATCAACGCATCCATACATGCATTCGGGATAGCGGCAGGACTGGCCACTATTCTTTACACATTTAATTTTCATGGATGACGGACTGGCTACATATCCTTCTCAATGCGTTCTGGTGCGGCTGCGCCGCCGTTGGATTTGGTGTTCTGTTCAATTCTCCCAAACGTACATTACCAGCGATCTATGTATGTGGATTTGTTGCGGGTAGTGTAAAATATTTCATACTTCATCCCGATACAGGCGGCGGCGTTATCATTGCTTCCCTTATTGCAGCTTCTGTTATAGGTTTTATCAGCATCCCACTCTCTCATAAGGTGCATGTTCCACCCATTATTCTCAGTATACCGGCGGTAATCCCCCTGGTGCCCGGTACATTTGCTTATCGCACCATGCTGGGGCTGATACGTTTTGTTAATCATTCGGAAGCTGAAGTGCTTACAGGAATGGTTCATTATGGCATCATGACATTATTTGTGATCATGGCACTTTCCATAGGGGTGACACTACCTATGCTGCTCTTGAGAATTGAAAGCACAAAAAATGTCAGACTTTTATCAAAAAAAGCAAGAGAACAGAAAAGATTCAACCTTTAACCATGGTACAACTACCAACAACTACGTCCCCCAATACCTATGCACGATTGGGCGGCATCGCCTATCTCTTCATCATCATTGCCGGATTTTTAGGTGAAATGTTTGTGAGAAATTCCATCATTGTTTCAGGAGATGCTGCGGCAACAGCCGATAACCTCGCTGCCTCACCCACACTCTGGCGCCTGGGAATTGCAGGCGACCTGTTGATGCATGTCTGCGATATCATTGTACTGCTGGCCTATATTGTTTTATTCTGGCCCGTTAACAGGAAACTCATCATTCTCGACGTCATGCTGAACCTCGTGCAAACAGCCGTGCTGGTTGCCAACAAACTCAATCTGATCATACCTTTAATATTGTTGGGCAAAAAAGACTATCTGGCAACTTTTAATCCTCAACAACTCCAGTCTCTTTCCTATATTTTCATAAATGCACATTCCTATGGCTTCGGAATAGGTTTAATATTCTTTGGATGCGCTTCACTCATTGTTGGATACCTCATCCGAAAATCAGTTTTTCTCCCAGCCATACTGGGAATAGGAATGCAGATCGCCGGGGCCTGTTATCTCATTAACAGTTTTGCCCTCATACTTGCGCCAACATTTGCCAATAGTCTGTTCCCTGCTATCTTGCTGCCTCCATTCATAGCAGAACTATCGCTTTCGCTTTGGTTGATCATTAAAGGTGTAGATGTTCCGGTTTGGCTGGAAAAAGCCAGGACATCTTCAATATAAGGATCCATATCCAGACGGTTCCGCCTATCGACCAGAAACAGTTTTATATGCTTATATTGAAAACATCTTTCACAACTCGCTTATGAAATATTCCAGGAGAAACATACTTCAATCCATGGGTGCGCTCGCAGGTGCATCTATACTGCCAATAGCCGCAGGTGGCAAACCTTCTGACCAACATCAATTCACCCATGACCCGGCAAACCTTGATGAGATCATCAACCTCTACGATTTTGAGAAGATCGCGCAAGGTCATATGTCGCACATGGCCTATGAATTTGTGGCCAGCGGCGCAGCAGACGAATTTACAGTCAGGTGGAACAGGGAAGCCCTTGACAAATTGAAACTGCAGACCAGTGTATTAAATGATGTGAGCAAACTGGATACAAAGATCTCACTCTTCGGACTTGATCTCCCCTACCCAATACTCATCGCACCCACTGCATTTCACAAATTGATGCACCCCCAGGGCGAGCTGGCCACTGCACGGGGTGCAGGCGCTGCATCGGCACTGTATTGTGTAAGCTCCTTCACAACAACACCTATTGAAGAGATTGCAAAAGTGGCCACGGGACCTCTCTGGTTCCAGTTATATGTGGTAGATGACAGAACATTTGTAAAGGACCTGGTGCAAAAAGTGGAAGCACAGGGTTGCAAGGCCCTATGTATCACTGTAGATACACCAGTGTCAGGTGTAAGGAATCGACAGCAAAAAGCAGGTTTTAAACTTCCTGATGAGTTGAAGCCTCCGTATATGATAGACACTGCTTTTGCAGCCAAAGGACAAGCCCTGCAATTCAAAAAGCCCTTAACCTGGAAAGACCTGGAATGGTTCAGGTCGATCACCAAATTACCTGTTTTATTAAAAGGCATCCTGAATCCCGATGACGCAGAGAAAGCAATTCAGTCAGGAGCTTCAGGTATTATCGTATCCAATCACAGCGGCCGAAACCTGGATACCGTACCTGCAACTATCGAAGCCTTGCCAAAAATCGCCGAACGGGTGAACAAAAGGATCCCCGTACTAATGGACGGAGGGATAAGAAGAGGCACCGATGTGTTAAAGGGCTTAGCCCTTGGAGCCCATGCGGTACTGGTTGGAAAGCCAGTTTGTTTTGGACTTGCCTGTGGCGGTGCAGACGGGGTTACTAAAGTGATGAATATTCTCAGAAAAGAATTTGAATATGCCATGGCATTGTCTGGCAAAGCATCAATTACTGACATCGATGCGTCTGCCATCTGGAAAGGATGAGCTGAAATTTCATACCTAACAGTATATCTGCCGATTTCCTCAATTGATCAATGACTATTCTCAACAGGTCTTTTCTGATATAAGAAAAGGGGATGGCGGCCCTATCTTCATTCTATCAAACACGCCAAGCAATGAATATCAGCTATCCACACACGATCAAGAATTCCATAGGTGAAACCATTACATTCCTGGGAATAGAAAAAACCGAAAACGGAGACAGGGTACTGGCAGAAAACTATGTTGCACCAGGTATTGGTCCGGTCATGCACACCCATTGGTTACAGGACGAAGTATTCACGGTGATAAAGGGCAGACTGGGCTATGAGATCCTGGGTCAGCCTAAACAATATGCCGGCGAAGGTGAGACTGTTGTGTTCAAGCGCGGCACGCCCCACAGATTCTGGAACGATGGCCAGGACATACTTCATTGTAAAGGATATGTTGAACCCGCAAACTCGGTGGTATTTTTTCTGAGCTCAATTTTCTCAGCGCAGAACAAATCAGGAAAAGCTGAACCGGAAAAATTTGACGGCGCCTATCTGATCACCCGTTATTCTTCTGAATTCGACCTCCCTTTACTGCCCTGGTTCGTTAAGAAGATCATCTTACCTTCTACCTATCACATTGGTAAGATCCTGGGCAAATACCCGCATTTTAAAAATGCGCCTGAACCTGTGAAAGCGATTTAGGCAGTGCAATTCAGAGTCGGGAAAGATCTATACCACTTTCAACAAATAACCTGACTTTGAATGCAAATTGTATTTTCGCTGAATAAATCAGCCTGATTGACATCTCCCGTTTTCCTGATAACGCCACCATTTACTCAACTTAATACCCCGTATCCGGCAACGGCCTACCTGAAAGGCTTTCTGAATACAAAGAATATCGATTCGTATCAGGCAGATCTGGGCATTGAAGTTACCCTGGCATTATTCTCAAAACCAGGCCTCGAAAAGCTCTTCGTCGATATAGAAAGCCGGCATTTAAGCTACACCACCAATACAGAAAGGATCGTGGCGCTGAAAGATGATTACATCAATACCATTGACGATGTCATTCTTTTCCTCCAGGGAAAGCTGCCCACACTTGCCCACCTGATCTGTTCGAGGAATTTTCTTCCTGAAGCAGGCCGGTTTGCGCAACTCGATGACCTGCACTGGGCATTTGGGAATATGGGTACGCAGGACAAAGCAAAGCATCTTGCCACCATGTACCTGGAAGACCTGAGCGATCTGATCAAAGAGACGGTTGATGAACATTTTGGATTTTCGCGCTATGCTGAAAAACTCGGGCGCTCCGCAAATTCCTTTGATGAGCTGTATAAGGCCTTACAACAAGAGTACACTTACCTGGACCATATCCTCATCGATATTCTTGCTAAGAAGATGGAGTTACTTAAGCCGGCCCTGGTTGCGATCTCAGTACCATTCCCGGGAAACTTATATACATCACTTCGCTGCGGGCAATGGATACATAAAAATTGTCCTGGCGTTAAAGTGGCCATGGGCGGCGGATTTGCCAATACAGAACTGCGCTCCGTCAGTGATCCACGGGTATTTGAGTTCTACGATTTTATTACCCTGGACGACGGTGAAGCTCCCATTGAGATCCTCATTCAACATATTGAAGGCAAAAAGGAATTACATGAACTGAAACGGACCTTCACCCTGCTTAACGGAGTTGTGACCTATATCAACAATGGATCCGGTGGTGATTACAAGCAGGGCCAGGTAGGAACACCTGATTATAGCGACTTTTATCTTGATAAATATATCTCGGCCATTGAAGTGGTGAACCCCATGCACAGTCTTTGGAGTGATGGCAGATGGAATAAACTTACCATGGCTCATGGTTGCTATTGGGGAAAATGTACTTTCTGTGATATCTCACTGGACTATATAAAAAACTATGAGCCTGTTGCCGCAGCACTGTTGGTAGATCGCATGGAAGAGATGATCAGGCAAACCGGGCAAAATGGATTTCATTTTGTAGATGAGGCAGCACCTCCGGTTTTAATGAGGTCCCTGGCTATCGAGATCATTCGTCGCAAGCTGGTAGTCACCTGGTGGACCAATGTCCGTTTCGAAAAAAGTTTCAGCAGGGACCTTTGCCTGCTCCTGAGATCGTCTGGCTGCATTGCCGTAAGTGGCGGGCTGGAAGTGGCATCTGACAGACTCTTAGAACTTATCCAAAAAGGGATCACTGTGGCACAGGTAGCAAAAGTCAGCAAGCACTTTACAGATGCAGGCATCATGGTGCATGCCTACCTGATGTATGGATTCCCAACACAAACAGAACAGGAAACCATTGACTCCCTGGAAATGGTTCGGCAGATGTTTGAAACCGGTGTTCTCCAATCTGCATTCTGGCATTTGTTTACCATGACCGCACATAGTCCGGTGGGACTGGAACCGGCAAAATACAAAGTCAAAAAACTCTCTGAAACAGTAGGCAGTTTTGCGAACAACGACCTTGAACATATAGATCCAAAAGGAGCGGATCATGAAAGCTTTGGATTTGGATTGAAAAAAGCACTTTTAAATTACATGCATGGCGCATGCTATGATCACCCATTACAGAAATGGTTTGATTTTAAAGTTCCGAAAACTACAGTGGTACCTGATTACATCAGGAAGGCCATCGAAGAACCTGAACTTCCCGGCAATGCCAATAGCAAGATCATTTGGCTGGGAGTACAACCAAAAGCAGAGATCATTCAGAAATCAAAAAAAGGAAGCCATTGGGACGTGATGTCGCTCGCATTCCATACCAGGAAAAACAAGCTTACCATCAATGTTGAACCCGAAAAAGGAGCATGGCTTTTAAGCATCCTTCCAAAACTTAGTGTTCAAAACTCCATTCCGCTTACCGTTAAGGCGGTCAAAGAAGATTATGAGAAAGCAGGACTGGAAAATTTTGAATTGTTCTGGGATAACAAACCCGTGAATACGCTTTACAAAGCAGGGCTATTACATTTATAATCGGATTATCCACCGTTTTACTGTTTAATTTGGAATTTTGACATAAGTCATTGGATTCTGCAATTTTTATGGCGGACTTTTGTCCAATAAACACCAGGAACCGTGACAAAATCAGGAAAATATCTGCCTTCCAGATCAGCAATAATATGCCTAGCGGCACTCTTCCTGTTATTCATATCCAACTCGGTACTGGGTCAACAATTCAATTCAGACAGTTATTTGTCAAAACCCCATGGCACTATTACCATCATACCAACTGTTGGCCAGAGGAACATGATGCTGATGAATACCTATTCACTTTTTCCAAAATGGGAATTCACCATGGCCGCATTTCTGTATAACCATGATAATGATCGTTTAACCAATGATGGCTACTCTTCTACTTTTTATGCCAAGTATATGTTTTATGAAAACAAGGCCCAGACTGGCGGCTTTGCTATGAAGGCGGGAACAGGCTTATTTCCGGGTTTACTGAAAGGCGAACATACTGCAAAAGACGCATTCAAAACCTATTGGATAAATGCCCCTGCAACAATTCCTATGTTCAAAAATAAAGTATCAGTTGATCTTATGCCCGGAACCAGCGTAACCCGGGACTATGGTACAGAAAAAAATACCGCATGGTCTTTCACCTATTCAGCACGCGTTGCCTGGTATCCATTTAATCCTGTACTCTCCTTTGTTGGGGAAGTATTTGGAGCCGAAGGCGAAGCAGAAAGTATTCCCGAATACAAATTAGGCCTACGCTGGGAGCCCAGCAGATATGCAGTATTTGCATTCACTTACGGCCAGGAATTCAACGGCAACAATGGCGCCGGATTTGAATTAGGCATCATGCTGTTCACCCCACCATTTGCCCGCCTGGGTGGAACAAAAGTCAAAAAATAGTTCCTGGCAATCATTGCAGGATCAAATCATGATAAACATCATTGTATTTGATATACCGGATAGCATATATTCTCTCATTATTTCATTTCTGATCAGAAACTGCTGATTAAGTACCCCTCTTAGCTCCATCACGCACGCAACATTTCTTTCACCAGACAATCAAGGCACTCCCTTGGTCAGACCTATTGTTAACCTTTAAAATTAAGTTTATGATAATTCCATCAGTCAAACTCACTACTGTATGCGTAACGATGATGATCTTTGCACTATTTGCCTGTCAAAAAGAAACAAGTTCAGATCTGAACTACTCTACTTCAAATGCAAATGCAGCGAAAGAAAACAGTACAAAAAAAGACCGAAAAGTTCTTTTTATAAGCAATCGCGATGGTAATGATGAAGTTTATGCCATGAATGAGGATGGCTCAAATCTGGTTCGGCTAACCTATAATACTATACCCGATGGAAGAGCGACATGGTCGGCCAACGAACAACATATTGCATTCTCATCCGGAACAACTGGCGACAGGGATATTTTTGTTATGAACGCTAATGGCAACGGCCTTCGGAATATTACCAATACAGTTGGTAAAGATGAAGAATGGCCGGAATGGTCGCCCAGGGGAAACAACATTATTTTTTCAAGTAACAGGGATGGCAATCACGAGATCTACCTTTATGATGCCGATATGGAATCATTTACCCGGTTAACAAACAGAACACAGGATGATAAATGGCCCAGTTTCTCACCTGATGGCAGCAAAATCGTCTTTCAATCTGACCTGGGGGCCACTTCCGGTCGAACTGATATTTTCGTCATGAATGCCAACGGTTCTGAAATAACAAGGCTGACATCCAGTTCTGCGTTTGACCAAATGCCAACATGGTCTCCTGACGGAACTAAAATTGCATTTATGAGCGCGAGGGATGGAAATCCAGAGATCTATGTAATGAATGCAGATGGCACAGCCCAAACCAGGTTGACGAATTTCAGCGGTGTCGATGCCCGCCCTTCGTGGTCACGGGAAAGCAATCTCATAGTATTTACCAGTACCAGGAATTTTGGTACAACCGCCACATCTAACTATGAAATTTACAAAATGAACGGAGATGGCAGTAACGCTATCAGGCTGACAATTAATTCTGTGTATGATGACTATCCATTTATCAAATAGAAAGTTTTAAACAAATCATGGGGATCTAATGCTGATCAACTATCGGGCAAACCACTTTTCCTTACTCTACACATCACATAATGTGCGTTAAAATTGGATAGGGGAATTGCCCGGATAATTACTAAATTGATACGCCAACATTCCCTGCCGTGAGAGTAATAAAACCCGACGACCTCAAACACATCCTGGCGTTGAAAGATCTGCCAGACGAACATCTGCAGTGGATCATCGATCATTCAGATTATCATGAATACAATGACGGAGATCTGGTTGCGAAATACGGAGAGCCTGCAGAAGTAATGTGGATCGGCCTGGAAGGGAAGGTCACGTTTTATATGTATATCAACGGCCGGCAGGTCTACTATTTCACATTTGAAAATAATCATGTTACCGGAGGCGTTGGCGGGTTGATGCCATATTCGAGGATGAAAACCTATCCCGGTTACTCGTATGCACTAGGTGAACTGAAGCTGCTCAAGATGCATAAACAGCATTTTGCCGCACTTGAACAACTCAATCCCGATTTCATCCAGAAACTCATCGGCTATATGACCGAAAGAGCCAGAGTTTTTGCCACTACACAGTTACAACACGAAAAAGTCAATGCACTGGGCAATCTTGCAGCTGGCATTGCCCATGAAATGAATAATCCTGCGGCTGCCATCAGAGGAGTCTCTGACGAACTGAGTAAAAGACTTACCCGTAACTATGAGCTCACCAAAGAATTACTGGCCAGCCATCTCACTGCAGAGCATGTTGAAACGATCCACCAGCTGGTTTCCAAAAAAGAGAATGATGCTTCGATGCAAGTAAAAAGAACTGCACTTGAAAGAATGGAGATCGAAGACGAACTCAGTGACTGGCTGGAAGAAAAAGGAATTTTGAACAGGGAGATGGCTGAGAGTTTTGCTGAATCCGGATTCAGCGCCAATGACCTGATCGAACTGCACGCAGGGCTTGATGACCAGGCTTTCCAACGGGTAATACCCTGGATGGAAAACCTGGTCAGTTCTAAAAAGATCATACAGGATCTTGCCGATGCTTCCAACCGTATCTCCAACCTGGTCAGCTCAATAAAGAGTCATGTCCATATGGACAGAACCAATGATCTGCAGCCCACCAATCTGCATAAAGACATTGAAAACACCCTCACTCTTTTAGGATTCAAACTCCGGGAAAAAAATATTGAAGTAAGAAGAGAATTCAGTCCTGACCTGCCAGAAATTCCCGCTTACGTGAGTGAATTGAACCAGGTCTGGACCAACCTGATCGATAATGCCATCTACGCACTGCAAAAGAATGGCACCATCACCATAGTCACCACTCATGACGGAAAAAATATCAATGTGTCCATCATTGACAACGGACCTGGCATACCCCATGATATCGTCTCACGGATTTTTGAACCCTTCTTCACCACTAAAAAAGTAGGTGAGGGAACAGGAATAGGGCTGGACATTGTCAACCGCATTGTGAAAAATCACAATGGTGAAATAAAAGTCAATTCCGAACCCGGGAGAACTGAATTTTCCATCTGCCTGCCTATTGTACAGCAAGAAAATTTACATTGATCAACAAGCCTTATCAACAACATGAAACTTCCTTATATAATTATTATTGACGATGATGCCCAGGTACTGAGAGCCATTCAACGTGATATCAGGAACGAGTTCAGGGAAGAATACAAAATTGCAGCAACCGAATCTGCCAGGGAAGCGCTGGAACTGATCAAAGAATTGAAGCTCAAAAACGAAGCAGTGGCTTTATTCATTTCTGATCAACGCATGCCCGAAATGGAAGGCATAGAGTTTCTTGAAAAAGCAAATGATATATTTCCTGAATCCAAAAAAGTATTGCTTACTGCATATTCCGATATTGAAGCTGCGATAAAGGCTATCAATACCGTCAAGCTTGATTACTATCTGCTTAAACCCTGGCATCCACCGGAAGAAAAACTCTTCCCTGTGGTGAACGATCTGCTTAGTGAGTGGC
Source organism: Chitinophagaceae bacterium (assembly GCA_035298945.1). Classification (GTDB taxonomy): domain Bacteria; phylum Bacteroidota; class Bacteroidia; order Chitinophagales; family Chitinophagaceae; genus Pollutibacter. Next base: position 21,228 of record DATGXN010000067.1, on the reverse strand, counting down.
AGGCCTTGTACAAACCGGATCATGAAGCAATACGGATCATAGGATTTCAGTGGTCGCCCAAATCACATCATCTTAAAGAGTTCCTGTCTGGCAACCTTGTTCCCTACATCTGGATGGACGTTGAATCTGATCCCGAAGCAGAAAAATACCTGGTCAGTTCAGATGCAACCCGTTCAGATCTGCCTTTGGTGGTATTGAAAGACGGCACATTTATCAAAGATCCTCCTCTCCCGGAACTTGCAGAAAAAGTTGGCCTGCAGCAGAGAGCAGGACGGGAAATGTACGATGTACTGATCATCGGAGCCGGGCCAGCGGGGCTTGCGGCTTCAGTTTATGGATCCTGCGAAGGACTAAAAACACTTTTAATAGAAAGAAGCAATCCGGGAGGCCAGGCCAGCAGTAGTGCCCGTATTGAAAACTACCTTGGATTTCCTTCCGGCCTTTCAGGGGCAGAACTCTCACGCCGTGCAGTTACACAAACGCTGAGGTTTGGCACAGAAATTCTTACTCCAAAAGAAGTAAAAACCATCACGGTAAAAGACGGGTATAAGATCACTGAATTAACTGACGGGTCGGTGATCCACAGTAAAACCATTGTGATCGCAACAGGAGTTGCCTATAAAAAACTGGAAATAGAAGGCATAGATAAATTTGCAGGGGCGGGAGTTTATTATGGCGCGGCCTCCGTAGAAGCGAATGCCTGCCGCAATGAAGCCATCTTTATAGTAGGTGGCGGGAATTCTGCCTGCCAGGCAGCACTTTACATGAGTAAGTTTGCGAAAGAAGTGAATATTGTGATCAGGAAAGAAGCTCTGTCTCAGACGGCTGCCAATTACCTGGTAGAAAACATACGTCGTACACCTAATATCAAGATCATCGGTTCCACCGATGTGATCGCTTGCCAGGGAACATCTGTGTTGGAAAGCATCACGTTACGGCATGGGGTAACGGGCGAGGAAAAAACTTTACCTGCAAAAGCACTGTTCATTTATATAGGAACCAGGCCCGGTACGGAATGGCTGAAGGGGTTAGTGCTGACAGATGAAAAAGGATTTATAATAACCGGTACTGACCTGGAAAAGCAAAAAGATTTTTTGCCAAACTGGAAACTGAAAAGAGACCCGCTTTTGTCTGAAACAAATGTGCCCGGGATCTTTGCTACCGGGGATGTGAGATTTGGGGCCATGACCGGAATTTCATCAGCTGTTGGCGAAGGAGCCATGGCGATCCGGTTTGTAAGAAAGTACCTGCAGGAAATGTAATCAAAGCTAAAATTTCGTAACATTATTCTGTAAAGCACGAAGCAGTGAGCGGTAAGCAGTGAGCAGATGCTGCTTGCTTACTGCTTACTGCTTACTGCCCACTGTTTTTATAATTTCCCTCAAACAACTTAACATGAACTCCAAACACACATTCATCTTGCTGGCTATTTGCCTGTTTGTATTCTCTCAGTGCAATAACAGTAAACCGCCAGAAGCTTCTGCAGTAGCAGAAGCACCTGCAGCTCCTGAAGCTCCAAAACCTTTTTATGGAGGATTTGAAAACCAAGTGGAATGGGGCAAACATATTGTCACCATTTCAGGTTGCAATGATTGCCATACGCCGAAAAAAATGTCGGACCATGGACCAGTGTTAGACTCTTCCATGATGCTCGCAGGTCATCCGGCAAAAATGCCGCCAATCAACGTAAACAGGAAAGAAATGCAAAGCAAAGGGCTTGTAGTTTCGCAGGATCTAACAGAATGGATAGGCCCATGGGGAACTTCTTATGCGGCGAACCTCACACCAGATCCATCAGGAACAGGGAACTGGAAAGAAGAACAGTTATTTATGGCACTTCGCGAAGGGAAATATAAGGGCCTGCCGAATTCACGTCAGATCCTTCCACCCATGCCCTGGGAAATGTTTAAACATATGACTGATGATGAGATCAAAGCCATTTGGGCATACCTCAGAACTATACCCGCGGTTTCAAATGTAGTGCCTGCTCCGCTTCCTCCGGAAGGAAAATAATGGCAGGAAGGTCAGGCTTTCAACTACTTGAATAAATGGTGGCCATATGAATGTTGAAGAGATCAGGATGTATTGTTTAAGTAAGCCTGAGGTTGAAGAAGGCCTGCCTTTTGGCCCTGACGTTTTGGTATTCAAATCCAGGGGTAAGATATTTCTTCTCCTGCCCCTGGATTCTGAAAACATTCAATTCAATGTGAAATGTGATCCTGATCTTGCCCAGGAACTCAGGGAAACCTACGATTGTGTACTACCTGGCTATCACATGAATAAAAAACACTGGAACACTATTATCGCTGACGGCTCTGTAAAAAGATCCACACTTATGGAATGGATCGACCACTCTTACGAGCTGGTCAATGGAAAGAAAAAAAGATGATCAGCTTTCTACCTGCATCCGCTTCAGTTCCGATTCCAGTCTATCCATGTTCTCTTCATTTTTCTCCGGAACATATGAACGAAGCTTGTTCGATTCTTCAACTGAGTCAAATATCATTCTGAACACCAACCGGGTAGAATCCTTGTTTACCTCATCAAATGTTACCAATACATGAAAATGCGGCTTGGATACACGTGTCCAGGCCAACAGCGAAGGCTCCTGCACATTTAGAAAAATACACTCGTTATTATAATTCCCCTTATCAGGTCCATGCATGATGAATTTCCACCGGCCTCCCGGCTTCAGATCGAACTCAGAAAAACTGTTGGTGAATCCTTTGGGCCCCCACCAGTTTTGTAAATGTGTGGGATCCGCCCAGGCTTTGTATACCATTTCCCTGGGCATGTCAAAAATTCTTTCAGTAACGATCATCCGCTCAGGTGGAGCAGACTGTAATTGCTGTAACATAGCTTGAACTTGTTCCCGAATTTCCTGAATTCAACCTTCATATCCATCAGGCAGCCTTGTTTCAGTGCTGTTAGGTGCAAATTTCAGGATGATATCTTTCTGATGTGGATATTTTACCACCAGCTCGCTGGCTATACCTGATTCAAAGCAATCAACTGTAAAACCCGGTGTCATTGTGCATCCAAATAGTGCGTAGTCACTGTCCGGCAACAAAGACCCTGCCTGCCATACTCCGGCAGGTACCGTGAACTGAACATGATGACCAGCCAGAATATCAGCACCCATAATTACTTCAGCTGAACTCCCATCTTCATATAAAAGGAACAGTTTAAACGGATCGCCCTTATAAAAATGCCAGGTTTCATCCCTGCTCAACCTATGAAACGCTGATTCGCTGAATGGCTCCCGGCAATAAAGGGCAATGATGGCAGTGCCTGCAGGCACATGATCCGTAAAACTTGCTGCAGACCTATAGGTACTTTTATACAAAGTACCTTCTAACGGGATCCTCTCGAATTGGAAGTAGTCTATCAGTTTCTTCACTTCGGGATGCATATAATTCTCATTTCTGTTTTTGTAATATACCACCTGCCTGATAAAATTCATGGCAGTTTAAAGTAAATTACCCGTTCATCCGTCTTCCCTACGAATGGAACTGGATGAACCCATAGGCATGGCCGAAAACTTAAGGCAAAATATCGTACAAACAGTCAGGGAATACGGCAGCAGGCTTTTTGCTTTTATCCGTGGGAAAGTAAACTCAGACGAGGATGCGGAAGATATACTCCAGGATGTCTGGTACCAGTTCACCAACACATCGGCCACTCAAACTATTGAGCAGGTCAGTGGTTGGCTTTATGCCGTTGCCCGCAACAAGATCACAGACCGGTATCGCAAAAAACAACCCAGCCTGATCGACGACCTTGGGTTTGGTGGGGAAGACGGGGAATTGAACCTGGGTGATTTTCTTTTCGCGGAAGATGAAGATCCGGCATTCGCGCAGATCAGGGAATTATTCTGGGAAGAATTGACTGCCGCGCTGGAGGAATTACCCGAAAAGCAAAGGCAGGTGTTTGTTTGGAATGAACTGGAAGACAAAACATTACAGGAGATCGCAGACAGTGAAGGCGAGAACCTGAAAACCATTATCAGCCGCAAGCGCTATGCTGTTCAGCATCTGCGCAAGCGGCTTGAGTATTTATATAATGAACTTGAAAACTCTTAAAGCATAAGAACATGTCTGGTAAAAGATTCTTTTTCGCAATTGGTCCCGTCAGGTTTTTAATATTCCTGGTCTTCGGAGGCCTGGCAGCCCTTGCCATTGGTGTGTTGGTCATGTTGCTTTGGAATGCTATTCTGCCAGACCTTGTAGGCGTTAAAGAGATCAGCTACTGGCAATCGGTAGGCTTGTTGGTATTGTGCAGGATCCTGTTCGGGTCTTTCCGGCCAAAAGGGGGCAGGCCCCGCCATATGGGACCATCGCCCCAGTTAAGGGCAAAATTCATGAATATGACTGAAGAGGAAAGAAAAGCCTTCAAGGAAGAAATGCGAAAACGTTGTGCACCACGCAATAGCTGATCTTTTCAATACTTCCTTCAAGCCAGGTATTCACCTGGCTTTTTTTATGTTTTAAAGTAAAACTGATGCTGGCACGTCTTCTTACCTATAACATTAAACGAATTGAAATGAAAAGGTCAGTATTGAAACCCATCGCGGCAGGTATTGCATTGGCATTATTAATATTCTTCATGCCATTTATCCTGGTTGGTGCTCTGATGTTCCTGTTTACCAGCTTCATTTTCTTCAGACTGTTCTTTGCCCGGAAAATGCGCAAAGCCTATGCTGCAAGGATGAGAACTATGAGTACTGATGGGCTACGAAGCAGGAATTACAGGTATGACGCAGAGAACCAGGTGATCTATTTATCGCCGAAAAATTTTAAGTAATCAAAAAAAAACAGATATGTACGCAAGAACAGCAAGACATGGCCATCCCTGGAAAGGAGGATGGGGACCGGGTTTCAGAAGACCCAAATACAATGTGCCCGTTAACATTGATGAAAAAGCTGATCAATTCATAGTATCAGTGTATGCAACTGGTTTCAGCAAAGAGAATATCAGGCTCTCTGTTACCGATGATGTATTGTTCATCAGTGGCAGCAGAACGATCGACGAAAGTAATCAACCGAATTTCGCCAAACAGGAATTCCCGGTTAAGAACTTCGAAAGAATGATCAGCCTGGAAGGGCAGGTTGATGTTGCAGGGATCTCTGCAAAACAGGAAGATGGTGTACTTTATATCACACTTCCAAAAACAGAAGCCGCTAAACAGCCTTCCCGTGAAATAAAGGTTGATTGATCATAACGCCGATTCCCATGATCGAGGAGATGCATTAGCATCTCCTTTTTTTATTGTTTCGTGTTCCCCTATTAAGTCAATATTCGTTTTCAATGCAGTATTTTTAATACTGCATATGTTGAAATATCTCCGGTTAACATTGTTCGTGCTTTATCTGCCCGTTCTGTTGAACGCACAAAATTCCAAACCCGGTATAGGACTGGCGCTTGCGGGTGGAGGGGCAAAAGGGCTGGCACATATTGGCATCCTTAAAGCCATTGATTCTGCAGAGTTGAATATCAATTACCTCACAGGCACCAGCATGGGTAGTATTGTAGGTGGACTGTATGCAGCTGGTTATTCTGCTGATTCCATTGAATATATCGCCAGGCATATCGACTGGGGTGTATTGTTGAGCAATTCCATTCCCATGACAAGTTATATCATGGAAGAAAAAGGCGAGTACGGAAAATATGCAGTGGAGCTTCCTGTTACCAAAAGAAAAGTATCATTACCATCAGGATTTTTAGAGAGCCAGGAATTATGGCTCACGCTTGAAAAATATTATTTTCCGGTTGCTGCAGTTGACAGTTTCGACAAACTGAGTATCCCTTACCGATGTATTGGAACAGACCTGGCTACGGGTGAAGCCGTTGTATTCCGGGGCGGAAGTCTTGCCCGGGCGATCAGGGCTTCTATGGCCATTCCGGGCGCATTCTCACCCGTAGACATAGATGGAAAGAGATATGTGGACGGAGGTGTTACCAGGAATTTCCCGGTAAAGGACCTTTTTGACATGGGTGCCAATTATTCGATCGGGGTATCGGTAAGTACACCTTTGAATAATGTGGAAGAACTGGACGACGCACTGAAAGTACTTTCACAGGTGATGTTTTTGAATGAGAATAAAGACCTGATAGAAGAGTGTGCGCTTGCCAATCTGCTGATCAAGATGCCGATGGGGACATTTACCTCAGCGAGCTTTGACGATGGCGCCGCAATCATTGACCTGGGAATTGAAGAGGGAAGAAAATATTATCCCATGTTCAAAAAAATTGCAGACTCATTAAAGGCGATATATCCGGATTACAAGTTTACCAAAAACAGGCTGCCAGATCTGAATACTTACAAATTTGCTAAAATCGATATCTCTGGCTTAAATAAAAATGCAAGAGAAGCTTTTCTTGACCAGGTCAGGCTTGATACCAGCAAACTATTTACTGCCGACAAACTGGAGAAGGAAAGTCGTGATGCATTTGCATACCGCATGTACAAATCTGTTGTCTATGAGGTAAAAGAAGAAGGTAATGGCCAGTACAAATTGCTATACAGGGTCAAGCCTGAATCTTCTGTGATGCTGAAAGCGGGTGTAAACGCAAATTCGCTTACAGCATTTGGTGTACAATTGAATCTGACCGGCCGCAATGTGATCACGCCATTTTCACGCTCCCTGGTTTCAATAAATATTGGTCAGAATTTCCGAGGGTTGGTAGAACATCTCCAGATGTTCGGTTATCGCAAACCATGGAGTAATCGTTTCCAGGTATATTCTGAGTTCCAGGAACTGCCAACCTATACCAATTTCCGGAGTACGGGATTGTACAAATTGAAATATGTATCTATTGATGATCGTTTCCAGGCATCTGCAAAAAGACGATCTGCAGGAGGATTGGGTATTCAATGGGAAAACATTGATGCAGTGCCCCAGGTGGAATCCGGCACCTACTACAACGGACAGAATAACTATTTTCAGCTTTATGGATTCTGGCAATACAACACGCTTTCAAAACCTCTTTATCCCAGGAAAGGGACCCAGATCGAATTAAAAGCAGGCTATGTATTTGATGTCAGCCCGGAAATTGACGTATACGAAGATGGTGTTTTCATCGGCGAGATCACAAAGTCCTATATCAAATACGGCAGCTATTTAAGAACAACGGTCAATTATGCCAATACAGCGCCCATGAGTAAGCGCTGGGCCTGGATCAGTCGTTTACAGGGAGGAGTGAATTTCAGCACCAATCAGAGTTTGCTAAATGGATTCCTTGCAGGTGGCATGGTGCCTACCATTCGCAACCAGGTGATGTTCGCAGGATTGCACGAAGGAGAGATCGTTTCGGAGAGTATGGTTGCTGCGCATATAGGTCCGCGTTATAATCCTTTTGGGAAATTTTATGCCACCCTGCTGGGCAGTGCTCTTGGGTATGATTTCATTGAAAAAGACCAGCAGCCTGCGGATGTGAAATGGATCATTGGTTCAGGATTGACATTGGCCTACGACCTTCCTATAGGCCCGATAGAGTTCACATTAATGTGGAATAATAAGAATGGCGGACTGGGGACCTATTTTAATTTTGGGTTTCCGTTCAAGCTATAGGCTGCTATAGCAGGTTGCAGGTTACAGGTTGCAGGTTGCAGAAGTATGCTAACATGCATTAACCGGTTAACGTGTTAACCGGTTAGCACACGGCCGCAAGGCCAAACATTAGAATATAAAAACTTCTTATAAAAATCGTTCACCTTTATTCCGCTTCACCTCTCCCACATACTCTTTGATCTCTTGTTCTTTTTCTTTTTTACAGATCAGCATCACGTCTTTGGTGTCCACCAAAATATAATCGTCCATGCCCTGTAGCAGGTAAAGTTTATCGTTCCTGCCATGTACCATGCAACGCGTGGCATCGATCACCATGACGTTATCTCCGGACACTGCATTGCCCAGGTAGTCTTTCTCCATATTATCATAAGCAGAATTCCATGTTCCCAGGTCGCTCCAGCCAAAACTGGAAGGTATCAGGTAAACATTATTGGCCTTCTCCATGATACCGTAGTCAATGGAAATATTTGTGCATTGCGGATAGATCCGGCCAATGGCTTCTTTTTCTTCTTGCGAATTCAACTTACCCTGCTCCGCCACAAAAAGCTCAGCCATTTCAGGCAGATATTTTTCGAATGCCTGGACAATATTTTTCACCTGCCACACAAAGATGCCTGCATTCCAGAGAAAGTCTCCGCTGGCCAGGAAGGTACGTGCCAGTTCGAGGTTGGGTTTCTCCGTGAATGTTTTCACTTTATATACATTGTCCGATACGCTTTGCTGATCGTACTGGATATATCCGTAACCCGTATTTGGCGTAGCTGGCTTAATGCCCAGCGTGATCAGGGCTTTATGTTTGCTCACAAAATCCAGCGCTTCGAGGCAGACCTTATTGAATGCTTTTTCATCCAGGATGAGATGATCGGCAGGTGCGCAGATCAGAGCACCATCGGGATTGATCTCGTTGAGTTTGTAAGAAATATACGCCACACAAGGTGCAGTATTCTTTCTTGATGGCTCGCAAAGAATATTGGCCATATCAAGCTCCGGCAATTGCTCAGCAACTATATTCCTGTATTCTTCCGAAGTCACCACATAAATATTCTCCCTGGGAATGAATCGCAGGAACCTGTCGAACGTACTCTGGATCAGGGTGCGCCCGATACCAAGGATATCAAGAAATTGTTTGGGAAAATGGGTACGACTCATCGGCCAGAATCTGCTACCGATCCCGCCGGCCATAATGGCTACATAGTGATTCTTATTCATCAGATCAATCCTTCTTTAATAAGGTCATGCAAATGTATCACGCCAGCGTACTTGCCGCTGTCGTGCACCAGCAATTGGGTAATATTATTTTTCCTCATGAGGTCAAGCGCGCCAACGGCCAACGAAGACGCCTCTATTGTTTTCGGGTTAACGCTCATGATCATGGAGGCATTCACGGCAGACGTATCACCTCCTTTCTCAAGCATCCTCCTCAGGTCACCATCCGTGATGACACCCAGTAAATTTTCTTCCTCATCTATCACAGCTGTGATACCCAAACGTTTTTGGGAGATCTCTACGATCACGTCTTTCAGACTGCTGTTTGGCTTGACCCAGGGTTTTTCGTTTTGCGGGTAGAGATCAGACACGCGCAGGTAAAGTTTCTTACCCAAAGCACCACCCGGGTGGAATTTTGCAAAATCCTCACTGGTGAATCCTTTCATTTCCATCAGGCATACTGCGAGCGCATCTCCCATCACCATCTGGGCCGTGGTGCTGGTGGTTGGAGCCAGGTTATTGGGGCAGGCTTCCTGCGGAACTGTGGTATTCAAGATATAATTGCCATGTGTTGCGAGGTAAGAAGAAAGATTACCCACCATCGAGATCAGCGGATTTCCAAGATTCCTGATCAGGGGCACCAATACCCTGATCTCAGGACTTTCACCGCTTTTTGAAATGGCCATGACCACATCGCCCTCCTGCACCATGCCCAGATCTCCATGGATCGCGTCGGCAGCGTGCATGAAAATAGCAGGAGTTCCCGTACTGTTCAAGGTGGCCACTATTTTCTGACCTATGATCGCACTTTTTCCAATGCCCGTGACTACCAACCTGCCCTTCATATGAAACAGCAGATCTGCCACTTTTTCAAAGTTTTCATCAATGAAAAAACTCATTGCCTGAATGGCTGCAGCCTCAAGTTCAACAGTTCTGCGGCCTACCTCCCTGATACTAATTTTTTCCATGGAATTCCCGCAAAAGTATTATATTAATGAAGACAGCCAAGGATAGGACCTAAAACATCGTTTATTGAAGGCAATAATGGTTGTTTTAACAATTAATCCCCTCGCTAAATCGTAAATTTGCACCCTTCTTTCCGGAAGAATTGCAGGCAGAAAGCCCATTTTCAGGCTTTTTGCTTAGAAACTTGAACTTGAGAACAATGGCTACTGCAAAAAAACCTACAACGGCGAAAAAGACCGCCAAACCCAGGATAACAAAGTCAACTGATGGGATCGACCTGGAAGCGGCTTTACGCGAACATTTCGGACACGAATCCTTCAAAGGAAACCAAAAAGCAATTATAGAAAACCTGCTGGCAGGGAATGACACTTTTGTGATCAAGCCAACCGGGGGTGGAAAAAGCCTCTGTTACCAGCTTCCCGCTATCATCAGTGAAGGCTGCGCTATCATCGTATCACCCCTGATCGCCCTGATGAAAAACCAGGTTGACCTGGTGAGAAGTTATAGCAGCAAAGACAATGTGGCGCATTTCCTGAACTCCACACTTACCAAAAAAGAGATCCGGGAAGTGCATGACGACCTGATCACGGGCAAAACCAAGATGCTTTATGTGGCACCGGAAACCCTCACCAAACAGGAGAACCTCGAGATCTTTTCAGATCTCAAAATTTCATTCTTTGCTGTGGATGAGGCGCACTGTATTTCGGAATGGGGACACGATTTCAGGCCGGAATACCGACGTCTTCGGGAAATGATCGAGCAGATCAATCCTGACATTCCCATGATCGCGCTAACCGCTACCGCAACCCCTAAAGTACAATCAGACATAGTAGACAACCTGGGATTGCGCAAACCCCAGATCTATATATCCTCTTTCAACAGGCCCAATCTGTATTATGAGATCAGGCCGAAAGTGAACAAGGACACTACCATAAAAAGCATTGTGCGTTTCATACAGGATAATCGCGGCAAAAGTGGTATCATCTATACGCTCAACCGAAAAACAACAGAAGAACTGGCGGATATGCTGATGGCCAATAACATAAAAGCCGTTGCCTATCACGCGGGAATGGACAGTAAGATCAGGGCCGACAGACAAGATCAGTTCATGAATGAAGATGTACAGGTGATCGTTGCCACCATTGCATTTGGCATGGGCATTGACAAGCCCGATATCCGCTACGTGATCCACTACAATATTCCCAAAAGCATAGAAAATTACTACCAGGAAACTGGAAGGGCCGGACGTGACGGCATGGAAGGCAAATGTCTTTTATATTATTCCCATAAAGATGTTTCCAAACTGGAACACCTCATGCGCGATAAACCCCTGAGCGAACGTGAAGTAGGGGCGCAACTGATCAATGAAACAGTTGCTTATGCCGAAAGCGGTGTATGCAGAAGGAAGATCCTCATGAGTTATTTCGGTGAGGAATACAAACCAAACGATTGCAAGAACTGCGATAACTGTATTAATCCAAAAGAAAAAATTGAAGCGAAAGATAATGCTGTCAAAATGCTGAAGACCATCAAAGCACTTGATGAGCGTTTCGCAGTGGAATATGTTATCCCCGTTATCATCGGCAAACTCACGCCCCAGATACAGATGTACAGGCACGATTCCCTGGATGTGTTTGCTTCTGGCAATGATCAACCTGATCATTACTGGAACTCACTGATCAGGCAGCTGCTGCTGGAACAGATGCTGGAAAAAGATATTGAAGAATATGGTGTATTGAAGATCACAAAAAAAGGTGAGGCATTTATGAAGAAGCCCACCTCATTCAAGATCATACTCAACAACCTGTACGAAGATGCCAATGAAGACGATGATGAAGCTGTTGAAGCGGGAGGGCCTGCCGCGGCTGACCCTGCTTTATTTGAAATGCTGAAGAGTCTTCGCCAGAAAGTGGCCAAAGATAAAAAGCTGCCACCTTTTGTGATCTTCCTGGAAAGTTCACTGGAAGATATGGCCACACAGTATCCTACTACATTGCAGGAACTTGAAAAAATCAGTGGTGTATCAAAAGGAAAAGCTCTTCGCTACGGAAACCAATTCATTGAACTGATCTCTAAATATGTGGAAGAGAATGATATTGTGAAACCGGATGATTTCGTGATGAAATCCGTAGTGAACAAGAGCAGTAATAAAGTCTATATCATACAACAGGTAGATAAGAAAATACCGCTGGAAACCATTGCGAAGTCGAAAGGCATGAAGATCGAACAACTCATGGAAGAAATGGAAACCATTGTGGCCAGCGGCACCAAGCTGAATCTCAACTACGCCATTGATCAGATGGTTGATGAAAACGACCAGTTTGAAATCCTTGATTATTTCAAGAGCTGCGAAACCAGCAGCCTGCAGGTGGCGCAGGAAGAACTTTCAGACCTCTCGCTAGAATTGGAGCAGTTGAAGATCATGAGGATCAAGTTTCTCTCTGAGTATGGAATGTAGTTAAAGCAGTGAGCAGTAAGCAGGTAGCAGTGAGCAGCATTACTACTTGGCCTGCTCACTGCTCACCGCTTACTGCTCACTGACAAGAACATAAACCTAATCAAACAAAAATGCGGAGTCCAACTCTCCGCATTTTTTAAAACCCCACAAACCATCATCGTCATAAGTTTCCACAAAGGCACATAGCGAACGAAACAACTATTTTTTCAAAGTCACCGCCGGCAATTTTGTATCACGTCCTTTGGCCACTGTTATATTAGTGATCGTAGTGTCGAGGTACCCGTTATTGGCATCATAGAGTACTGTATAATTCCCTTCCGAAAGGCCGCGTATCCTGAACTCACCTTTTTTGTCAGGAATAGCCGTTGCCGTATCCGAGGCATTGTAAACTTTTACTAACGCAGAAGCATCAGCAGGACCCACCTTCCCTTCGAGCTCTCCTGAATTCCTGTCACAGAAAGGCTTGAGTACAGGACGGAGATAATATTTTCCATTGATCTCAATAACTGAGCGACTTACATCAAAATCAAGCCATACCTGCTGAACATTACCGGTTCTTTGAAAATGTTCATCATGGAGTTTGATGTAGATGTAGTTGGTGACACCAGGCAGAAGATTCACCGGGTAGGAAACACTGTCTTTTACCACAGTTACAGACCCCACCGTGATCCTGATCTTCCTGGCCTTGCCATTGATATTACCCTGCGCAAGCAGCGTATCCACCCCGTTTCTCAACCTGAGAAGATCATAAGTGCCGGGCGTGATCTTCAATGTATCCCATTGGCCAAAACTGTCCTGCCCGCGATGATCATCATCACTGTCCATGTCATTGGCCCCGTAAGAATCATCGTTCTTGTGATCAGAGGTATCCAGTTTTACTTCCACAGCCGTGATCTGCACCAATACATTGTCAAAATCTGCAGGATGGTCAGTCAGGTAAACAGCCAGTTGCTGGTTGGAAGCCGATGCACTCATATCCGATTTTGAACAGGAATAAAAAACGAAAACTGCGGATAAACTGATCAGGGAGAAAAACAAGATCCGAAACTTTCCACGATTTGTCATAGTGTAGGTAATTTGATTGTGAATTAAGGGGTACTCATCAAAATAGATTCCGGGCTTTCATTTTTAGTTGGGGGAAAAATTGAGACTTGTTCCAATTAACCAGCTTTTAACTTTTGCTATGCAGCATTGATTTTTTTTTCTACCTTACTTAGTATCCTATTTACTTCCCCAATTCTTCTGTGCTTACCCAACCGTTAATAACATACTGTCATCTATGGCAGAAAGCGAACATTTACAATTGGACAACCTGGAGCAACTGATAGGGGATTGTATGTCCGGCCGGCGCCCTGCGCAGAACCGGATCTATGAGATATTTGCCCCCAGGATGCTGCCCGTATGCCTGCGTTACGCCAACGACCGGGAAGAAGCAGAAGAGATCCTTCAGGAGGGATTCATCAAGGTGTTTACCCATATTTTGCAATTCAGAAGAGAAGGTTCATTTGAGGGCTGGGTTCGCCGGATCATTGTGAACGCTGCTTTGCAACGATACCGGGAGAAAGCCAGGATGTTCCCCGTAATATCCCTGCAAGAGGAAATGGTTGTAAAAGCCTCAGGTAATGAGGCTTATGCAAATATTGGTTATAAAGATCTCTTAGAGCTGGTGCAGAAACTACCGCCAGCCTACAGGCTCGTTTTTAATCTGTATGTTTTTGAAGGCATGAAACACAAAGAGATCGCCGAAGCTTTGAAAATTTCAGAAGGCACCTCAAAATCCAATTTGTATGATGCCAGGTTAATTCTTCAAAGAGAGATCATGAAACTGGATCAGGTAAACACACAAAAACTAGCCTGCCTATGAACGGAGATTTACAACACATTGATGATCTGTTCAAATCAGGCCTCGAAGGGAAAGAAGACAGCCCCTCTGCGGCTGTATGGGAGAATATTGAAAAAGAACTTGATAAGAAAGACTCAAGGCCTAAGTTCTTCCTATGGTGGAACTCAAGGAAGATCGCAGCAGCAGTACTCATATTTTTAGGAAGTGCAGGGCTGTTTGCGGGAGGATATTATCTGAGAGGTGTGAAGATGGACAATAAGGAGACAAATAATAAACCTGCAGAAAAAAGCACCCAGACTTCAAAGCATACAGAACCAGTTTCTCCGGGCACAGTTGCTGACGAGCTGACCAATAGCGGGGCAAATTCCTCTCAAAAAGCAACTTCAGACCAAGAGAAAGGAGCCGCCGTAATTGAGCTGGAAAACCTGGCAAGAAGAGATGCAGAAAATGCTATCAGTGAAGAAGCAAAATCGAAACCTGGTTCAGTCAATGACAAAGCCACAGAACCTCTGAACACTAAAGAAGATGCTGATAACAGCAAACCGATCCCAGCCAGTTCTGGCATCTCTTCAGGAACAAAAACATCAAATAAAAACCTGAAGTCTGGCAAACCTGCATTTTCAACGGCTTCAAAAACATCAGTTGCCGGGGCCAACAATAAGAAAGATATCGTTCCATCGGACATAAAGAATACAACCGCAGCCGCCACACAAGCTGATCAGATCACTACAGGCCATACGATAATTACAAGATCATGGGAGCCTGAAGATCTGAATGGCATGCCGGCTTCCCGTGAATTGCCCGCTTCTGAGAAAACGATCCATCCATCAAAATCATCCGGCTTAGTCAGCAATACCCCGTCCTCGGCCATTCCGTCTGCCATCCCGGTGCTCAATAAACGGACCGCATCAGTAGATCTTCCCAGGTTTGCATTAACTCCTGTGATCGCAGGGCAATTTGGATCCAACAGGATCAAAGCTGATAACAGTTATCCAAATGCCGGAAAAGTGAAATCTGAAATCGACAGAACCGAATCTCAGCCTTCGAGGATCGCAGGTGGTCTACTGGCCGATCTCAGGATCGCTAAGAACATGACGATCCAGTCTGGCCTGGTTTTCACCAGCAGGCAGATAGAGATCGAACCAAAATACATTAAAGCAGAAAGAAACGCTGATGGGAAAGTGCGATATAAATTCGACTGCTCTGCCGGCACATATTATCTCAAGAAATCAACATATGCAAGGCCGGGTGATTCAGCGCTGACAAAGTTCTCTACCAACGAACTGAATTATATTAATATCCCATTATCGCTTACCTATCATTTTGGCGGGAAGAAAATCCACCTGTTTGCCACAGCAGGTGCAGGCCTGAATATTCTGACCAATCAATACCTGGAAACTGGTTTACACAATTACAATTACGATGAAGACCAGTCTATTGCAACCAACCTGAAGAGCAATTATTTCAACGGTATGATTGGTGCAGGGATCGATTGGCGGGCATTTAAGAAAGTATCGTTCATATTCAGCCCGCAATACCAGTTCGGGCTGACTCCCATGAATGAGAATATGCCCGTGAAGGCCTATCCAAGAACTTTCAACATGCAAATGGGTATGCAGATTCGCCTTTAATGGGTAATTTGCAGTATGCTGATCTCCAGGGCATCAGAACGACATATTATCGACAAGGGCAAGTTCATTATCAGGCTTGTTTCACCCGGCAGGAAATTGCTTGATCCCGCTGATCCAAATGGTCTTGGACCTCTTGGCCGTATGGATCACTCTACACTGGACCCAGGCATGATCATCCCCATGCACCCCCACGTTAATGACGAGATCCTGAGTTATATGCGAAAGGGCCAGATGATGCATCGCGATAGCAAGGGTCATATCGAATTACTGTACGGCCATCATATGATGATGATGAACGCGGGTAAGGAATTTTATCATGAAGAAACCTGCATGGATGACAATGAAGATGGGATAGAAGATAAAGTTGAAATGCTGCAGATCTTTTTCAGACCTAAGGAAGACGACATGGAGCCTCAGGTTCAGTTTCATAATTTTGAATTCTATCACAGCATTGACCTTTGGCGGATGATCGGCGGACCAGAGGATTCTGACGCCCCATTAAAGATCAGGTCGCAGGCATGGTTTTTCGATGCCCACCTTGAACAGAGCTCTATAGAAACACCCGACCTGGATCAGGAAGGATATGTGGGCTTCCTCTATGTTTTTGAAGGCTCAGTTGAGATCGAAGGTACCGGTGAAGTACTGCAGAAGGGCGATAATGCGGTGTTTCAGCATGAACAGTATATCCTGACCGCACAGGAACCGACCGACCTTGTCTTTTTCATTCTTGACACCAGGAGCAAATATTCCCGCAACGGGATGTACGCCAAATAGCAGGTTGCAGGTTACAGGTGGCAGGTTGCAACCTGCCACTTGTAACCTGCAACCTGATTTACATGAGTGGTTTTCCCCAGCCAATAGATTTCCCCTAAATTGGCCCCTCCTAATTTCAATAAAGTATGCAATTAAAACATCTGCTTTTTGCTGGCGTAATCCCTCTTGCTATAGTTGGTTCACATTTATCCGAAACCAACACTGAAGGAACGGCTGGTTATTTTCTGCGAGCTGCGGCCGATACAACCAAAAAAGACACGGTCAAATACACCAGTTTCAAAGACCTTCCGCTTAAGCCCACAAGGAAGATCGAGTTTGCCACTACTGAAGGATCCTGGATGTCCGTAGACGTACATCCTGATGGCAATACCATCGCCTTCGACCTGATGGGAGATATTTATACGATGCCTATTGCCGGCGGTGTAGCTACCCCGGTAACCAAAGGCCTTGCATTTGAAACTCACCCCCGCTTCAGTCCTGATGGTAATAAGATATTGTTCACTTCAGACAGAAGTGGATCAGACAATATCTGGATCATCGACCGGGTGAAGGAGGATACGATTCAACTCACCAAAGAAAGGGTTGATGATTTTCCGGCGGCGACATGGACTCCGGATGGAGAATATATTGTTGCATCAAAAGGACGCCGTACCCCTAAACTGGTGATGTATCACAAAGATGGCGGCGGCGGAAGCCCATTGATCGAGCAACCAGTGAATCTGAAAACCATTGATCCTTTTGTAGATCCAAAAGGACGATACATTTATTTCTCCATGAGGATGGGCTCCTGGAACTATAATGCCAGTCTTCCTCAATACCAGATCGGGGTGTACGACCGCGATAATTCCCGGATGACCACACTTACTTCAAGGTATGGCTCCGCATTCACACCAACAATTTCCAAAGATGGCCAGTGGATGGTATATGGATCAAGGTATGAAGACAAAACCGGCCTGGTGATCAGGAATATGAAAACTGGCGAAGAGAAATGGCTGGCTTATCCTGTGCAGCGTGATGAACAGGAATCAATAGCACCAATGGGCGTTCTTCCGGGTATGTCATTCACACCCGACAGCAAATTTGTGGTGGCAAGCTATGGCGGTAAGATCTGGAAGATCAATGTGGCAGATGGTAAATCTTCAGAGATCCCATTTACTGTCAATCTTTCCCTGGAGATGGGACCCCGCCTGGAATTCAAATATCCTATCAAGGATACCTCACATGCATTGGCCACACAGATACGTGACGCCGCTCCTTCCCCTGACGGAAAGCAATTGGCATTTACTGTCCTGGATCGTCTTTATATCATGGACTATCCAAACGGCACACCAAGGCGCATCACAACAAATAATTTCACCGAAGCCAATCCTATGTGGAGTGCTGATGGAAAACAGCTTGCGTTTGTAACATGGGAAGACAATAACGGTGGCGATATTTATAAAACTGTTTTTGGTGCGAAAGGACCGGTTACCACCAAACTAACTACTGAATCAGCATTCTATATTGATATCAGCTGGGCTCCAAACGACCGGATCGTATTTACAAGGGGAAGTGCAAGGATGTTTAAAGAGTCCATAAGCCCTTTTATATCTGGGGCCGAAATAGAACTTTGCTGGATTCCGGCATCCGGTGGTGCGATAACAGTGATAGACAAAGCTGCAGGACGCGGCAATCCACATTTCTCAAAAGCATTTCCCGATCGGATTTTCCTGAATGGTTCCGGAGGAAGCCTTATTTCATTGAAATGGGATGGCACGGATGAAAAAACGCATGTAAAGATCACCGGCATTACAACTTACGGATCCACTCCGGAAGAAGTTGATATCATGAACAACAAGCGACCTGTGTACGCCAGGAATGCACAGTCGTTCATCAACAACTGCATGCTCCCTCAATCTGAAGCCAATGAGCGCGAAATGCAACTTCCTTCTTCGGCTTCGGTGATCACTATGGCACCACAAGGCTTCAAGGCACTGGCACAGGTGAACAATGACATTTACGTGGTTACCGTGCCACAGACCGGCAAACCTGTAAACATTTCCGTTGCAGACCCGGCATCGAGCAACTACCCCTCACGCAGGCTGACAGAGATCGGCGGTGAGTTCCCGTACTGGGAAAGTAACGGACAACGGGTGCATTGGTCCATTGGTAATGGCCATTTTGTCTATGATCTGAAAAAAGCAGAAGCATTTGAAGATTCTGTGAAGATTGCGAAAAAAGCAGAAGACAAAAAGAAAGCAGCCAGTCTTGATTCCGCGAAAAAAGCTACGGACTCCGCCCTGGCGAAAACTGATAGCAGTGCAAAAAAAGTTCTCGATTCTGCACTTGCTAAAAAAGCCACCGATTCATCAAAGAAAGCAGAAGCTAAAGTTCCCAAATATGAACCGGAAGAATTCCAGGTCAAAGTATATTACCAGCGTGATATGCCAACAGGCACTATCCTTTTAAAGAACGCGCGCATCATCACAATGAAACAGAACGAGGTGATCGAGAGCGGAGATATCCTCATTATCAACAACCGGATCAAAGCCATTGGCAAGTCAGGCACCCTGGATGCACCTTCCAATACCAAGGTGATAGACTGTGCAGGGAAAACGGTGATGCCTGGATTTGTAGATGTACACTCGCATATGTGGCCCTATTGGGGATTGCATAAAGGCCAGGCCTGGGTATATGCTGCCAACCTGGCTTACGGCGTTACTACTACGCGCGACCCTCAGACTGCCACTACTGATGTACTCACCTATGGCGACATGGTAGAAGCCGGTCAAATGATTGGACCAAGGATCTATTCTACAGGCCCGGGTGTTGGATTCTGGATGTATAACCTGAAAGATCTTGATCAGACCAAACGCATTCTGAAACAATACAGCAAGTACTACAATACCAAAACGATCAAGATGTACCTTACGGGTAACAGGCAGCACAGGCAGTGGATCATCATGGCTGCCAAAGAGCAGAACCTGATGCCAACTACAGAAGGTGGACTTGATTTCAAATTGAATATGACCAACCTGTTTGATGGATATCCGGGACATGAGCATGCACTCCCGATCTATCCATTATTTAAGGATGTAACTAAAACGATCGGGGAAGCGAAAATGACGGTGACACCAACATTGCTGGTTTCATATGGCGGGCCCTGGGCGGAGAATTATTATTACGAAACAGAATCACCCACCAACGATCCCAAGCTTAAGCATTTCACACCTTATGAGGAGCTTGCACAAAAAAGCAGAAGAAGAGGATCGGGTTGGTTCAGGCCTGAAGAACATGTATTCCAAAAGCATGCTGAGACCATGAACAGCATTGTGAAAAACGACGGGCTTGTGGGAATTGGAAGCCATGGTCAGTTGCAGGGTCTTGGCTATCATTGGGAGCTTTGGTCTATGGCCAGTGGAGGCATGAGCAATATGGATGCGCTGAAAGTGGCCACTATCAAAGGTGCTGAGTCGATTGGGCTGGATAAAGACCTTGGCTCTCTGGAGACAGGCAAACTGGCAGACATACTTATTCTCGATAAAAATCCGTTGGAAAATATCCGCAATTCAAATACGGTCAAATATGTGATCATGAACGGCCGTGTGTTTGAAGGCGATACGCTCAATGAAATTTATCCCGGCCAGAAGAAACTGAACAGGGAATGGAACGAAACAGCCCCAACAATTACTACGACCGTAAAAAACTAATTCCCACATTTCATTTCCCACATTCCCACATTCCCCACATTCCCACATTTAAAATGCCCCTCTTTTGGAGGGGCATTTTTTTCTCTTTTCCTACGCCGGCATTATCCGGATCAGGTATTCAGGTTTGTTCTCAGTCTCGTTTCCAAAACACCCTGAAGAGAAAAAGATTTCTGTTACATACAGTACTATAAAAAACATATGCCTGCATAAATTGCGCGGGCACGAAAATCAAAGAGGTATATTTTCCACATTCTCACATTCCATTCCCCACATTCACCACATTTATCACATTTCTCACATTCCATCATATCTCTCCCCGCTTTAACTGACTCATAGCATAGTCTGCAGCACGAGCGGTCAATGCCATATAAGTGAGACTGGGATTCTGTGTTGAGGTGGAAGTCATGCAAGCTCCATCAGTAACAAAAACGTTCGGGCAGGAATGTACCTGGTTCCACTTATTGAGCACAGAGGTTTTGGGATCATGACCCATTCTCGCTCCCCCCATTTCGTGAATATCCAAACCGGGAGCCTGCTTTGAATCATTGGTTTTGATATTCGTAAAGCCGGCTTTGGTATACATCTCAGTGAACTGATCAATAAAATCTTTGACCATCTTTTCATCATTATCATCATAGTCAATGTTCACGGAAAGCAAGGGCATTCCCCACTCATCTTTTTTCGAAGGATCCAGCCTTACAAAGTTTGTTTCCTTTGGAATAGTTTCACCCATCATATGGGATCCTACATTCCAGGGTCCAAGGTCTTTCTTACCCAGGTTATTTTTCAGTGTCTCTCCGAATCCAGTTTGATCGCGTTGAAAACCACGGCCTGATCCGAATCCGGCAGCATATCCACGGAGGAAATCAGTCTCCTGCTTCTTCACGTTCCTGAAACGAGGTATATATGCACTGGTGGGACGGCCTCCGTCAGTATTGAATTCCTTGTGCCCATCGTGCTGTGCGCTTATGCGTGCCCGGTAGTTGTGGAAAGCTACATATTTGCCAAGTATTCCGCTATCGTTCCCCAGTCCGTTCGGGAACCGGGATGATGTCGAGTTCAGCAATATCAGATTGGTGTTGAGGGCAGC
>DATGXN010000066.1:0-45902 GCA_035298945.1 Chitinophagaceae bacterium | reverse complement strand
TGGCTGACAGAAGCACCACCCTGATTTTTATTTCCCCTGGTCAGTGTGTCCAGCTTTTTTGTTTTGATGTCGAACACATACAAATGTGTTTTACGGTTATCGAGATATCCATCATTATCGTCTTTGAAATGGTAGCGGTCTATTTCATAAGGTTTTCTGATCTTGGTTTTGGCCGTATCTGCTGTATTGGGATCTCTCATGGTGATCAGGATCTTTGACCCATCGTAGAACCATTTGTAACCGGAGATCTCTCCTTTTACTTCGGTAAGCTGCAAAGGCTCACCACCTTTCCTGTTCATCAGGAAGATCTGTGAAGGCGAGTTTTCTGCCTTGCCTTTTGAAAGAAAAGAAATGTATTTGTTATCAGGGCTCCAGGCCGGCGCACCTGCTGACTTTTCATCAGTCAGTTGTATGGTTTCATCGCCGGAAGTGCTGATCATGTAAAGTTTACTTTCATTCCTGTCTTTGGCTGAATCTGGTTTTGACACCGAGTACAGGATCCAGGTACCGTCCGGGGAGATCTTTGGACTGCCCACTGATTTCATACGGTAAATGTCTTCAGGACTGATCAGTCTTTTTGCCGCTGTTTGGGCAATTGCAATAGAAGCAAGGAACAGAAAGGAAATAAATACAATTGATTTTCTCATACGCTTTGTGATTGTTCTGGTGCTATAAAAATAAGGTGTTCCGGACTGGGAACGGCTATCCAATGCCACTAACGTTTTATTCCCGGAATAGTTTACCTGAACGAGGCGGGGGTGAAGGAATAGGTCTTTCCTACCCTGGTAGGCATGGTGCCCGTCTTACCCCCGTAACTGATTTTGAGATCATTCCCTGCAAGCGATTTCACTTCACATTTTTCCAGTACTCCATTTTTCCAGGAAATATTTACTTCAAAACCTCCACGGGCTTTGAGTCCCCGAACTTCACCATTGGCCCATGCCCGGGGAATGGCAGGTAATAGTTGCAACAGGTTCACCCCATCTTCTTCTATATGACTCTGCAACATCATCTCAGCTATGCCGGCAGTGCCGCCGAAATTTCCATCGATCTGGAATGGCGGATGTCCGCAAAAAAGATTCGCGTATGTGCCTCCGGCATTGGACATATTGATACCGTAATTGTCAACGGGGTTCAGGAGATTTTTCAATAACTGGTAGGCGCGTTCACCATCTTTCAATCTTGCCCAGAAATTGATCTTCCAGGCCAGTGACCAACCGGTTCCAATATCTGTTCTTGCATCCAGGCTTTTCCTTGCAGCCAGCGCCAGCTGCGGTGTTTTCCCGGGATCAATGGAATTCCCGGGATAGAGCATGAAAAGATGTGATACATGCCTGTGCGTGGGTTCTGTTTCTTCAAATGGCTCTCTCCATTCCATCAACCTGCCATCTGGTCCAATTTGAGGAAGGGCCATCTCTTTATTCACATTTCTTATTTGATCGAGTACAGGATCTTTTCTTTGTAACACATTGCCCGCATTCATCACATTCTCAAACAGTTCTTTGATCACCTGCTGATCGTGCGAAGGCCCCATACTGATCTGCGCTATTGAGCCATCAGGTGCCTTGAAAGAATTTTCTGGCGATGCAGCAGGACCTGACACCCATTTACCTGTTGCCGGATTTTTTACCAGCCAGTCCAGGTAGAAGCGGGCTGATTCCAACATGATGGGGTAAACCCTTTCCAGGTATTTTTTGTCGGGATTGAATTTAAAATGTTCCCAAAGATGCTGGCAAAGCCATGCACCAGCACCCAGATGCATTCCCCAGCTCGGATGTTCGCCGGGCGCAGTAAATCCCCACACGTTGGTGATGGGATGTATACACCATCCATTGGCCTTGTATTGAACCTGGGCGGTTTTAGTTCCAGGTTTCACAAGCGATTCAATCAGATCGGTCAACGGGCCCTGGCATTCAGAAAGATTGGTGATGTCTGAAGGCCAGTAATTCATCTGGATATTAATATCTGTATGATAGTCCCCATTCCAGGGCGTTTGAATAGTATTCGCCCATAAGCCCTGAAGGTTTGCAGGGAGGCTACCGGCCCTTGATGACGAGATCAGCAGGTATCGGCCGAACTGAAAATAAAGTTCCTGCAGGTGAAGATCATCTGCATTTTTCTGGTTCGCCAGTCTCCGGTCTGTAGGTATGGTATCTGTGCTGATACCTGAAATATTAAAACTGACTTTGTTGAACAATGAGCGATAATCGGAAAGATGTTTTTTGAGTAGTTGATCATAGGACTGAGCAGATGCTTTTTGCAATTGGTCCAGCGAGGTTTTCATGGGATCAGGTCCTTTATAAACAGGGTAGTCCAGTTTATAGTCAGTTGCCGCTGTAAGGATCAGTTCAACTTCATCAGCATTTTTGATCACGATGCCTGCATCTGAAATCTTTTGTGTCCCTCCTTTTGTCATTGCTTTTAGACGGGTTGCATATTTCATTCCTTCTCCGCCTTTCCCATCTTTCATAGTGCCGGACATAATGAGATGATCAGCTGCCGTTGACAATGAAAATCTTTCCCTGCGATCCAATTGAGCCATTAAACTGATGGCCGCTTTTTTATCCGCAGTCAGCCTGATCACAATGGCCCTGTCTGGATAACTGGCAAATATTTCCCTTTTGAAACGGATACCGTCCTGCAGGTAGGTAACGGTTGCCACTGCGCGTTGAAGATCCAGTTCCCGGTGATAGTTTGTAAAATCAGACTTCCGATCAAAATCAAGCCAAAGATCACCCAGTGTCTGATAAGTCCCATAGGGCACATCGGCACCATTTCCCTGGCCCGAACCGGGCCCCTTGCAAACCTGTGTTTTCAGTGTAAGTGCAGTGGCTTCTTTGTATTTGCCTTCGAAAAGTAATTTCCTGATCTCGGCGAGGGCGGCAAAGGCATCCGGATTATTCTCATCGCTGGGACTGCCCGACCAGAGCGTTTTTTCATTCAGCTGGAGCCTTTCTTTTTTTACATCGCCAAAGATCATGGCTCCCATAAATCCATTCCCAACAGGCAATGCCCTGAGCCACTCGGGATTATTATCCCATCCGGTGGTTTTGTCTTTTGTGGATGCGTCAGCAGGACGGTCGTACCATATTTTTAAGGGAATGTCTTTTTGTGCAATGGCCTGCGAAATATAAAAGAGCAGGAAAAAAACAGCTAAGGAAGTCTTTCTCATGCATTCAATTTATGGAATTAAAATTCATTAAGATCATTGATGCGTTGAATCATATTTCCGCTATTTTAAAATCTTAAATTGGGGCGTGCAAAGGCGGTCATATCTAACAGCGATCATTATACTGGGAGCAATATTGTTCTTTGTACTGGCATGTACACAACCGGCCGGGAAAGAGGCTGTCAGGAAGAAGAAGAAAGAAGCTGATCGGGGTTCAATTGCTGCCCTGCCAGCAACGGTGAAACATCCGGATGCGAATCCATATTCAGAAGAGAAAGCGGAACTGGGCAGGTTTCTTTTTTATGATCCCATTTTATCAGGTGAAAAAGATGTGAGCTGTGCCACCTGTCATCATCCTGATTTTGGGTATGCAGAAAGTATTGAGCTCTCCATTGGTGTTGGCGGCAAGGGCCTGGGCATGCAACGGAATTTTGTGAGCCAGGGCAAGATCCCATTTACAAAAAGAAATTCCCAATCCATATTGAATACGGGGTTCAACGGTATTGATGTGAATGGCAACTATGATCCCGCCAGTGCCCCCATGTTCTGGGACCTGAGGGCAAAAAGCCTGGAAGACCAATCTTTACACCCTATCCGGCAGCTGGAAGAAATGCGGGGCCTGAATATTGGGGAAGATAAAATGATCGATGTGGTTCTGCAGAGGCTGAATGCTATTCCCGAATACAGGGAACGTTTCAAAAAAGCATTTGGCAGCAGCGGCGTGATCAACGAAGATCATCTTGCAAAAGCCATGGCCTGTTTTGAGCGGACCTTAATAGCCAATAATTCAAGGTTTGATCAATATATGCGTGGCGACGAAACAAAATTAAGTGCAGGCGAAAAGGAGGGCATGGAATTATTCCTGAATGCAGGTTGTGCCCGATGCCATAGTGGTCCCATGCTGTCTGATTTCAAAGTCCATGTAATTGCAGCTCCCGATGCGGATAAGCGCACCGATCTTGATTCAGGTTTTCAGGGAAGTTTTGCTTTTCGTACGCCTACATTAAGAAATCTGAGATTTACTGCGCCCTATATGCACAGTGGAAAAATTGCGAAGCTGGATGATGTGCTTTCATTTTATGAAGACCTTAGGGGCACCAGTTTAAGAACCCGGCATGTGCAGCCCGATGATCTTGACACGCTGGCAAAAATGGTACGGGTGGAATTCAGGGATATCTCCAGGATCGTAGAATTTCTGAATACACTAAACGACGCGGATTATGACAAGAAGATCCCGGTATCAGTTCCCAGTGGTCTTCCCGTTGGTGGATACATAGCAAGAAAGCTTTGAGGCGTTAAGCAGATACTGCGCGCTCATCGATGTTGATTCCTTTCCAGAGCCGATCAACAATATCATCCTGTTGAAGAAATAAACTGACGATTGTTTTTAAATCTGCCTGTGGGGGCAGGAGAGATTTCAACTCATTAAAGCATACGCGGGCATTATCATGGTCGCCCATTTCGGAATAAGATGCGATTTTAAAAATCAATTCCCAGGGCCTGCTGTGATAGTATAGTTTTTCAGCCCAGTAGATGGCATCGGAGTATTCATTTTTTTGAAAATGATAAATACTTAGGCCGGCGTTGAACCACCAGGGGTAATAGGGGTTCAACTGAATGGATTCGCTTAGCATTTTATATCCTTGCTCGTATTCACCCATACAGATCAGGCAGAAACCCAATCCGCCTGCGATACCGGCAGCATTGGATCTTAATTTCACCCATTGATCAACGATCTGCAGGCAATTATTTTTCTGGTGCAGGAATAAGTAGGCCAGGCTCAGTGCCTGGTAGGCATGCCCGTTTCGTGGATCGATCTTAAGTGATTCTTTTCCGCATTTCACCGCTTCATTCAATGGATCCGGCACCAGGCAATTGTATTGGAAAAAATGGCCTGCCACATAGGTCTCGGCCAGGATCGCCCAACCCAATGCGTATTTGGGGTCAAGCTGAACGGCTTCTTTCATGGAGTTCAAAGCCTTGGTGAATAATTCTTCGGTTAATTCTCCAACAAGATGGTAGTACCAGTACACTGCATCATATACTTTAATATCTGATACCTTGTTGACCGGTGTATTTTTAACGACCTCCCTGAATATGATGCCATGACTACCGGCGATCTGGTTCACCACATGCCTGACTACATCATCCTGTATAGCAAATGTATCCAAGCCGGATCTTTCTCTTTCATAAGTAAAAGCCCAGATCTGCTGAAGTGTTTTACTGATCATGAGCTGAACACTTATCCGCACGATGGAGCCGAATGAACGGATATTACCGGTAAGGATATATTTTACGTCCAGCAATAATGCAGCTTTCCTGATATCACCAGTGCTTTCCGCGATCTGCCTTGACGAGTAATAGGAAACCACGGCCAGTTCATCAAAATTGGTGAACTCGGTACAGAGCTGATCGCAAAGACCGTCTGACAAAGCGAACTCAGGTTCTTTATCGTAATGGTTGAAAGGAAGAATGGCCAGGGAGGGCTTGATCTGGATCCTGAATTCGCCAGTTGCCTGATCCTCGGTGGAGGGCATATTGATATCAAACCTGGGCATATAGCCGCCTTTAGGCATCGAGATCAGGATCAGGTCGGTTCGGCCGGGCCCGGAATAATAAGCTGCCAACGCTTTTCTCAGGCGGCCTGCATGTATCCGTACTGAAGCGTCTTCTTTTGGATCGTAGCCATTTTTCTTGGCCAGTACCTGTGTTCCTATCGTATATTCTTTCAATTGATGCGTGCGGCCCTCCAGGTGTTCTTTCACAATAAATGAGAGAAAGCCTGATAATAATCCAGAATTACTGAATACGGGAAATTCCAGTATCCGGTTCAATTGTTCGGTGATTTCCTGATTAGTGAAGGATGAGGGATGGTCCATATAACTGTTAATTAACCCTGACGGCACATCGGCTAAAACTACGATTTTTTAATTTCGCCGGATATTCTTGATAACTTTCCCACCACGGTCAGCCTAAATTTGGTCGCAATTTTACGATGAGAATTTTTATTTTTTTTATTTTATTCGCTCTGGCATGTTCGTCTTGTAACCAACAAGAAAAGAAAGAGGTGGCGGTAGCTAAGCCAAACATCTTGCTGATCGTTGCTGACGATCTGGGCTATAGTGATATCGGCCCATTTGGAGGGAATATCAACACACCGGTATTGGACGAATTGGGCAAGCAGGGCATGTTGTTTTCTAACTTCCATGTTTTGCCCACCTGTTCTCCCACAAGGTCAGCCATGCTTACAGGCAACGACAATCATGTGGCAGGCATGGGAATAATGAGTGAGATGGATTATCCCGCGCTGCACAACCAAAGTCTGGCTGGATATATGGGCGCATTGAGCGACCAGGTGGTCACCATCCCCGAATTGTTGAGGGAGAATAATTATCACACCTATATGGTTGGTAAATGGCACCTCGGGGAAAAGGCAGGACAAGATCCATATGATCGTGGATTTGAACAGACATTTATCCTGGGCACTGGTGGCGGCAGTCATTGGAACGACAGGAAACCCTTGGCTCCACCGCAGAAAGTGGAGTATTCAAGGAATGGAGTAGGTATTGAGCCACCTGAGGATTTCTATTCATCAAGAAATTATACGGACTCTCTGATCCAGTTCATAGAAAGAAATAAGGCCGACGAAAAACCATTTTTTGCTTTTCTTTCCTACACTGCCGTGCATGATCCTTTACATGCCCCCAAGGAGTATATCGATAAATACAAAGGTAAATTCGATATGGGCTGGGACTCGCTTTGGGTTCAGCGTTTAAATAACCTGAAAGCGCTGGGCATTGTTCCCCAGGATGTAAAATCAATACCTAATCCTTCTATTAAAAAATGGAGCAGCTTAACTCCCGAACATAGAGCTGAATACGCCAGGGATATGGAAGTTTATGCGGCCATGCTTGAGTATATGGACATGAGTATAGGCCGGGTGTTTGAATACCTGAAGAAGGCAGGAATGTATGAGAATACCATGATCATTTTCCTCTCAGACAATGGCGCCAATGGTGCAATGGCCACTTCTTACCCGGGCAATGAAGACGGTGAATACCTGGGAACATTTAATAACTCACTGGACAATCGTGGGCTGAAGGGATCATATATTGAAATGGGTCCGGGATGGGCCTGGGCTTCTTCATCTCCGTTCCGGTATTTCAAAACCTTCACCACTGAAGGGGGCATCAGGGCTCCGTTGATCGTAAAGATGCCGGGAGAAAACAAGGGTGGTCAATGGAATAAAAACTTTGTTCACGTTACTGATTTCATGCCCACCTTATTGGAAATTACTGGTGCCAGCTATCCACAGCAATTCAAGGGCAAACCTATCCACCCGCTGATCGGTAAATCCATGACACCAACCTTGAAATTGAATACTGCCAATATACATGCAGAAGATGGGATGGGGTATGAATTATTTGAGATGAAGGCCTACATCAAAGGAGATTGGAAAATTCTTCGCCTGCCGGTTCCCATGGGAACAGGAAACTGGGAACTGTATAATATAACTAATGATCCTGGGGAGACCACAGACCTTTCTTCAAAATTTCCTGATATCAAAGAGCAACTGATCAAGGCTTGGGGAGAATATGCAAAGCATAATAATGTGTACGATCATAAGGGGCACTATGATTCTGTTTACAGGAAGAACTTCTGAAAGAAGATATAGATGAGCAGAGTATTCAAAGTGGCCATAACCGTGATCTCACTGACCATGTTTGCAAACTTTTTGTTTACAGCAGGAGTTGGCGTATACCGTGCTTTTCATGGTTATTTTACTTTATACTCAGATGGCGCCAATGCAAAGCCGGGCCTCGAGATCCTCGAATCGCTGGACCTGTTTTTGGTTGCCCTCGTATTCCTGATCCTTTCATTAGGATTCATGAAACTTTTCTATCCCGATTTCAAATGGTTCAGAAATATCAGCCTCCCCTGGTTGCAGGTAGAGGATTTTGTTCAGCTGAAACATCTTACCTGGAATGCCATGTTATTAACCCTGCTGATCATTTTTGGAGCCCAGGTATTAAGGGCAAATGGACAGCTGGATTGGGACCTACTGATCATTCCAATTTCCGTGGTATTATTCTCCCTGGCTGGAAAACTGCTTAAGCACTGATGAGATATTCAATAAGGTCGTTGGTTATTTTGATGATCTTCATGCATGGATCTGTTGCGGTTTTATCTCAAACAACCAGTACTCAGATCTGGAATGAGTACATGCTGAATATGCCACTGGGCAAAAAGATCAGTATGGAAGGGGCCTTATCTTACAGTACCGTACTTGGCCAACCCAAATGGCGGGCCTTTGATGTTCAATTTACTCCTGAATTTGCCGTCAATAAGCATGTGGATATTATGGCGGCAGCATTATTGAGCAGCACATTTCAGAGTGAATCACTAAGTACCCTGGAGATCAGGGAGATGATCGGGACAAGAATTCATTTTACACCAGACAGCAGGATCCTGACCAGGCTTCTTTTGCGATTTGAGCAACGCAATTTGGAAGACAAGGAAGCCGGAAGCTGGGACCATAGCACACGTGGCCGGATCAGGGCAGAAGCGCTGATCCCAATTAATGCCCGATCCATGTCTCACGATAAACTCTGGTATATCATTACAGATGCAGAAACATTTAT
Source organism: Chitinophagaceae bacterium (assembly GCA_035298945.1). GTDB lineage: Bacteria > Bacteroidota > Bacteroidia > Chitinophagales > Chitinophagaceae > Pollutibacter. The sequence continues at coordinate 37,091 of DATGXN010000066.1, read as the reverse complement.
CGTTTTTGACCAGGACGTACAGGAACGATTTGCAAACCGGTTAAGATTCCGCTTAGGTACCGGCTACCGTATCAATTATAAGTTCAGGATTGAATTCATTTACATGATGCAGCGATCAAAAAACACGATCGGTACAGATGTGGAATCAGTGGACAATGTTTTCCGTTTAAGGTTAAAGCATTACCTCAGGCCATGATCTCTTTCACATTATGCTTTATGTTCTCCGCGATCTTTTCCATGGGGAGATCATTGCTGTCGTTTCCAAACGGATCTTCAATTTCTTCAGCGATCAGTTCCAGGCTCGCCAAAACATAAAACATGAAAGCAGTGATTGGGATGGTATAGAGCCCTAATGTGATGGCAAAACCGAAAGGCATTGTGATAACATAAATAAAGATGAATTTCTTTATGAACGCACTGTAGCTGAAAGGTATGGGCGTGTTTTTTATACGTTCACAGGCTCCGCAAATATCAGTGAACGACTGCCACTCATTGTTCAGCATCAGCATTTGAATATCATTGATCTGTTGGGTTTGGTGGAGTTTATGGATCTCTTTCAGCATACTGTCTGCCAGCCTGTTGGGCAGATGAAGTTGTGAATTGAGGTCAGGTAATTCGGGGTGGGGTTGCTCGTCCAATTGAAACCTGGTAGTGTCTTTCAATAAATGGCGTCTTAGCGCCAAAGCATATAGTGGAATGATCTGCCTGAAGAATCCCCGTGTGTGCTGGTTTTCCGGGGCAACCATGATATTCAGTTTAATGGCCAGGTTCCGGCTGTTATTGATCAGTGAGCCCCAGAGTTTTCGGCCTTCCCACCACCTTTCATAAGCTGTATTGGTGCGAAAAACCAGGAGCATGGAAATGGCAAACCCGAGCAGGGAATGCATGATGGTTATATTTTTTGCATGATCTGTTTCTCCAAGTTTGAGGTACTCTGTTTCCAGGTAAACAATGCCCCAGGAGTAAATACAAATAATGATCAATGAAGATAACAGGGCCCGAAATGTATCCGCCTTGTGAAAACGGAAGATGGCGAAGATCCACTCTTTCGGATTATATAAAACCATGCTTTTTTTTCAAAACTAAGTATTCCCGCCAATTTACTCAGGCAATGGCCAGCTTATTCCCAACCATATAATCGAAGCTTTGTTTCAATGCATCAAATACATCTATGGCGGTTTTGTCCATTTCAATAACCAGCCATTCGGTATTATTTTTTGCTGCTTTGATTATGGATGGGAAATCCTGTGTGCCTTTTCCAACCGGGGTCATGGGATCGGGATTGTCTTCGGCAAGATTGTCGTTCCATTTTGCTGGACCATCCTTGATATGCATGAGTTTCACCCGGCTTCCCAACTTGGCCACAATTTCAGCTGGATCATGGCCTGCTACCTTTACCCAGTAAGTGTCTAATTCAAAGAAAATATCTTTCTCGAGTTCTTCGTTCAGTACTTCAAATACATAACTGCCGCCCAATTTGTTCCGGTATTCCCACCAATGATTGTGAAGTCCAAATTCAAGTCCGTTGTCTTTCGCGAACTGGTTCACATTGTTGTAGATACTGATCAGTTCCCTGGTGCCCTGGAGGCTGCCATACCTGTTGTCTTCGGGCCAGCCATGCCAGATCATTTTTTTTGTGTTGAATGCTTTGGCTGTATCCAGGAATGTCCTGAGCTGAGCATGCTCGGGCAATTCAATATGAGCGGAAGAAACTGAAAGTCCTGCTTCTTTCAATGCTTCAGCGGCCTGGGCCAGACTGATCTCCTTGGGCCAGAATGCAGTTTCCACATTCCTGAAGCCAATATCAGCGATCCGTTTAAGCGTGCCTTTGAGATCGTTTTTAATCTGGTCTCTTACGGTATACAATTGTACAGAAAGGCGGGCGGGGGCGGGGAAAGATAAATGTTTCAACTGATCCGGTGCCGCCAGTCCAAGGGCTCCGATGCCCGAAAGCCGGATAAATTTTCTCCTGGAAAAATGATTGGCTTGCATATAGTTGGTTTATTTGCCTGATACAAATTTCTCCATCAACATCATTGATTCTATCGCCTGATCAGCTGAACATGGATTTGGGCCATTTCCTGAAAAATATCTGACGATCTGTTCTATCATGGGTTGTTGTATGTGTTGAGGATGTTCGAACACCAGCTCTTGAATTTCAGTTCCTTTTTGCACGGTGATCCTGTTTCCAAATATTGGGAATTCGATCTTACCCTGGGAACCGATTATCTCACATTTATCTTCTTTCAATTCTTCTGCCACGGTGAAGCACCAGGTTCCACTGAAAATGATGTTGTTTGAAAAACGAACCATTCCGCTTACAATATCCCTGGATCTATAAAGTCCAGCCTGGTTGGCGCTCATCCCATAAACTTCTTCAACGGGACCAAAATAATGCACCATCAGATCAAGTTGGTGAGGTGCAAGATCATAAAACAATCCGCCCGGGCCGCCTAGTTGGGGATCAACTCTCCAGTATGAATCAGGTTGCAGGTTCCGGGTTGCAGGTTGCAGCGTTCGTAACAAAATTGTTCTGATGGCTCCTACCTCATGCTCGTCGATCAATTGTTTCACTTTCATGAACATGGGTACCGCCCTCCTATAGTGTGCCACCGTTAGTTTCACCCCAGTGGATGCTGCCACATCACGCATCCTGATACAGTCTTCTACCTGGGTGGACATGGGTTTTTCTACATAGACGGGCTTGCCAGCTCTCATTGCTGCTACTGCATATTCTTCATGAGATGCAGGAGGTGTGGCAACATAGACCGCATCCACTTCCGGGTCGTTGATCAATTGATAGCCATCATCATACCATTTGGGTACACCATGCCGCTCTGCATAATCCTTTGCTTTGGCAGCGTTGCGTCGCATCACGGCCACCAGTTTTGAACCCGGTACTTTATTGAATGCAGGTCCGCTTTTCACTTCCGTTACGTCTCCGCATCCTATAATGCCCCATTTGATATCTATAGGTATACTGTTCGCCATTTGTATGCAATTAATGCTTTTTGTTGGAAATAAGTCGGATACTGATGTTTGATTGTTAATTTTAATTAATATGAAAAAGGCCATATTATTCTTTGGGTTTGGGGTGTTGATCCTGTTTGAGATCTTGCGTGTATACCTGATCATGCCCATGCCAGGAAGCCAGCAATCAAACTCCATTGATCTTGCGTATTTCCTGGGAAAGAATAAGAATCTCATCCGGCTGATCGGGTTCCTGCTGATCATTTTCCCGGTGATATCGATCGTAAGATCCGGCACTAAAAAAGACAAGATCATTCTGGCTTCCCTCTCAGTCGTTTACCTGGCACTATTCTATGTTTTCACGTTTCAAATGGAAGCGGATAAAATGTTCTACCAGCCTTCCCATAAATATTTTTCTGACCAGGGAAAGAATAAGATCAAGCCGGATAAACTGGTGATAGGTGTTGAAATGGATGGAGCATCGAAAGCATATCCCATTCAACTCATTGGCTACCATCACCAGGTAGCTGATACAATAAATGGCAAGCCCGTAATGGTGACATACTGCACTGTTTGCAGAACAGGCAGGGTGTACAGTCCCCTGGTAAATGGGAAAACAGAAACGTTCAGGTTGGTGGGGATGGATCATTTTAATGCCATGTTTGAAGACGCCACTACCAAAAGCTGGTGGAGGCAGGTAACCGGAGAATGCATAGCAGGACCATTGAAAGGGCAGAAGCTTACAGAAATCCAGTCGGAGCAGGTCAGCCTGAGTGCATGGCTTAGGGCACACCCAACCTCTCAAATATTGCAACCTGATGAAAAATTCAAAGAGATCTTTGAGAAGATGGATGTATATGATAAGGGTAAATCAAAGTCTGGCCTGACGAGGCGGGACAGTTTATCCTGGCAAAAAAAGTCATGGGTGATCGGGGTATCAGATGGTAATGTTGCAAAAGCCTATGACTGGAATGAGCTGGTAGAGAAAACAATGTTGCAGGACTCCATCCAGGGTTTATATCCCCTGATCATATTGGAGAACGATACCAGCTCCTTTCATGTGTATGACAGAAAACTGGCAAATGAAATCCTGACCTTTTCAAAGCAGAGTGAGAATCTGATAGATTCCAATACGGGTTCCACCTGGAATTATGATGGTGATTGTGTGGATGGAAAACTAAAGGGCAGTAGCTTAAAAAAGATCAGTGCTTACCAGGAGTTTTTGCATTCGTGGGAATATTTCCACCCCAATAGTAGCAGGTAGCAATTACAGGTTGCAGGTAACAGGTTGCAGGCTGCACTGGATTTTAATACTCCACGTTATTGCTGCTCTAAGTATTCATGTCAAAATCCAGGTATCCTTCTTCGGATCTGGCCGGACGATCATTTAATAAGATTCTCGTATAAACAATTCACCGTTTGCTTCATCACGGTATTGAAACCATCGGTATAGCCAGGATGGCAACCATTGCTGATCACTACGATCCCGAATTTTTCTTTGGGTTGGAAATACATGATACTGTATAATCCATAGGCGGAGCCCGTATGCCCTTTCATTATCTTGCCCGGGATCAGGTTGTTGGAAGTTGCGATGGCCAAACCATAGTTTTCTTTACCCGGGATGGGAGTTTGCATTTCTTGCGCGCTCTTTTTAGAAATGATCCTTTTCTTTTTGTACTTGCCCATCTGCATATGCATGGTCATATACCTGGCAAGGTCAGCAGCTGATATCTTCATACCCCCCGTTGGCGAGAAGATGGGTGTGGTGTAGCCCATGACATAATTTGCGATCTCTTCACTACGAGGCGCATAGGCGCCGGGCGCCGCGAGAAATTTTGCGGAGTCAACCCTGTATTCGTAAATATTTGCGAAACGGGATTTATCCAGTGAATCAATGCAATATCCTCCATATAATCCGAGGGGATCAAGCACATGATGTTTAACATACTGGTCAAATCGCTCACCAGATATCTTTTCAATGATGGTCCCCACCATATTATAATTCAGGTTGCAATACATATAGTCCTTGCCAGGTTCATAGTCATTATAACATTTTGCCCAATCAGGATTTTTTGCAGGATTGATACCATCCAGTGTAAAATACCCCTGGCTGTCATTAATGGAAGAGCGGTGCGACATCAGGTTTCGCAGCGTGATCACGGTTTCAGGGAATTTAGGGTTCCTGACTTTAAACCCTACCAGGTTACTGACATCATCATCCAGCGAAAGCTTTTTGGCCTGTACCAGTTGCATGATTGAAGTGGCTGAAAAAGACTTCGATATGGATGCGATACGAAAAATGCAATCGTCAGTGAGCGGGATATTATTTTCCCTGTCCTTCAATCCAAAGGAATGCGTGTAAATGAGTTTACCCTTTTTAACCACGGCAACTGACAGGCCTACGACAGGCTGCTGCTCCATAATGGCGCGGATTCCGGCTTCGGCTTTATCTGCCTGTGCGAAACAAACCGAAGAAAGAACCAGGGAAAGGGAGAGCAGGATTAAAGTGAGGCGTGAATACATCTTGTGTGGATTGTTATATGGAAGCTATTGAATAGATATCAAACTGCAAATAAATCAGATCCCTCCCTGGAGAGACGTTTAAGTGTATCCATAGCCCGGGCAGCATCGGATTGATTGACGAATATATGATCGTGATAGTAGGCTGCCACTACATTGCAGCTAATGCCTTCTTTGGCCAGGGCCTGTGAAAATGCAGCGGTAAGTCCTACCGCCTCCAATGAAGAGTGAACTTTTAATGTGATCCATGAAGCAATAAACGCGTAGGGCAGGTCCTGGCTGTCCGCGTAAGATCGGGGAACGATCAATGTAATTCCTTCTTCTTCCCTGAAATGGCCGATGATCTCCAGCAGGTCTATCGTATCCAGGGAGGGCACAGTGCAGAATACAAACTCGCCTTCATATAAATGTGGCTGCATATTTCTCAGCAGAGCCAATAAGTTGATTTCACCGCTCATATTTTAGTTTAATCGTCTCAGAAAGATATTGAATTGACGCTGATTGTTTTCAATCGATTGAACTCCGCCAGGCTCTATTTTTATTTAACTTGATTGACTGATTTCAGAACCTTAATCTACTTCACATGCCCCAACGTCGCGCGTTTATCAAAAATGTGGCTGCTGCCAGCGGCCTGATGATATTATCTTCCATCAACAAAAAAGCTTCAGCAACCGAAAAGCCATTAGCCCCCAGGATAAGATTTTCCGTGATCAATATCAATCATGCGCATATATACGGCATGGCCAATGCGCTGATCAAAGGTGGTGGAGAGCTGGTGGCTGTGTATGCCAAAGAGGCTGATCTGCTGGCACAATTCACTAAAACCTTTCCGCAGGCCAAACTGGCTGCAAGTCCCAGGGAGATCCTGGAAGATAAGTCCATACAAGTGGTACTGAGTTCCGGTATCCCCGATGAGCGTGCACCGTTGGGTATTGAAGTGATGAAACATGGGAAAGATTACCTGGTAGACAAACCCGGGATCACCACCCTGGAGCAACTTGCCGAGGTAAGGAAAGTGCAGAAAGAGACAAAGAGGATCTATTCCATAATGTACAGTGAGCGGTTTGAAAACAGGGCCACCATCAAAGCGGGTCAACTTGTGCAATCCGGCGCCATTGGTAAGGTGATACAAACGATTGGCCTGGGCCCGCATCGGATGAATCCTAAATCAAGGCCTGAATGGTTTTTCGATAAGAAAAGATATGGGGGTATCATCACCGATATTGGATCACACCAGTTCGATCAGTTCTTATATTTTACAGGATCAACATCAGGGGAGATCGTGGCTTCCCAGGTAGGGAACGTTCATTATCCCCAGTATCCGAATTTTGAGGACTTTGGAGATGTGATGTTGAAAGGAAATGGCGGCGCGGGTTATATACGGGTGGATTGGTTTACACCCGATGGGTTAAAAACATGGGGCGATGGCCGGCTCACCATTCTGGGAACAGATGGATTTATTGAGGTCAGAAAGAATATCGATATAGCCCGTAGCGACAAGGGGAATCATCTCTATATGGCGAATCAGAAAGAAACTGTTTATATTGACTGCAGTGATGTAGAGTTGCCATTTGGAAGGTTATTTGTTGACGATGTGCTGAACAGAACGGAGACCGCCATGTCACAGGCTCATTGTTTGCTCGCCACCGAGCTGGCACTCAAGGCACAGAAATATGCGAAGAAAATCTAATCCAATTCATTCCGGCATCTCGGTATTCCTTGACCCTGGAGTTCAATCAAATCCTGTAAATAATCTTAGTGAATCAACTTAAAACCCCTGAATCGATTCGTCTTGAATTGGTAGACGCACTTCGTGGTTTTGCCGTAATGGCCATTTTACTTGTACATAACCAGGAGCATTTTATTTACCCGGTCTATCCGGATCCGGCTACTCAGCCCAATTGGTTGAATGTGCTGGATAAACGGGTTTACGAGTTAACCTTCGGGATGTTCGCGGGGAAGTCTTACTCCATCTTCGCGTTGCTATTCGGGTTTACTTTCCATATACAATACAGCAATCAACAACGACAGGGGAAGGACTTCGGTTACAGGTTTCTCTGGAGGTTAATATTACTTATCGGATTTGCAACCATCAATTCCATGTTCTTTCCGGGCGGAGATGTTTTGCTTTTATATGCCGCGGTGGGTGTAAGCCTGTTCATTGTTCGCAAATGGAGTGATAAAGCTATTTTGATCACGGCTATCATTTTGTTATGCCAGCCGATAGAATGGTATCATTATATTTCAGGACTGCTGGATCCGGCTTATACCTTGCCCAACCTTGGCGTGAATGAACTGTATATGGAGGTGATCAATAATACTAAAGAAGGGGATCTTGGAAAATTTATCCTGGGAAATATCACTACCGGTCAGAAAGCCAGTTTTCTCTGGGCAGTGGGAACCGGGCGTTTTCTCCAGACAGCCGGATTGTTCATGATCGGGTTACTGATTGGCAGAAAGCAGCTCTACGTTTCAACTCAGGAGAATATTCGGTTTTGGGTTAAAGTACTGATCGCATCTGCCGTTTTGTTCAATCCATTATATGTTCTGAAAGTGCAGGTGTTTGACAACGGGAGTTCCGACATGGTCAAACAGACTGCAGGGGTTGTTTTTGACATGTGGCAGAAATTTGCATTCACTTTTGTGCTGGTTTCTTCTTTTGTTTTACTATACCAGGGTGATTGGTTTAAACGGATCACGTCCAGTTTGCGATTCTACGGCCGAATGAGCCTGACCAATTATATTGCGCAATCGTTTGTTGGAGCGCTCATTTATTTCCCATTCGGGCTTAATCTTGCACCAAAGCTTGGATATGCTCCAAGTTTACTGGTTGGTTTTGCCATGTTTTTCCTGCAGGTGGCTTTTTGTAAATGGTGGTTGAAACATCATAAACAGGGGCCATTTGAAAGTCTCTGGCATAAACTGACCTGGATCAATAAATGATGGCTTTACATGGAATTCTCCTGATTATGAAGAAAATTATTCTGACTTCAGCATCTATCCTCTTTGCTTGTTTTTTGAATGCGCAGTTCTTGTTCAACGCAGGGGAGTTGAATATGAGTCTTGACAAACGTGGTTATTTCACAGAGATCTCAAACAAGCTCACTGGTAAAAATTATCTATATACTGATACCCTTGCGCCGCTGATGACCCTGGTGAGCGGGGATAAGAAATATCAACCTAACAGTTTAACTTATGATAAGGCGAAGAAGAAAATTTCGCTGAATTATGGAGAGGCCGGGGTGGCCATTGATATCCTCGTGACTGTTAAGGCAACACACCTGGTATTGGAGGTGATCAAAGCAGTTCCGGCTAACAAAATTGATGCAGTGATATGGGGACCCATTCCCACCACCATCAATAAAATTATTGGGGAAATCATTGGTGTGGTGCGTGATCAAGATGTGGCATTAGGAATACAGGTATTGAATATCAAAACTCTGGGCGGTGATTATCCAAACCGGGAAGGAAGTACCTGGAGCAGGGGGATAGCCGCAGTGCCGGCAAAATGGGGATCCTTGTTGCAAGCTTATGCTATCAACAGGGATCGTGACAGGTATGTAGATGGCTGGGGTGGTCAGCAAATGAACATGCCGGTGAAAGCCATGAAAGGCGAAACCGTAGTTGGAACCAGGATCGCCATATTCACATGTAATGAACCGGGGACACTTGACAGGCTGGAACGAATAGAGATAGATGAAAAACTTCCCCATCCCACGATCAAAGGTGTCTGGTTTAAGAAGTCGGGGATTTATGGCAAATCTTACCTGATCTCATCGTTTGGCGAAAGCGATATTGAAGAGATGATCGGGTATGTAAAAAAAGCGGGCCTGATATCTCTCTACCATGAGGGACCTTCCCAGAGCTGGGGTCATTATATCCTGGATCCAAAACAATTCCCGAATGGGAGAAACGGATTGAAGAATTGTGCAGATAAAGCCCATGCTGCCGGATTATACCTGGGCATGCATACGCTCACGAATTTTATCAATACCAATGATCCCTATGTTACACCAGTGCCTGACAAAAGGCTTAGCATTACAGGCTTCTCTGCGTTGGTAAAGAATATCGATTCGGTTCAAAATGAAATTGAAGTAGCGTCTCCAGAATATTTTAATAATGAAAAAGCCAACAGCCTGCATACGGTTAAGATTGGATCTGAATTGATCAGGTACAGATCAGTGTCTGCAAAACCTCCCTATGTACTGCTGGATTGCCAGCGCGGTGCTTTCGGATCATCGAAGGCTCCGCATAGATCCGGTGAGCTGGTGGGAAAGCTTTTTGATCATCCTTACAATGTTTTCTTTCCCGATCTGGACATGCAAAGGGAAATAGCAAAGAATATCGCTAACCTGATGAATGAAACAGGCGTGGATCATCTTGACCTGGACGGACATGAAGGCGCTTTAGCGTCTGGTCAGGGCGACTATGCCATAGAATTGTTTGCTAAAGATGTGTATGAGAATGTGAAGCATGATCTGATCATGGGCACCAGTTTGAGCAAGACGTTTTACTGGCATACAGGTTCATATTATAACTGGGGTGAGCCATGGTATGGAGGATTCAAGGAAAGTATGCAGCAGTACCGGATCGATAACCAGGGTTTGTTCGACCGGAATTTCATGCCACATATGCTGGGCTGGTACTTGCTTTCTGAAAATACCAGTTTACCTGAAATGGAATGGATGCTGGCCAGGGCTGCGGGTTATAGTGCAGGGTTTGCCATGGTGGCCAGGCCTGAGGCATTGCGAAAAAACCCGATCACCAATAGTTTGCTGGATGCTATCCGGGAATGGGAAACTGCGAAACATGGGAATGCATTTTCTGCAGCCCAGAAAGAAGCATTGAAAAATCCAAAAAATGAATTTCATCTTGAAAAAATTGCTGACGGAAAATGGACGCTGAATACTTATGCCATATCGCCAGTTTTTGTAAGAGAGAAATTTGAGCGGCAGCCTGGTGAACCCACCCATACAGAATGGAAGTTCAGCCAGAAATGGAACGAACAGGTTCTCCAGTTCAGAATGAACATCATAGGTACTGAAGGATCAGTAACGAACATTAAAATGCAACTTGATAATTACCGGGAATTGTTGCTGCCCTTGACTCTGAAAGCAGGCGAGAGCCTGGTATGCGATGGAACTGAAACCATCAGGTTGTACGATAAGAATGGAAAACCTAAGGGTACTTTCAAATTGCAGTCCGCCCCTCCCATGGTATCAGCCGGGGAACATAACATCATAATAGATTCAGGATTTGAAGGCGAGGAACCTCCCAAAATCGAACTGCAGTTTAAGGGGGTGAATTCCAGGGAAATAATTCAATTGAAGAATTGAAGCGTATTATGAAACTGGGATAGTCAACAATGACTATCCCAACTTCTTTTTTTAAAGTCCAGCTCCAACCATCAGGGTGGCGCAAGGCCTCAAAGGGTTAATACCCCAGTGGCCCTTTCCCATTCAAGGGTAAGGAGTTTGATGTTCATGGAAGCCTGCAACCAACTGAGTCTTGATTTTGTCAATGTCAATTCAGCATCATCCAATTCGAGTCTGCTGGCCAGTCCCTGGCTGTACCTGTTATACAGAATATTATACTTGATTTGTGACGCTTCCACACTGGCCTGTTGAATTTCCAATTCACTTAAGGCCTGTTGGTAATTTTTTTCAATGTTTGACAGTTCCATCATGATCTGGCTATTCATTTCCAAGATCATAAGTTCTTTCTGACTGATAGTAAGATCAGAGATATTGTTCTGTACCTTTTTCTTTCCACCTGAGTAAACAGGGATACTGAGCTTCAGACCTACAAACGATGTGCGTGCCAGGGGGCTGTTACCAAATTTCATATCGTCTGTTTGAGACTGCATTTCATAAGATGCAACCATTGATAACTGCGGTTTAAAGGCTGACTTGAATTTCAAGGCCTGTTCTTTTGCCAGGGCCAGATCTGTTTGCAGCAGTTTAAGGTCCTTCCTGTTTTTTAATGCTTCAGTTACCGTACTACTGTCAAGGTTGAGTTTATGTACTTGCTCATGATCGATCAACTTGTCAGTTAATTCATAAACAGTACCTTCTTCTGCGCCCATTAGCAGATTCAGTTTGGAAGAAGCCATCGAGTGTTCGTTTTCCAATCCTGAAATGGCAACTTTCAGGTTTTGAACCGCAATGTAATGGCTCAGGGTATCTGTTTTCAGACTTTTCCCCTGGAGAAAAAATGCACGAGAGTCAGCCAGTGCTCTTTCATTCCGCTGTAAACTCTGGTATAGAACAGATTTTTGTTCAGTATTCATTAACAACGAGAGGTAGGTCCGGGTGATTTCATAAGAGATGGATTCTTCGATGGTTCTGACCTTGTTATTTTCAGCCATTTCAGTCAGTTTCGCGAGACGAACATTACTGGAGAGCATAGGATTCAGTATCGGATACTGGGCTGAAATATTGCTATACAATGCAAACCGGCCACCGTATTTTATGTCGTTTACTTTGGGAGAACTGCTTTCGTTTCGCAGGTAGATCACCGGTAATTCAGAATAAATGGTATAGGAGGCATTTGCGCTTACACTTGGTTTCCGAAAGCTCTGGGCTTCCTGAACGGCTTCTCTGGCCTTTATGCGTTCCATGATCTGTACATGGAGCGGCCTGTTACCTTTTGCCGCGGACTGTAATGCGTCTTTTAAGCTTAACGGCTGATGTTGTGCATGGCCTGATATGGCTGCAATGAGCATATATAACATGCTAAGCACTTGGATTAAATATTTTTTCATGATCGTTTGAGTTAAATTTTTGCAGTTAATATTTCCTGGTGCTCCTGCAATTCTTCTTCAATGACAGGTTTCCTGATTTTTGAAGATGAGAAATAGGAGTAGACGGCGGGAATAATGAATAGTGTCAGGATGCCGGCAAATATCAATCCCCCGGTTATCACTATACCGAGTGACTGGCGGCTGTTCTGGGTAAGTGCAATGGGTAGTGCACCGAATATCATGGCCAGTGAAGTCATCAATATGGGCCTGAATCTTGATTCAGCTGCATGTATGGCGGCATCTGTTTTTGACATGCCATTCTGCTTGAGATGATTGGCAAATTCTACTATCAGTATTCCGTTTTTGGTAATGAGACCAACAAGCGTGATGATACCGATCTGACTGAAAACATTAAGGCTTTGGTTGAACCAGTAAAGGCTGATCAGAGCGCCAGTTACCGCCATAGGCACTGTGAGCATGATGATCAATGGATCACGAAGACTTTCAAACTGTGCGGCCAGTATCAGATATATCAACAGCAATGCAAGTAGCAAAGTAAAATTGATGTTGCCCTGGCTTTCACGGTAGTCCCTGGACTGTCCTGCCAGTGATGATTTGAAATTCTCTCCCAATACTGATTTCTTGATACGTTCCATTTCTTCGATACCCTCCGCAAGGCTGACACCTGGTGCCAATGCTGCGGAAATGGTAGCTGAGGTGTACTGATCATAACGATAGATCGCTGCCGGGCTGATACCTTCCTGGATAGAGACCAGGTTATCAAGTGATATCATCTGGCCGTTTGCAGAGCGTACATAAATTGACCGCAGGTCACTGATATCGTTTCTGTTGATTCTTTCAACCTGGCCTATTACTTCGTATTGCCTGTCGTTCTGCAGGTAGTACCCGTAGCGCTGCCCGGAGAATGAAAGTTGCAGGGCTCTTGCTACTTCCTGAATTGATATGCCCATAAGCGCAGCCTTTTTACGGTCGATGTTCAGTTGGATCTCGGGCTTATTGATCTTAAGGTCAGCATCCACAAACATCAGTTTCGGACTTTGCCTGGCGGCTTGCAGAAATTTGGGTAATACTGCTGAAATGCTGTCCAGGCTTGGCGCCTGCAATACAAATTGCACTGGCATTCCTCCTCCATACCGTGTTCCAATAGTTGGAGGCAGATAGGGGAACAGAAGGATATTCCGGAATTTCCCGGAAGCCATTCCATATTGGTTATACAGATCCATAATAGATTTATTCCGTTCCGCAGGATCTTTCAGGTATATGCTTTGAATAGCAAAACTGGTAGGAGCAGGGGCTGGAATGAACGAGATCGCCACCATGGAATAGGTCTGATACAAACCATCCGTGGAATCGTTCACATATTTTCCAACTTCCTCCATGTTCTGTTTCATTTTATCGAACGACACTCCTTCTGGCGCGATCGCAATGAGGCTCATATTGCTGCGATCTTCAACAGGTGCGAGTTCCGAGGGAAGTTTGCTTCCAATGAAATAGATAAGAGTGGCGGTTACGGCGATAAATACCCATGCCAGCCAGCGATATTTCATAAATGATTTTAGCAGGGAGCCATAACCATTATTGAGTTTGACGAAAAATGGTTCTGTGGTCCGGTAGAGCCAGTTTGGCTTTGCCTGCTTTTTTAGCAGGTATGCACTGAGCATGGGAGATAAGGTAAGCGCCACAAATGCAGATACCAATACAGATCCGGATACCACAATGGCGAACTCCTTGAATAACTGTCCGCTGATTCCACCCATAAAAATGATTGGCATGAATACGGCAGCCAGCGTAATGGTAGTGGAGATGACTGCAAAATAGATCTCTTTACTGCCCTTGAATGCAGCCTGGATCGGCGTCATGCCTTCTTCAACTTTTTTATAGATGTTTTCAAGCACTACAATGGCATCGTCCACTACCAGTCCTATGGCGAGTACAAGACCCAACAGTGTAAGTACATTGATGGAGAAACCTGCGATGTACATGATGAAGAAAGCTGAAAGAATTGATACCGGGATGGCAATGATGGGAACGATGGTTGACCGCCAATCGCGGAGGAATAGAAATATGATGATCACCACCAGGCCAAATGCGATAAACAATGTTTCTTCCACTTCTTTGATCGATTCGCGTACTGGCCTTGTAAAATCAAATCCAACAATTAACCTGTATTCCGATGAGATTTCTTTCTTCAGTTGGTCGAGCCTATTGTAGAATTCATCAACCACTTCGATGGCGTTGGCGCCTCTTTGAATTTGGATGGCTACACCTACACCCACCACATTTTTCCCGCCAGTTTCATTGATGATGGCATTTCGTTCATTCATTTCTCCCAATTCTGCATAGCCTATGTCTTTCAGTTTCACTACTGCATTGCCGGTTCGTCTGATGATCATTTCATTGAATTCTTCAGGCGTGGTAAGGCGACCCAGGGTGCGGACGCTGAGTTCATTGGCATTGCCTTCGATCCTTCCGGATGGCAGGTCAATATTTTCATTGGCAAGCGCGATGCGGATATCTTCAGGTGTGAGTTGGTATGCTGCAAGTTTGACCGGATCAAATCGCAGTCGCATGGCATACTTATGTTCACCAACGATGGCTACCCTTTGAATGCCGGGGATACTTTGCATGCGATCCTTGATAACGGTGGCGGCAAGATGACTTACTTCCTTGATGTCTTTGGTATCACTCTCCACTTCCAGGAAGGCCACCAGGTTGTCCGGAGAACTGGCTTTTTCCACTATTGGAGGATCAACGTCTGCAGGCAGTTGATTTTTTGACTTAGCCACTTTATCGCGCACATCATTCATGGCATCTTCCAGATCAATGTCGCGGTTAAATTCTACAGAGATCACGCTCACCTGTTCTCTTGATTCTGAGGAAATGGTGCGAACGCCATTGGCTTCCGCAATAGATTCTTCCAGGGGTTTGGTGATCTTTGAGGCGATCACATCCGGACTGGCGCCCGGATAGAAACTGACCACAGAAATTACGGGCGGTTCAGTCATTGGAAATTCGCGAACTCCCAGAAATCGCCAGCCCACCACGCCTGCGATCACAATAAGCGCGGAGAATATTGCAGCAAGTACTGGCTTTTTTATGCTGATAGATGTTATGCTCATAAAATGTGTTTGGTGGATTTGTTAATTGGCAGAAACTATTGAGACCGGAACGCCATCCCCTGCCCTAAGAACATTGGAGATCATCACTGAATCCCCATCCATGATCCCCTTGCTGATGACTGCCTGATTTTCATCCCGGTTAGCAATGGTTACGGATTTGATAGACGCCGTACCATTTTTGACCACAAATACGCTATAGCCCCCAGCTCCCGGAATTAGCGCTTCAGAGGGTATCCTGATCCCGGACAGCTGTTCTGATGTTGTGTTGAAGAAAACTTTGGCCGACATTCCAGATTTGAGCACTCCTTTTTTATTTGGAGCAACAGCCTGTACTGTTATACTTCTGGATTGCATATCCAATGAAGATTCAGAGGAAATAATTTTTGCACTGAGTGGCTCATTATTCAGTTCTGTAGTGAATTGAATTGTTTTGCCTGGTATTACAAACGGGAGATATTTTTCAGCGATGGTAAACTGGATCTTTACAGTATTCTGTTCCTGCAAACTGACAAGTGGCATACCAGGACTTACAAACGAACCAACAAATACTTTACTGATTCCTAAAAGACCAGAAAATGGTGCTCTGATCACTGTTTTTGAAAACTCGGCCTGGAGCAGCTCAAGCGAGGCTTCCAGGTACTGGAGTTTTGCTTTGGCCACGTCGTACTCTTCTTTGCGAACTGACTCTGACTTAAACAGCTCGCCCATCCTGGATTCATTGAGCCTGGCCAATTGCAGATCAGCTTCTACCTGCCTGATCCTGGCCCTGATATCTGAATCATCCAGTTTATATAATGATTGACCTTTAGAAACATAGCTGCCGTCTTTAAAGAATATCAGGATGATCTTTTTGCTGAGTTCACTCATGATATCCACTGCCTGGTTAGCGACCACTGTGCCCGCCACCGATTCAGTTTGATTTATTGCAGCAGACCTGGCTACGGTGACGTCAACGGGAAGTGCAGCTGGTGAAGTTGCTGAGCCAGACTCATTTTGTTTTTTCTGGCCGGTACTGCAGGCAGTAATGCCAACGAGGCTAAGCAATGCAATACCAATTGTTGTTTTTAGTGTGTTTGATCTCATGACTAATGGATAAATTTTGATTCTGATTTGAACTCAAAATTATTACCGGCAGCCCCCGGGATCATTACACTTTAAAGACCTTGTTGTATATAATTTGTGAAGGAAAAGATGCGGTAAATCTGCAGCTGGCTGATCTGGTCAGGAAAGAATTTTTGCCATTACCCTGATACGAAATACGCCAGTTTAACCAGCAAAAATCTTATAAATATCAGGGCATTATTTGTAAGAGGAAAAGACTGATATGGAGGGAGCTTTGCGGAAAAAAAGGAAGAGATGAAACGA
This sequence comes from Chitinophagaceae bacterium, assembly GCA_035298945.1. Lineage (GTDB taxonomy): Bacteria > Bacteroidota > Bacteroidia > Chitinophagales > Chitinophagaceae > Pollutibacter. The sequence goes on along the minus strand of DATGXN010000066.1, from coordinate 20,354 downwards.
TCAATCATTGCATGTATCACTGCAGCCTTGTTTGCAGTGATAGTATATATAGGAACCGGAAATCTTAGAGAGTTCTTCAGGATACCCGTTTATGCAGCGGGTTATAACAGTGGTTATTCAGTGCGGAGCTTTGATGCGCAGAAGAGAAATGTATTTCTACTGGCGTATAACAGAGGCACAGAAATATTTGATATTATGGCGCCGTATTATCTTTTTAATTTAACCCATAAGGCCAATGTTTATATAGTTGCAGTAGACAAAGGACCAGTGGCCATGATGAAGGGATTTTTCGCTTTGCCACACTATACACTAAGGGAGGCAGATTCACTGGGTATCAGGCCATCCGTTATTGTAATACCCAATTTTTCCGGCCTTGGTAAAGAAAAACCGGATCAGGATATCGTCAGCTGGATAAAGAAAAGATATACAGAATCCGTCAGCATACTTTCAGTTTGTGCGGGGTCATTTACTGCATCTGCCACAGGACTTTTTGATGGCAGGGAGATGACTACACATGCCTCAGACATGAAAGCGAACAGGAAGTTATTTGGATTGCCAAAATGGGTTAGCAATGTGAGTTATACTAAATCAGGGAATCTATATAGCACTGCCGGTGTTTCCAATGCTGTTGAGGGAAGTCTGGCCCTGATAAAAGACCTGTTTGGAGAAGGTATCATGAAGGCTGTGATGGACAGTATTCATTACCCACACGCGGAACTGAAAAAAGAACACGAGAGCGTTGCGGTCAGGCCATCAGACAAGATCGCCCTGATCGGAAGATCAGTTTTTGCTGCGCATAGAAATATAGGTGTCCTGATGCACGACATGGTTGATGAATTTGATCTGGCTGCTGTTCTTGATACGTATCACAGGAGTTTCCCGGGATCAATTAACACATTTACCAAATACGATGAACCAATAGTAACCAGGTTTGGGTTGACCATTTTCCCAACCGGAAAGATCTCGGACCTTCCTTCACTTGATGAGCTTCATATATTGACCAGGGCTATTAAATGGCCAGCCAGGCAAAGGCCTGAATTTGATACGGTCTACTATGATGCGTATGCCGAAGCCTATATTTTTGATGTTTGCCTTGCCCGTATAAGGGCCCTCTATGGCGGGTCGTTTCAAATGGTTAAGAAGTTACTGGACTATAATTGAGACAAACAGCCTGAAAACTGGCGATTCTGGAGACATTACTCAGAACTATTATTGATATATTTATCAAAATAGTCTGCAATGCCTTCATACAGAGTACTCGCTTCAGTATTATCTGCCTCAATGGTTTTTTTTGCCTGCAAACAAGCCGATTCAGTTTCGGAAGATCCAAGGATAACGCTTATGGATACTGCCAAAACGGTGGAAATAGCCAGATCCATCGAAGCAGGAGTTACCCCAAAACTGGCGGAGGGACTTACCCTCAAACTTTGGGCGATAGATTCACTGGTTGCAGATCCGGTTTCGATAGATATAGATGATCAGGGAAGGATCTATTATACCAGGACAAACAGGCAGAAAAATTCAGAGTTTGATATCCGCGGTCACCAGGATTGGGAGATCGCTTCTATCAGCCTTTCCAGTGTTGAAGAGAAACGCGCTTTTCTCCATAAGACCCTCGCTCCTGAAAATAGCGACAAGAACAAATGGCTTTCGGATCTGAATGGTGACAGTTCGCACGATTGGCGGGATATGACGGTCACCAAAGAACATGTATACCGGGTGGAAGATGTCAATGGTGATGGAATAGCAGATAAGTCACAGTTAGTGGTGGAAGACTTTAACGATGAAACCACTGACGCTATGGGTGGTGTCTTAAAGCATGGGGATGATCTTTTTGTGGCGATAGGACCTGATCTATGGAGGATCAAGGAGAACAAGCAGGGCATAGCGTCTTCCAAAACTTCAATATCTCATGGATACGGTATACATATTGGATTCAGCGGGCATGGCATGTCTGGCCTGGAAGTTGGGCCTGAGGGAAAGATCTACTGGCAGATCGGTGATATTGGATTTTCCGGTACAGGGCCTGATGGCAAGAAATGGGATCATGCCAACAGCGGGGTGATCGTTCGTTCAAATCCCGACGGAAGTGATTTCGAGGTGTTTTCCTATGGTAATAGGAACACGCATGAATTTGTATTTGACGAGTATGGCAACCTGATCAGTGAAGACAATGATGGGGATCATCCTGGCGAGAGCGAACGTATAGTTTATGTGGTGAATGGGGCAGATATAGGCTGGAGAACAAACTGGCAATTCGGGAAATATCGTGACCCCAACAACAATAATTATAAAGTATGGATGGATGAGAAGATGTATGTACCCAGGTGGGAAGGGCAAGCTGCCTATATTCTTCCTACTATCAAAAATTTTGTCAATGGTCCTACCGGTATGCTTTATAACCCGGGTACGGCTTTAGGACCGGAGTATAAGAATTCATTTTTCGTTGTAGAGTTTGTGGGTAACCCTGCGAAGTCGGGCATTCACGCGTTCACCCTGAAACCCAAAGGCGCATCATTTGATTTTGTGCAATCGAAGATGATCCTCGGCGGAGTATTGGCAACTGGGATTGATTTTGGGCCTGATGGGGCCATGTATATGGGTGATTGGATCGACGGCTGGGGTACCAAGAATTATGGACGCATCTGGAAGCTGGATGTCAACAACCCCGACTGGAATATCAGGAAAAATACAGAGCAGCATATCAGGGCCGATTTTAAAACATATAAAGACGATGCACTGAAAGATCTGTTGAAACATGCGGATATGCGTGTACGTCAGAAAGCCCAGTTTGAACTGGCCACAAGGGGAAATAAGGGATTGGAAATATTCAAGGCAACACTGGCAGACAGAACTCATCAACTTGCAAGAGTACATTCTATCTGGGGCATCAGTCAGTTTGCAAGGGCTGATATCAAAAACGGCGCTTTGCTTGTGCCATATTTGAAAGATGCAGATCCCGAGATCAGGGCACAGGCTGCAAAGTGGATAGGGGATGTGCGCTATAAAGAGGCTGGTGAACAACTCATTACCATGCTTAAAGATGAATACAGCAGGGCAAAATTCTTTGCTGCCGAAGCACTGGGCCGCACGGAATATGCACCAGCGGTGAAACCGATCATTGAGATGCTGGCAGCTAATAATGATGAAGATAATTATCTGCGTCATGCGGGCAGTCTTGCATTAGCCCGTATTGGGCAGGCAGCGCCTTTGGTTGCTTTGTCTACACATCCTTCACGCGCGGTGAGAATTGCTGCTGTTGTGGCTTTGAGGAGAATGCAGGATCCAGGAATACGAGTATTCCTGAAGGATGCTGATGAATTCATAGTTACTGAAACAGCAAGAGCCATCAATGACGATCACTCAATCAAAGATGCACTACCTGATCTTGCCAATGCCCTGGGTGATCATCGTTTCAGTAACGAGGCATTCGTGAGAAGAGCGATCAATGCCAATCTACGGGTGGGAACGGAACAGGCCATGCAGAACCTCATTGCTTATATCAGTTTTGAAGGTGCGCCAGTTGCTATGCGTAATGAAGCCATTGATGCATTGAGTACCTGGGCAAAGCCTTCTGTGCTCGACCGGGTTGATGGCCGATTCCGCGGCGAGATCACGAGGCCACTGGAACCCGTACAAAAGAATTCCTCAGAGCTTTTGATCAAACTGATGTCGAACAAAGATGCTGCTGTTCGTGTGCATTCGGCAAGGGCACTTGGAAAGCTACAGATCGACGAGGCTGCAGAAACCTTATTGAGCAGTCTTAAAAAAGATCCGGCACCTGAAGTGAGAATTGAGTCAGTGGAGGCATTGTCAAAACTGAAGGGGGCAAAAATGGACGAGGCTATTAAGCTGGCGGTAAGTGATAAAGAGAAGAGCGTTCGTGTAGTTGGACTTGATCTCCTTCGCAGTTCCCAATTGTCAAAAGAATTGATGGTGAACTTATTGGATGATGTGATCAGAACCCGCACTCCGGAAGAGAAGCAGGCTGCGATCACAACGCTGGGGAATTTGCCATTAGCTAATACGGAGAAGGTTTTTGTGAAACTGCTTGACCAGATGCAGACGGGTAAACTACCTAAAGAAGTTCAATTTGAATTGTCTGATGCGATCGACTCAACGGGTTCAAAAGCCTTGAAAGAACGATTTACGAAACTGACTGCCAATTCGTCTCCGGATTCGCTCAAGGCGGCTTATGCAGGTGCCTTGCTGGGCGGTGATCCCAGGCGGGGAGGAGCCATATTCTGGAGTAATTCCTCTGCACAATGTGTGCGGTGTCATGCTATTGATGATTATGGCGGAAATGTGGGTCCAAAATTGAATGGCGTTGCCAGCAGGCTTACCCGCGACCAGTTATTGGAAGCCGTGATCGAACCCAGTGCAAGAATAGCACCAGGGTTTGGTATCGTGACATTGGAATTGAAGAACGGGCAGAAAATGAATGGCATTCTGCAGCAGGAAAAACCGGAAGGTTATGTGATGAAGATAGGTGACAAGGCAGACACGCTGATCAGGAAAACAGAAGTGGCAAACCGTATCAATTCACCTTCCAGTATGCCACAGATGTATTTATTGTTAAGCAAAAAAGAGATCAGGGATGTGGTGAGTTTTCTTGCAACCCTTAAAACCGAGTAAAATCTGTTCAGTAGGTTATGGTAAGCCCTGCGCCAACGCCCATATCACTGTCGTAGTGCGTGGATGCTGAGATATATTTGTTCAATATATACCTGGCTCCAAAATTATATTCAACATCGGAATTGATCATTCCCCACAGTCTGAGTCTTCGTGTGACTGGGATGTCTTCACGTTTTAATTGCACGCGTATGTTCCCGGTGTGATCAATTCTGAGGTCAGTATTTATGAAGAAGGGTAGTGTGTACTGAACTCCAATGCAGAAAACACCGCGTTGATCTTTACTATTTGTTTGTCCAAACAGATTCTTCTCGATTTCATCGCTGTTGCGATACCGCCAGTCCCAGCCGGCATAGGCGAACAGGAATTGGTTACGGTCAATATAGCGGCCGAAATGACTTTCTGTTTCATAGCCTTTCTGAGCATTTAATCCGAGGCGCCATTCAGTTTGGAGTTTCCACCGGGTGTTCATCACGGTAACTTCTCCATCACTGCCATTGGATTCCACACCGATCTCTGCACCCAGATAAAAACGGCGATCATCTGCGTACACTTTTCGCAATGCTTTTTTGGGATCTGGCAATTGGGGATTAGGGGGAGTATTTGCATAAGTGAAAATCCTTCCCATGCCCGACATCATATGATAGAGAATATGACAATGGAAATACCAGTCTCCATAGTTTTCAGATGCATTGAATTCAATAGAATCGGTTTCCATGGGCATGATGTCCAACACATTTTTCATTGGAGCATAGTCATCCTGACCATTGAGTATACGGAAGAAATGGCCGTGAAGATGCATGGGATGTCGCATCATGGAATTGTTGGTAATGATTATCCGGATGTTCTCGCCTTTATGGATCAGGATCTTATCAGATTCTGATATGGTTTTGTTATTTACGGTCCAGACATATCGGTTCATATTACCTGTAAGCTCGAAATGTAGCGTGCGGATCGCAGTTTCGGGAAGGGTAGTTTTGACGGGTGACCTCAGCATGGCATAATTCAACGTAACGATCTCTTTCTGTTGATCATGAGTTGAATCGTTATGGGAAATATTTTTCTTCCTGGCTTCACCTGTAATTTCGGGGTACATGACCGTATTCATGTCCATAGTCTGGAGGCTCATATCCATACCCATGTCGTTCATTTTCCCACCCACGGTCATCATATCGTTCATCATTTTCATGCCCTCAAAGTATTTCAGGCGGGGAAGCGTGGGGGCTGTTTTTTTTTCTCCTGCTCCCAGCCAAAAAAATGCTGAACCGATCCGGTCTTCGGAGGTTGCGACCAGCGCTGAAGTTTTGCCGTCTTCAGGAACAGTTACCATCACATCATAGATCTCTGATACGCCTATGATCAATCTGTCTACTTCAACGGGTTCAACAGCTATTCCATCCGAGGCCACTACGGTAATCTTGCTTCCCGGGTAGTAGATCCAAAAATAGGTAGAGGCACTCCCATTGATGATCCTCATCCTGACTTTATCTCCGGCTTTGTATTTCCCGCTATCCTCTGTTTTTCCGTTTACCAGGAATCTTTCATAATACACATCACTTACATCCATGGCATGCATTCGTTTCCATTCATTATTGAACTTGGTGCCCAGGTAACCCTGGCCTGCGGCCTCAGTGTAACTTTGGACCGCATTTTTTTTGATCATATACCAGTCTGTCGCATAATGAAGTGACCTTTCTATCTGGTGTGGATTCTCATCACTCCAGTCGCTCAGGAGAACTACTTCTTCTTTCTGAGGTTTTTCATTCTTTTGATGGATCACTATGGCCCCATACATGCCCACCTGTTCCTGTAGCATAGTATGTGAATGATACCAATAGGTACCGGTTTGCCTGATATTGAATCGGTAAATATGCGTGCTGTGTGAAAGAATAGGAGCCGTTGTCAGGTATGGCACACCGTCCTGTTCATTGGGAATCAGGAGGCCATGCCAGTGAATGGAAGTTTCATGATGCATCAGGTTATGGACATGAACCTCTGCCGAATCGCCTTCTTCAAAATACAATGTGGGTGCAGGAATAGAGCCATTGATGGAAACGCCTTCCTTAGATTTTCCTGTGAAGTTCACTGTAGTGTCAGACACATACAAGTGGTAGACGATCTTATTCCCAATACGTGTGCTGAAGGGAGCTTTATTTGTTTCCGCACCCGGCATATGCATTTTTGACTGGGAAACAGCTTCCCTGCTCATTGCTATTAAAAGCATCAGGAAGAAGATCTTTTTCATCTGGCGTTTCGATTGTTTGAGGTTTGTATTTTATTTCAGTGTGTCAGTGATCTTCCCGCAACTAAGCATGGAAGACCCGTAGTAGGGATTTTTAATAGCCTGTTCCGAACTGAGCCAGCTTGATTTCTTCATGGGACAGTAGTCGACATACACGGGCTGGGCACTAAGCTTCACCCCCTTAGCGAGTGTTATCATGTTTTGTGAAAGTTTTGAAAAAGTTTCTCTTTGTTTGGAGACATCAGTTGAAGCTGCGATGGTTTTTGAATCAGTGAGCAATCCGGTTTGTACGGACTTGAACACAGTTGATTCAGCAGCGCTTACTGTTTTGTTGTCCAGCGCAGATACTGCGGAATTAAAAGCTGCCGCAGATTTAGCCGCTTTCGCAGCATCTCCCGCAACAAGTGCATTTTTTATTTCGTAATAGTTATCGAGTATGGAGGAGAATGGGCTGCCGGCAGTTTGAGCCCTACCGCTACCTATGGATAATACTGTTACCATAAAAATGGCTGAGGAAATGATCATCTTTTTCATATGACTGTTTTTGTTTAACAAAGCTAGTTCTGTTGGCTTTGGGAACTCTTATAGAATTATGGAAACTGGTTATATTATTATCGGGTGTAAATGCTGTTTTATGATTTGGGCTGTTTGATCCGGAACAGAGCCACCATCAGGCCGATAACACTCAGCACAGCGGCACTGATGAAAGCGGTGTTGAATCCTTCGTTCAGCGCTATATCCTGGGAAAGGCCGCCAAGAGATGCAGCTGAAGTGCTATTTGCGGCCATCACACTGATCACGGCAAGCCCCAGTGCCGATCCGATCTGGTAGCTGGTGTTCACAATTCCTGAGGCAAGGCCTGTCTCTTCTGGTTTGGCGCCCGACATGGCAGCCATCGTGCCAGGGATGTATGCCAGTGACATGCCGAGTGCTCCAAGCAATGAAGCAGGTAAAACGTTGAGCAGATAATTGCCTTCGACTGGTACAAAACTGAAGAGTACCAGGGAGATGGTGAGCGCAACAAGACCAGCTATCAGGTTTTTTCTGAATCCGAATTTTGCAATGAGTTTACCTGTGAATCCAACCATTATGATCATGATAGTGATTGTCATGGGTAACAGAGCCAACCCGCTGTAAAATGCGGTAAGTTTTAAGATCTGTTGTAGATAGAGGTTGAGAAAAAACCAAAGTGGTATCCATGCAGAAGCCATAAGTGCCATCGCTATATTACCAGCCGCCAGGTTGGGTGCTTTAAAAATTTGCAGGGGCATGAGTGCATCCTGCCTGTTTTTCTGGATCCTGATAAAGATGATGAAGAGAATAGTTGCCAATACTGAGATCCCAACAGTTTGTATTGAAGTCCAGCCAGCCGATTCAGCCGAAACGATTGCATAAACTAACATGATCAGCGAAGCGGTTGCAAGGATCGCGCTCATCCAGTCTACATTACCCTTGGCTTTTCTTCCGCTTAAGAGATATGATCTGCTGAATGCCAATACTAAGATGGCTACAGGTATATTGATGAAAAACACCCAACGCCAATCCATCCATTCTGTGATCACACCGCCAAGAAACACTCCGGCTGAACCTCCTGCTGCTGCTGATGCACCCCAGAAACCGAATGCTTTACCCAGTTCTTTGGGGTCAGTAAAAGTAGACATCAGTAAGGTCATTGCAGCGGGCGCAATTAATGCTGATCCCAATCCCTGTAAGGCTCTTCCCGTGTTAAGAGATTCTGGCGACCAGGAAGCTCCGGCAAGAAATGATGCCAATGCAAGGATGGCAAATCCCCACATGAATACTTTCCTCGCACCAAAAAGATCAGCCAATTTTCCGCCCAATAGTAAGAACCCACCAAACAGAACAACATAAGCATTAAATATCCATTGAAGTCCAGTTTGTGAATAATGCAGTTGATTTTTAATGGCCGGTAAGGCCACGCCTATGATGGAAGTGTCCATGATAACAATGAACTGTGCCGTGCAAAGCAGGGCCAATGCCGACCATTTTTTCCCGCCTGTCTGCGGCAGGGCTATTGAAATTGTATTTTTCATTTTTGTTCTTATTTGAGTTTTTATAATGTTCTTCAATAAATCGAGTAGTAGTCATCGATATTCGTGGCAGAAACGCCTGCCTGGCGGAACACACTCATTAATGCATTTTCATTTATCGTATCCGGAGCAAATACCCTGAGTGTTTTTTCTTTGCTTTTGAGATCTATACCCCAATTGCCGGAGCCTATTGTCTGATCAAGCAAAGGCTTGAGTTTTTCAAGAATTGCTTCACTGCTGATATTCGTTTGGTAAGTGATCAGTTCCATACTGTTCATTTTTGTGTTGAGAATTTTTGACTAATGCCGGGGTCAAAATTATTCTCACTCCATGCCGGAATACTTACACTTTAAATGGTTTGTTGTATAAAATTCTTGAGTGTTTGCGCGGCAGTTAGTTTTAACTTAGCAGAAAGAACAATTAACTTATCAGAGAAAGATGATCAACTATTTTAATATCCCGGGACTGGGTAATTCCGGACCTGAGCACTGGCAAACTTATTTTGAGTCAGTTATTGAAGGGTATAAGCGGATCGAACAAAAGGAGTGGGATGCGCCTGTTTGTGAAGACTGGATCTCGACGATTAATGAGAATTTAATGGGGCAGGACCTTTCGAATGTAGTGTTGGTTGGTCATAGCCTGGGATGTGCTACCATTGCGCATTTTGCGGCTAAATATGGTAAGCAGGTCAGGGCCGCCATGCTTGTGGCCCCCAGTGATCTTGAAGCCCCGGCATATACATTCCCGGCAGTAGGATTTGATCCCATCCCATTACAAAAGATAAATTTCAAAACTGTTGTGGTGGCCAGTTCCAATGATCCCTGGGTATCTCTGGAAAGGGCGAGATATTTTGCTGCCTGCTGGGGAAGTGATATTATTGAAATAGGGGATGCTGGACATATTAATGTTGCATCCGGACATGGCCGATGGGCCCGGGGACTTGAGATCCTGAAAACTCTTTAATCAATCAACATGAATGTTGCGCTTTGGGCATCGCAGATCATACTGGCATTGATATTTGGTACGGCCGGGTATATGAAAGCCACTCAACCGCAGGAAAGGCTGTTAAGGCAGGGTGTTAACTGGGCGGAAAGAGTGCACCTCAGCCTGGTGAGAATAATTGGAATAGCTGAGTTGCTTGGTGCAGTAGGACTGGTGCTGCCCACAGCATTGAACATACTGCCGATACTTACTCCATTAGCTGCTATTGGTCTTGCGGTGATTATGGTTTTCGCAAGTATTCACCATGTTCAATATAAAGAATGGAATGCGATACTGTTCAATCTTGCTTTATTGGCAATGGCAGTGTTTATCGTTTACGGAAGACTGTAAAACCTTCAGGCTTTTTGTTCAGGCAGTTGGGTGAGAATATGTAGTTCCTGTTGTGGGAAAGGGATTACAATACCAGCTTTTTTGAATTCCCTGTCGATGCTCTCAATGATTTTTCCCACAACATTACTGGTATCATTCATATTCCCAACCCAATACATCAATTCAAAATCAATTGACGAATGGTTGAATTCTTTTGCCACCACGGCAGGTGCCGGATATTTCAATATCCTGGCATCGTCGGCCAGAATATTTTGCAGGATGGACTTAACTTTTTCCAGGTCAGTTCCATAAGCCACACCAACTTTTGTGACATTTTTCTTTACATTTTTTGCCATGGACCAATTCACCAGGTGTTGACTAAGCAGATCTCCATTTGGGATGATCAGGCAGGCACCATCTGCTAAGGTGACGATGCTACTCCTGAATCCAATAGCTTTCATGGTACCTGGCTTTCCTCCTACCTCAATGTGATCACCCACATTGACTGGTTTTTCAAATGCAATGATCAAACCGCTGACCAGGTTATTTACCAGGCTCTGTAAGCCAAGGCCAATACCTACACCTAATGCACCGATCACGATGGTGATCCTGTCCAGGGGAATACCTGCAGCTGCGAGTGCAAGGAAAAGCCCCATACTGATGATGAAGATCCTGACCAGTAAAAGCCAGCTGCCAATCCCTGTTTTACCTGTATGTTTATTGAGGGCTTCATGAGTGGCAACAGGTTCTGACGCAAAAAATGAAACCAGCCTGGAGAGGAACATGGAAATGATCAGGATCACAAGAAACACGATCAGTCCACTGATGGTGAAAGTATAATCTCCAAGGGTCTTTTCTTCTGTGATCATCGCATAGAGTGGACCGGTGAATACTTTGAAGGAATAGAAATTTCTGCCAATCAAAACAAACCAGCCTATGATAAGAAGAACATAAAATCCACCCGGCACCCTGTTACCAACTTTTTCGAAATTCAGGTAGAACAGATTTCTGTCTGGATGTTTATAGATTTTTGACGCCAGTGTAAGCGCTTCATTGATCAACCTGGCAGTCCAAAGAAAGAGGATGGCGATGATCACACCCACATAACCTGTTGCCAGGTATGTTTTCGCGGGATTGAATCTCCCAAATACATTAGCTATCAGGGAAGCGACCTGGAGCAAAACAACAAATGCGATGAAGTAAAGTATTTTTCTTTCCCTTAATTCGTTTTTGCGTCCATTCAGCAGAACCGACGATCCGTAGACTATCCCGATCAGCGACAAACCCACCATCAGCCATCTTTCTGTTCTGGAGGCCTGTAGTATAAGATTATTTGCACTTGCCAGAATGAACAGGATCACAAAAATGATCCAGAAATTCATCCAGTACCGGGTAATATAATTCCTGAATATGATGCCCAGGGATATTGCCGATAAAAGCCAGAAGGAAAAACTGAAAATAAACGGTGGATCAAAGAAAATGAACTGGAAAATACTTACCACAATAATTATTGCAGATAGAGGAGGATATCTGATCACCAGCTGGTTCTTGAATTCAGGATCGAGCGATCCTTCCTGGTCCAGGCGTTTTTTTATTGAACTGATCAAAAATGTTGTCAGCACGATCAACAGGATGATGATCATAAATTTGCCCTTGTTGTCATTGATATAAAATCCAAACAACAGGCTTTCCTTTGATCGGGAAAATTTAAGGATCTGGCCAAATGGTCTTGAAAACCCCACCTTGCCCCAGATATTGGAAAACTCCCGGTTAAAATTCTGATCTGAAAGTTGCTTTCGGAATAGCTCTACGTCTTCCAATGCTGATTTCAGTTCATACACCATCATATCCACTTTAGGCTGCAAGCCTTCTACACTGTTCAGGGATGCTGTAAGGCTGCTATCTACAGGTATCAATTCTTTGACCACAACAGCAAGCCTGGTCTGGTATTTACGGATCTTTATCGAATCGTCAGGGAAACTATATAAAGTCGCATCTGCCTGGAGTGAGTCCAGCTTATCCCTGAAGTCAATCAGGACGTTAGCATAGAGATCAAGCTGGTTTTTTTTTGAACCCATCCTGTTGATCAGTTCCGTAAGAATGGCTGAGGATACGGTTAGGTTCCTGTGTGTCTGAGAGGTGCCTTTATTCACAAATACCCCGTCTTTCACAATCTCCAGCGATGACCTTGTCTCTTCCAGTTCATTCTTTATCGCTATGGTATCAATTCCTTTTTTGAGATAGATCTTGAGTTGCTGGTTTGTTCTTGCGATTTGATCTACCAGCTGCCGCTGCTTTTTGGATACCTGTTCTTCCTGAAATTTCTCTATGCTTCTGGCGGCTTCTTCCGTGCCAAATTTCTGCATGGATCTGACAAATTCAGATTTAGAACTGTCCGATTGTTTTATGGTATCAGCATTTTGTGACCAGGCTGATAAGAAGAGCATAGTGAGAATAGCAGAAAGGCCGAGTATTTTTCCTGGAAGCCGGGGCATTGATCAGTTTAAGTTTTAGGTATTCCCGCTGGTCCAAATATTCTATTTGCAATAAACCTGGCGAAATAGATGGGAAGTTAATCTTTAAAGGTGCCGGTTGCCTGATTTTAAACATTTGAATCAAACAATTGATCTTGACCTGCCTTCATTTCATTATTATTTTTTATAATTTGAAAAGATTGAATATTCGGGACTTTTTCCGGATTATCTTGATCTAAATTGACCATATATGCCGCTCGAAAAAGCAGTTCCCATCCTCGCATTCCTCGATCTTGAAGAATCCGTACTATTTTATCAGAACCTGGGCTTCCAGTGCAACAGTAATTGGAAAGAATACCTGATGTGCAGCAGGGATAATATAGAGATCCATCTTTGGAAATGCAATGACCCCGAAATCCCCAAGCAAACAGGATGTTATGTAAGGGTGAGTGAGATCAATAAGTTGTATGAAGAGTGTCAGAAATTGAACATAGTACATCCCAACGGTACGCTGAAAGATCAGCCCTGGGGGATGCGCCAGTTCAGTATCCTGGATAATAGTGGGAACATCATAAATTTTGGAGAGAGTATTGCATGAAATGGATCAGACTGAAATCTCACATCAATGATCAGATATCTTCGTACTGATTCTGAGAACAAGGATTTTGTTGAGTTGGTTAAACTCCTCGATGCGGATCTGAAGGTCAGGGACGGGGATGATCACGCTTTTTATGCGCAGTTCAATAAGACCGCTTCGATCCGGAATACGATAGTGGCATACGATGATGAGATGCCTGTAGCCTGTGGAGCCATTAAAGCATTTGACCAGGACTCGGTGGAAGTGAAAAGAATGTATGTTGTTGAAAGCAGGAGGAGGATGGGTCTTGCGAAGGGGGTATTGACCGAATTGGAAAAATGGGCTTTTGAGCTTGGGTATAAAAGCCTGGTGCTTGAAACAGGCAAAAATCAACCGGAAGCGATCCGCTTGTATTCCAATACGGGCTATCATATCACAGAAAACTATGGGCAGTATATAGGAGTAGACAATAGTGTGTGTTTCATGAAAGTAATAAAATGAAAATTGGCAGTTGAGGTATTATTATTAGCAGCAGTTACCATCAGGATCATTTCAAATCCCATATCCAATGTTATTCAGAAGAATCTCACTTTAAGTCTTCATCATCCGTTGTTTGTAAATTTTCTTTCTTACCTGGTTTTATCCATGTTCAGCCTGTTTCTTCTGCCAGGCCACTCCTTGACTGATCTGAACAGTTCATTCTGGATCTATTCTGTTTTGAGCGGAGTTGCAGGGGCATTCGGGAATGCATTTATCATTAAAGCGCTTGAGAAAGGGGATCTCTCTGTGCTTGGGCCCATAAATGCGTACAAGTCGGTGATCGGGATCATATTCGCATTCATATTGCTCGGGGAGTTGCCGAATTTCTGGGGCTTCATCGGTGTAATGCTGATCATCACCGGAAGTTATTTTGTGCTTAGTACTGGCCAGGGAAAGTTCAGTTGGTCGATACTGAAGCAGCCTGCTATTAAATTCAGGATAGCAGCTTTGGTGCTTACTGGCATTCAGGCTGTATTTGATAAGAAGATCATACAGAACTCAGATCTTGCCATGGCTTTTGTAAGCTGGTGTACGTTTGGAGCCCTTTTCTCTTATATCATTTGCCTGTTGAATGGGGTAAAACCCCAATATTATTTCAAGGGCATGAACAGGGCGATCGCAGGGAAATACCTGGCGCTTTGTGCATCCATCGCCCTGATGACTGCGTCTACCAATTACACCTTTAAGAATATGCCAGTAGGTGAAGCGCTCGCATTATTTCAGATTTCCATTCTGATCTCGGTATTTTTGGGGTACAAGATCTTTCAGGAGCAAGGGCTGATCAGGAAACTTATTGGATCGGTGATCATGATTGCCGGTTCTCTGTTCATATTATTGTTCAAGTAATAAGCTATGATATCCGGCAAAAACATTTCATTATTGATCGTCATTTTATTTATCCTGCTTCCGGTTGGATACGCATTTTATTTGTGGCCAGATCTGCCAGCCACCATCCCAACACATTTTGGTGTTGACGGTAAGCCGGATGCATGGGGGAAGAAAGAGAGCATATTCATGTTGCCCGCAATCATGGGCGGTGTGAGTTTATTCGTTTTCCTTCTTTTGTCGAATCTTCGGAAGTTCGATCCCAAGAGATACGGAAATACAGACGATCCCATTTTCAGGCAATTTGCGTTGTTGATCGTTGCATTCATGAATCTGATGTGTCTGATCATTTTATATAATACTGTCCATCAGAATATGCCCATCAATAAAATGATCTTTGTATTTCTTGGTATATTCTTTGCCGCGATGGGACTTTTTATGCCGAGGCTCAGGCAGAATTATTTTGCCGGCTTCAGATTGCCATGGACATTGGAGAACAATGAGAACTGGACAGCAACCCATCGGGTGGCGGGTAAATGGTGGGTGGCGGGCGGAGCCATACAACTGGTATCCGCATTGGTACTCGACGGAAAGATTCTTTTTATCGTTTTTTTTATAATCATGATGATCATGGTGATTGTACCCATAGTATTTTCATACAACATGTTCAGAGCTACAAATAATAAGAGGCAGGTTTAAAGTGAAACATCCACTGATCATAGAGACGATTGACCTTTTCCCAAAACTGGATACAGAGCTCATTAGATTGCTCAGGTCCCTTTCAAAAGAGGATTGGGAAAGGCAGACCCTTGCACCGCTCTGGAAGGTCAAGGATATTGCTGCGCATTTACTCGATGGGAACCTTCGCGCCATCTCCATGTTAAAGGACAAATATTTTGGTGAGAAGGCTGGCAAAATAGAAACATACAGGGAGCTGGTGAGTTTCCTGAACGGATTAAATGCAGATTGGGTGAAGGCCATGCATAGGGTGAGCCCCGAGCTGATCATCTTTCTGCTTGAAATTACTGGTCCGCTGTATAACGATATCTGGGAAAAACTCGATCCAAAAGGCAAAGCCATATTCTCAGTAGCATGGGCAGGCGAGGAAGAATCTGAAAACTGGTTCCACATCGCCAGGGAGTACACTGAGAAATGGCATCATCAACAGCAGATCCGGTATGCGGTGGGCAAAACGGAGCCTTTGTATCAAAGAGAATTCTATTATCCATATCTCGACACCTCCATGCGGGCCCTGCCTCATCATTACCGGGATACGATTGCAGTGGAAAATGAATGTATCAGGTTCACGATCACCGGTGATGGAGGGGGAACCTGGTTCCTGATCCGTAAAAACGATAAGTGGCAGCTCAGCTACGATTTTGAACATCAGCCAGCGTGTTCTGTTATCATTGAGGGTGAGATCGCTTGGCGGTTATTCACCAGGGGAATTTCTAAAACGGAAGCAGAAAAATCAATTCAGATATCAGGTAAACACCAATTGGGCAGGCAGATATTTTATATGCTCGCAGTAATGGCCTGACCGGGTAAAACTCAAGCAAAAAGAATGATCGGAATTCTTGTACAATTAGCTATTTCCTGGATCATCATCTGGTTTGTTGAAAAGAAAGATCTTTCGGTGTTGGGTCTGAGGCCAACGCTTCCCCGCATAGCAGATCTTATGATTTTCTTAGCTGTTGCTTCAGCCTGTTGTGCTTCCGGTTATTTATTGCGAAGATATTTTGGCAATGAAGATTGGGTTTTGAATCCAAAACTTACTGCCTCATTGCTGCTGGATGGGATCTGGTGGAACATCAAGTCTGTGCTGTTTGAAGAATTGATATTCAGAGGCGTATTATTCTACCTGCTGATCAGGAAACTGGGAGTGACAAAAGCGATCCTGATCTCTTCTATTGCATTTGGTGTGTATCATTGGTTTTCTTTCGAAATACTGGGAAATCCCGGCCAGATGATCGTGGTGTTTTTCATAACGGGACTTGTTGGCATTCTATATGCATACGGATACACACAAACCGGTTCATTATATGCAACCATTGCCATGCATTTTGGATGGAATTTTACGAAAGGGTTTGTGTTTTCGGATGGATCAATAGGAGAGGGCATACTTCTTCCGGTTAAAACGGGTCCTGACGTAACCGTGTCTTACACTATCTATTATTTAATTACCATGTTGCCCATGGTCAGCTTTTTGCTGGTAAACTTTTTCCTGTTGCGATTAAGGAAAAAAACGTTTACGGGTACTGAAATTGCGGAGGTTCATATATGATAAAACAAGCACCATTTATTGTGATCGTTTTCTTTTTGCTGGCAACCATGTGTAATCCTTTCAGCCAGGATAATGTAAAGAATGTGAAGGACCTCGATGAGAATATGATCGATCTGCGGATGTACCATGAAAATCTTGGGGATGCTATTCGACAGCAAAACCAGGATAATGCAGTATGGCTGCAAACCGGTATGGACAGTGTGTTGAAGGTTGTTGGTGGTAAATTCGACAGCCACCGGAAACTGGATAAGCCATTCAGGGAATCTTACGAAAGAGACCTGAAACCATCGATGGAAAAACTGCATGCCGCGCTCGAAAAAGGAACATGGCCAGATGCCAGGGATGCCTATACCTTACTCACTAAAAAATGTAATGGCTGCCACCAGGATCGTGATGTAGACAAGGAAGTGCAGAATTGGCTGTTGAGGGGGGACTGATTTGTTTAGTCTCCGTAAGTATATTGAGTGGTGACTACTTTATCACCATCAATGACTACCCTGAACAGATAGTTGTATTCGTAGTCTTTGATCTCAATGAGATTTGTGCTGCCACCAAATGCTTTAACCATTGGCAACACCGTATTTGAATGCCCTACGATCAATACAGTTTTACCCTTATACTCAGTGGTTACCTTGTGAACCAGCTCAGCAATTTTTCCTGCATCGTAAATAATAACTTCTTTATTGGCCTTTTTAGCCACCGGGTCCGCTGTTTGAATAGTTCTCTTGTAATTGGTACTGAACACCGCAGCAATTTTTTCTTTTCTCAGGAACTTCACCAGGTCCTGGGTTCGTTTCACACCATCACCACTTAATTCAGGATCCTTTGAACTGGGATCAATCATATTTTTTTCCGCATGCCGCACAAAGTAAACCGTTGTTTTCTGGGCCAGGCTGACAGATACAGATGCCAGTACAATGAACAGTAACAGAATAAGTTTTCGCATGTAATAGAATTAGGTATTTCTGATCAGGCTACAAACTACGCTTTTAGAATTATAATTGGAAGATACTGATAGATCAGTATTTCGTTCCTGGGCATTCACAATACTGCCAACGCAAAGTATTGCAGAAAGAAGTATGATCCTGTAATTCATGTTAATCAATAGTTGTATCGTTTACATCCTCTTCCCTGGGTTTATGATAATCCTCTTTTAACTGGTCTTCGAATTTTTCTTCATCCTTCAAATTCCGTTTAACCAGGAATACGATCAATACAATGGCCGCGATACCGGCCAGAATAATAATATACCAGTTCATGATTAAGTTTTAGGGTGAATGGGAAGACCTGATTAAATTTAGCTTTATAATAGGGAATTCACAAAAGCAGCCATGCAAATAATTAAGTCATCATACCTGGTCATTTTGTTCTTTTTAATGCTTGACACTGTGCAGTCACAGGCTAAGCCGGCTGATTACAGCGGCAATCCTTTGTTTCCCGGTTGGTATGCTGATCCGGAGGCCATCATCTTCGGCAAGCAATACTGGATCTATCCCACGTTTTCAGCGAAGTATGAGAAACAGGTTTTCCTGGATGCATTTTCTTCCACTGACCTCGTGACCTGGAAAAAGCATGAGCGCATCATTGATACAAGCCGGGTAAAATGGGCAAAGAGGGCCATGTGGGCACCTTCTATTATCCAGAAAGGGAAACAGTACTTCCTGTTTTTCGCTGCAAACGATATCCAGAACAACGAGGAAAAAGGCGGCATCGGCGTGGGAGTGTCTGATTCACCATCTGGGCCCTTTTCAGACTACCTGGGTAAACCGCTTATAGACAAGTTTTATAACGGCGCGCAGCCTATAGACCAGTTTGTATTCAGGGACGATAACGGTAAAGTATACATGTATTATGGTGGGTGGAGACATTGTAACCTGGTGCAGCTCAATGATCAGTTGAATGGATTTTTATCTTTTGCTGATGGTACAACATTTAAAGAGATCACACCCGAAGGATATGTAGAAGGACCTTTTGTATTTAAACGAAACGGCAAGTATTATTTTATGTGGTCGGAGGGAGGATGGACCGGGCCCGACTATAGTGTAGCTTATGCTATTGCTGATAACCCCGCAGGGCCTTTTAAAAGAATTGGGAAGATATTACAACAGGACCCTGCTATTGCAACAGGGGCAGGACATCACTCTGTACTGACCATCCCGGGGAAGGATAAATATTTTATTGTCTATCACAGAAGGCCATTGACAGAAACCGATGGCAATTCCAGGGAGACCTGCATCGATGAAATGAAATTCGACAAAGACGGTTTTATAATGCCGGTCAGGATCACTAAAGAAGGCGTGAAGAAGACTAAGCTATGAGGACTTCTTTTTGAATACCGTAAAGAACATTTCACTTCGGATGTTGTAACCGAATTTCTCATATATCCTGATCGCGCCGGCGTTAT
The DNA here is from genome assembly GCA_035298945.1 of Chitinophagaceae bacterium. GTDB lineage: Bacteria > Bacteroidota > Bacteroidia > Chitinophagales > Chitinophagaceae > Pollutibacter. The sequence continues at coordinate 1,014 of DATGXN010000066.1, read as the reverse complement.
CTTTTTTTACGTGCAGGAAGGGTTTGTTTCCTTCATCCACTATCCTTTCTGATGCTTTTGAAAATAACATCGATGCGTATCCCTTTCCGAGATGGTCAGGATGTGTGCAGATAGCGCTCACTTCAGTGTATCCACTCAATTTCATTCTTTCTCCTGCCATCGCCACCAGTTTTTCCTTTTCAAAGATCCCGATATAGTTTCCGAAATCGATCGTTCTTTCATAAAACGGTCCTGGCCTGGTCATAGCCGTTAACTCAAGCATCTGGGGAACATGGTCGTAACTAAGGTTTTGAATTTCCACACCATTTTTTGTTGATCGCTTCAGATCCGTGCAAACCATCTGGTAAAGGGGGATGGCGAAGATGATGTCGAATGATGGCGGTAACTGAACCTGTTTTTCAACCACCATAGAGAAGGATCTGTCCGGGAGCTCTCTCTCAATAAGGGTCTGAATATCCTGTTCATCCCAATTCTTCAATGCGATAAATGGAGAAACATTCTCAGGATAAAATCTGACTTCTTCGTCGCCCTGGTTAAACTGCTTTTGCCGGCTGCACAACGATTCCCACGCCGGATTGCTCAATTCGTGCATCATCTTATTTTTTTGCCCCTGCAAGGTTTGTAATTTGGCGGAAATAGATCGGGTTTATTTTATGGCAGTCAAAAACAAGAGGATAAGCAACCCTGGATCAGGACAAACGATCAGGTTCATACTAACAGGGAGGGATACCGGCGGGCAGCTGTTGGAGATGGAGTCGATATATACCTCCCATTCAAAAGAACCCGTAGCCCATTATCATCCCCGGCAAGAAGAAGAATTCACTGTTGAAGCAGGGTCTATCAGTGTAAGGATCAATGGTGACGTAAAAATTCTGAAAGAAGGCGATAAGCTGGTCATACCTGCCAATACCACCCACTCCATGTGGAATCATAGTGATCAGACGACGAGAGTGAACTGGAAAGTAAGACCAGCTCTTGATACGGAGTATTTATTGGAAACAGGAATGGGATTGG
>DATGXN010000065.1:0-1706 GCA_035298945.1 Chitinophagaceae bacterium | reverse complement strand
ATCGAGGGCGTGATCACAACTATGCCATTTGGCATATTTGTTATGGAGCACGATGCATTTGTATCGGGTATGTTCGATACGCATTTTGTAAAAAACTATTTCACACCGGAAAAGATCAAGGACAAACAAAAAGCCAATGCGGAGGCGGCGGCACTGGTGGCATTGAGGTTCTGGCAGGATCAACAAAAAGTTCTTGCACCGGTTCAACATAGAACTACAAGTTGGAAAAGGAGATTGGCACACTAGTAATTGACTAATTAGCGAATTAGCTAATTAGCTAATTCGTCAATTGAATAAATATGAAAAGTAAAATTGAAATTCTAAGGGATAAAATAGAGCTGGGTAAACAGGGAGGCGGACCAAAACGTATTGAAGCGCAACATAAAAAAGGAAAACTCACTGCCAGGGAACGTGTTGAGTTATTGATGGATCCTGGTTCTTTCGAAGAAATAGGTGCACTGGTGACACATCGTACCATTGAATTTGGCATGGCCGATCAGCAGTTCTATGGCGATGGTGTGATCACGGGTTATGGCACGGTAAACGGCCGTTTGACCTATGTGTTTGCGCAAGACTTCACCGTTTTTGGAGGAGCGCTTTCTGAGACACATGCGGAGAAGATCTGCAAGATCATGGACATGGCCATGAAAAATGGCGCACCCATGGTGGGATTAAACGACAGTGGCGGTGCACGCATCCAGGAAGGTGTAAGATCATTGGGAGGCTACGCAGATATTTTTTACAGGAATGTGCAGTCTTCTGGCGTGATCCCGCAGATCTCAGCGGTGATGGGCCCCTGTGCGGGCGGGGCGGTTTATTCGCCTGCGATGACAGATTTTACCATCATGGTGGAAGGGACAAGCTATATGTTTGTCACCGGCCCTAATGTGGTGAAAACAGTAACGAATGAAGAGGTGAGTTTTGAAGAACTGGGAGGTGCTTCTACCCATTCAACTAAATCAGGCGTAACACATCTTACGGCAGTCAATGATGTGGATTGCATTAACCAGGTGAAGAAACTGCTGAGCTATATGCCTCAGAACTGTGAGGATGTATTGCCTAAGCTTCACTATGAATTCAGTGATGAGATCAGGGAAGAGCTGGAAACCATTGTTCCGGAAAGTGCTTCTGTGCCTTATGATATCCGTGAAGTGATCATCGGCATTTGCGATCGCGAGAGTTTTTATGAAGTACATAAAGATTTCGCAGAAAATATCGTAGTGGGATTTGCCAGGCTGGCGGGCAGAAGTATCGGGATCGTTGCCAACCAGCCCATGAGCCTGGCGGGAGTACTGGATATTCATAGTTCAGTAAAGGGAGCCAGATTCACACGTTTCTGCGATTGTTTCAACATACCGCTGCTGGTATTAGTGGATGTACCTGGCTTTTTACCAGGAACAGACCAGGAATGGAACGGCATCATTACCAATGGGGCCAAACTGTTATATGCATTAAGTGAAGCCACTGTGCCCAGGGTTACGGTGATCACTCGCAAAGCTTATGGAGGAGCCTACGATGTGATGAACTCCAAACATATTGGTGCAGACATGAACTATGCCTGGCCATCGGCTGAGATCGCCGTGATGGGCGCCAAAGGCGCTTCTGAGATCATCTTCAAGAAAGAAATTTCAGAAGCCGCAGACCCTGCTGCAAAATTGATCGAAAAAGAAAAAGAATATGCGGAGTTATTTGCCAATCCATATATG
>DATGXN010000064.1:0-12301 GCA_035298945.1 Chitinophagaceae bacterium | reverse complement strand
GGTGATTCAACAAAAAAACCTGGGGTATGATTTCCTAAAACTTCATCCCGGCCTTTCCAAAGAAATATTCCTGGCGATCGTAAAAGCCGCAAGAGAACAGGACATCCCTTTTGCAGGACATGTTTCTGCTGATGTTGGCGTTTGGCTGGCGATCTCTTCTGGCTATGCCACCATTGATCATATGGACGGTTTCATTGAGGCGATGGTCAGTGGTGTTGAACATATGAAACCGGAAGAGATCGGACCGTTCGGTATGAATATCGCTGATCATGCTGACACATCGGTCATACCCAAACTCATGACCGAACTTAAGCAGCACGACATCTGGGTTGTTCCCACAGAAGCGCTTTCACAAAGATGGTTCTCACCCTTACGCACAGCCGAAGAATTCGCAGCTGATCCGGAAATGGTCTATATAGACAAGAAGACACTGGCCAACTGGATCCAGTCCAAAAAAAATGTTGAAAAAGACTCTGCCTATAACAGGGAATCTGCGATAGCATTTATGAAACTGAGGCAGCAGCTGGTCTATTATATGAATGCCTATGGCGTGGGCATTCTGCTTGGCTCAGATGCGCCCCAGGTTTTTGATGTACCAGGCTTCTCTGTGCACCAGGAACTGAAATATTATACAGAAGCCGGGCTCACTCCCTATGAGGCATTGAAAACCGGAACCTACAACGTTGGCAGGTTTTTGAGAAGAGATGATATCGGCATCATCAGAACCGGTGCCCGGGCAGACCTCATCCTGCTGGATGAAAACCCGCTTCTGTCCATTGACAATACAAGAAAGATAGCCGGAGTGATGGCCGAAGGGCGCTGGTATTCAAAGGAATTCCTGGACGATCAGCTCGACCAGATCAAAAGGAGTAACCAACAATAACTATCTTTACCCTAATCCTGACCGCATGTTGATCAATCAGAATTTTCAGTTGCACCTAACCACTTGTTTTTCCAATTTCTTCAATGAACCTGTTGAAGTAACACATGGAGAATCCGCCCCTGGTGGCGATATCAGCCAAACCTATATACTGCACACCTCCAAGGGAAAGTTTTTTATCAAAGTCAATGCTGCATTATTTGGCCTGGACTTCTTTGAAAAAGAAGCCCGGGGCCTGGCCACACTGGCCAATGCAGGAACGCTTAAAGTGCCCAGGCCCCTGTTCGATGGAAAATTTCACCAGCAGATCTATGTGGTGATGGAATACCTCGAAAAAGGAAGCCCATCTGAGGATTTCTGGTCAGATTTTGGACGATCTATTGCTGCTATGCATAAGCATACCCGTGAGCAGTATGGACTGGACTATGATAACTATATCGGCAAACTGCACCAGCTAAACGAAAACCGCCCTACCTGGCACGAATTCTATTCTTCCCAACGCATCATGCCATTAGTTTATAAGGCCGAGAAGATCAAGATGCTCACGGCAGAAACTGTGCACCATGCTGAACAGATGTGTGCGAAACTTTCAACCCTTATACCAGAGGAAAAACCAGCCCTGCTGCATGGAGATCTGTGGAAAGGTAATTTCATGGTTTACCAGACTGGGAAAGCTGCCATTTTCGATCCGTCTGTTTTTTATGGACACAGGGAATTTGATCTGGCCATAGCCCGGTTATTCGGAGGATACGAAGACTCTTTCTACCAGGCATACGATGAAGTCTACCCGCTAACACCGGGGCATATGGAAAGGGTGGACATCTTCCAGCTTTATCATTTACTGGTCCACCTCCTTCTGTTTGGCGGACATTATAAAGAAGATGTGAAAAATATACTGAAAAAGTACAGCTGATCAGTCTTTCACGTCAAACCAGACCTTTGACTGATTATTCCATTTACCGTTATAATTGATGGTGAGTTCTTCGCCCGCTTTGATGGGCCTGACCGTTTTTATGGAAATGATCTCGCTATCATAATCCATCTCATATTCGCAATTGGACATATAGGAATGATTGTACAGGGCCACATAGCCCAGTGCCATGCAACATTTATCACGCTTCACGCCCCACTCAAAAATATAATGATACAACAGGGTTTTGTCCAGCATAGCCCTTTCCTGTTTGGGCATAACGATCACCGGCGACATCTCGATTACCGTCATTTTGCCCAGATCCTCGGCAGTAAACACGCCTCTGCCTTTCTCCGGGGTGCCGGCAACAAATAAACATGGAAGTATCATTTCACTAAGGTCTGACAAAAAAAGTATTTTTACAGTCCGGGGCAAAACCTAATATGGAACTGGAAAGCTTAACTCTTTTCGAAAAGTTTGAGGAAGTCATCTCAAGGGATGACAAACTGGAGATACAGGATTTCCTGAATAACCAGAATATCAGTGATGTATGTGATCTCATCAATGATTATGAAGAGTATGAAGTGCAGATCATTGCTTCGCTTTCCACCAACCGGGCTGCCAGTACGTTTAAGATCCTCGATTTTCCTGTACAGAAAAGGGTGATACAGGAATTGCCGCCATTGAAAACTGCTGAACTGCTGAATGCATTACCGGCAGATGACAGAACAGCATTCCTTGAAGAGCTGCCTGTTGAAGTGGTTCGGGAACTTCTTAAAATGCTTGAGCCGGAAGAAAGGAGGATCACCCTCGCTTTGCTCGGATATCCTGAAGGCAGCGTAGGAAGACTGATGACGCCGGATTACCTGGCTGTGAACCAGGAATGGACGATCTCTGAAGTATTGAATTATATCCGCAAATTCGGTAAGGATGTGGAGACCCTGGATGTTATATATGTAGTGAACGAACAGGGGAAACTGATCGATGACGTAAGGATCAGGGAGTTCCTCATATCCCCGCCGGAGAAGAAAGTGGCTGAGATCGTTGATGGGCGGTTCATCACGCTTCATGTCAATGACGACCAGGAGATGGCCAACCAGGTGTTCAAGATGAATAATCGTGTAGCCCTTCCCGTTGTCAACGACAGTGATATCCTGATGGGTATCGTCACCATCGATGATGTACTATGGGTAGCCAATGAGGAATTCAGTGAAGACATGCAGAAAATGGGTGGTACCGAAGCACTGGATGAACCATACCTTGAAATGCCCATTTTAAAACTCTTCAAGAAAAGAGTGGTCTGGCTGATCGTACTGTTTGTAGGTGAGATGCTAACGGCAACGGCTATGGGTTATTACGAACATGAAATAGAAAAGGCTGTGGTACTTGCACTGTTTGTACCGCTGATCATCTCCAGTGGTGGTAACAGCGGGTCACAGGCATCTACACTGATCATCCAGGCTATGGCCGTTGGTGAGATCAGCCTCGCGGATTGGTGGCGCGTGATGCGCAGGGAGATCGTATCAGGCCTGATGCTGGGATCCGTACTGGGGATCATTGGATTTTTCAGGATCATATTATGGTCGAGGTTCTTTCCCGACATATACGGTGAACACTACACTTTCATTGCCGCTTCTGTGGGTCTCTCACTGGTAGGCGTTGTATTGTTTGGAACACTGGTGGGATCTATGCTTCCCATCTTACTTAAAAAGATTGGCGCTGACCCTGCAGTCTCTTCTGCGCCATTTGTAGCCACATTGGTGGATGTCACCGGACTGGTGATCTATTTCTCATGCGCGTATATATTTCTTAAGGGGTTGTTGCTTTGATGAAGTCAAAAGTCAAAAATGACGTTGCGACTTTTGACTTTTTACTGTTGACTTTACTTCATACTCCCGCACTTATCGGCACTATTCCGCATCCTCATCATTATTGACTTATAACTATCTTGCAGGCACAAATAATTGAAGAAATATGTGCGGTATTGTCGCTTACGTTGGACATAGGGAAGCATACCCCGTAATCCTGAAAGGCCTGAAAAGACTGGAATACAGGGGATACGACAGTGCGGGTGTGGCTTTGCTTGATGAACACGGATTGAATGTTTATAAGAAGAAAGGCAAGGTGGCTGAAATGGAAGACAGTCTTGTTGGAAAAGCATTACCTGCAAAAATCGGCATAGGCCATACACGCTGGGCAACCCACGGCGAACCGAGCGACAGAAATGCCCATCCCCATCTTTCTGCTTCAGGAAAACTTGCAATGATCCACAACGGTATCATTGAAAACTATGCCCAGCTGAAGAAAGAACTGATCAGCAAAGGCTATCATTTCAACAGTGACACAGACACTGAAGTGTTATTGAATTTCATTGAAGATATCTGGCTCAATAATCACTGTCCGTTGGAAGAAGCCGTGCGTATTGCATTGAAAAGGGTTGTTGGCGCCTATGTGATCGTATTATTGAACAGTGAAGACCCCGATACACTGATCGCTGCAAGAAAAGGAAGTCCACTGGTAATAGGTATCGGTAAGAATGAACATTTCCTGGCCTCTGACGCTTCACCCATTATCGAATACACCAAAGAAGTGGTTTATGTGAATGATTACGAACTGGCCATCCTCAAGCCCGATGAACTGATATTGAAAAATCTCGGCAACGAGAAGATCACTCCTTATATCCAGAAACTGGACCTGGAACTTTCAGCTATAGAAAAAGGCGGTTATGACCATTTCATGTTGAAAGAAATATTCGAACAGCCAACAACGATTTACGATTGTTTAAGAGGCCGGCTTGATGCTGAAAAAGCAACCATCGTGATGCGTGGCGTAGAGAACCACCTGGAACAACTGATGAATGCCAACCGCATCATCATGGTGGCTTGCGGAACAAGCTGGCATGCGGGCCTTGTGGCTGAATATGTGTTTGAAGAATTATGCCGCATTCCTGTAGAAGTGGAATACGCCTCCGAATTCAGGTACCGCAATCCGGTTATACATCAAGGAGATATCATCATGGCTATTTCGCAGAGCGGGGAAACTGCAGATACTCTTGTAGCTATTGAAAAAGCCAAAGAACAGGGTGCATTCATTTTCGGCGTGTTGAATGTGGTGGGTTCTTCGATAGCACGTGCGTCACATTCCGGGGCCTATACACATGCCGGGCCGGAGATCGGGGTGGCAAGTACAAAAGCATTTACTGCCCAGCTGACTGTACTGATGATGGTGGCGCTGAAGATCGCAGCAGCCAAAGGGACCATCAGCCAGGAAAGATATATTCATCTCCTGAACGAGCTGCACGAAGTGCCTGAGAAAGTGGAGATCGCTTTGAAACTGAACGACCACATCAAAGAGATCGCAGCAAAATATGCGGATACTCATGACGTGCTTTACCTGGGTCGCGGATATAATTTCCCTGTGGCGCTTGAAGGTGCCTTGAAGCTGAAAGAGATCTCCTATATACATGCTGAAGGATATCCGGCTGCAGAAATGAAACATGGGCCCATTGCCCTGGTAGACGAAACCCTGCCTGTGATCTTTGTGGCCACCAGGGATTCTTATCATGAAAAGATCGTCAGCAATATCCAGGAGATCAAGGCAAGAAAAGGCAAGGTAATTGCTATTGTGACGGAAGGTGATGAAATGATCAGCTCACTGGCAGATGATATCATCGAATTGCCAGCCGCCGACGAGATCATTGCCCCCATCATCAGTGTGATACCACTCCAGCTCCTCGCCTATTATATTGGCGTGCATAAAGGGCTGGACGTTGACAAACCCAGAAACCTTGCAAAAAGCGTAACGGTAGAATAACCAACATGAACCAAATTATTAAACGACCTATTCATGATATAGGTTATGGATTTATTGATCCTGAATATTTACCCAAGGGCAGAAATGAATACCATCTGCGCAACCGGCAGAACAGAAATGGGATCAGCTACCGCAAACTGACCACTTCTGAAATAGAGATGCTGGTCCGTAACAACAACAGTTCCGACAATTGGAATAATATACTGGTCTCGGATGCATTCAATCCCGACCTCGTGAAGAATTGCACGTTTTTCGGTCTTGTCCGGATCGGGAAACTGGAATCATTCTTCCTTGAATTCAAGAACCTGCGTTTACCCGTAGGTCTGTATAACAGCACCGTCGTTAGCTGTGATTTTGGGGACAATGTGGTAATTGATAATGTGAACTACATGGCACATTATATCGTTGGCAACGAAGTGATGATCGTGAACGTCAACGAGCTCGCTACAACCAGCACAGCCAAATTCGGAAACGGCATTGTCAAGCAGGGTGAAAAAGAAAATATCCGGATCTGGCTTGAAGTGTGTAATGAGAATGGAGGTCGTGCTATTGTGCCTTTCAACGGCATGCTTCCCGGCGATGCTTATTTGTGGGCCAGGTACAGGAATGACGAAAAACTGCTGGAAAAATTCATGCAGTTCACCGAAAAGAAATTCGATAAGCAGAGAGGCTATTATGGCAAGATCGGCGACAGGACCGTGATCAAGAATTGCCGGATGATCAAAGATGTATGGATGGGCAGTGATATTTACATGAAGGGAGCCAACAAGATCAAAAACATCACAATCAACAGCTCCCCGGAAGCACCTACGCAGATCGGCGAAGGATGTGAACTGGTGAACGGCATCATTGGTGTAGGATGCAAAGTCTTCTACGGTGTGAAGGCCGTGCGATTTATCATGGCATCCCATTCACAATTGAAATACGGAGCCAGGCTGATCAATTCCTATCTGGGAAATAACGCCACTATTTCCTGTTGCGAAGTATTGAACTCATTGATCTTTCCATTCCATGAACAGCATCATAACAACTCTTTTTTATGTGCTTCACTGGTAGAGGGACAATCCAATATGGCTGCGGGCGCCACTATCGGTTCCAATCATAATTCCAGGAGTGCTGATGGGGAGATCCTTGCTGGTCGTGGCTTCTGGCCGGGTCTTAGTGTGAGCCTCAAGCACAATTCCAGGTTTGCCACCTTCACCATCATCAATAAAGGGGCTTATCCAGCCGAGTTGGACATTAAGATTCCTTTTTGCCTGATCAGTGACGACGTGCCCAATAACAGGCTGGTGGTAGTGCCGGGCTATTGGTTCATGTACAATTTATATGCACTGACCAGGAACGAATGGAAATATGGGGCCAGGGATCTGCGAACTGAAAAAGTCCAAAGAATTGAAACCAGCTACCTCGCGCCCGACAGCGTAAATGAAATGTTTTCCGCATTGGAATTGATGAGGGAATTCACCGGCAGAGCCTGGTACAGGGAATATAGCGGAGAAGAACAGGCGAAAATTCAATACATAAAAAAAGGCAGAGCGTTGCTGGACAGTGACGATCCGGTGGTGGATGATCTGGAAATACTGGCCCCGGGGTTTGAAAACAGTGACCGGAAAGTTGTACTAATGAAAGTAAAGAAAGCCTATGAGGCTTTTACGACCATGATACGTTTCTATGGTATAACCAAGCTGGTGGATCATCTTCAGTCTGCAACTGATATAAACGAAGCAGTAGCGGCTCTTCCACAGAGACCTAAAAGAAATGACTGGGTAAATATTGGAGGACAACTCATACCGCAGCTACAGTTTGAATCGTTCAGAAAATCAGTTCATGCCGGACGTATAAAAGACTGGGATGATGTACATGCATTTTATGAAAAACAGTCTTCCTTATATGATCAGCAGGTGTTTGAACATGCCCTGGCCAGTCTGAAAGAGATCACGGGGATCAGGGGCGCATTCGAACCTTCATGGCTGGTCAGCTTATTGAAAGAAGGCGTAAAAACCATGAAGTGGATCAGTGCCGGGATCTATGAATCCCGCCAGAAAGACTACGAAAATCCTTTCCGCCTGATGGTCTATGAAAATGAAGCCGAGATGGAGAAAGTGGTGGGCAAACTGGAAGAGAACAGTTTTATATTATTGAAGCAGGAGGAAACCAGGAAGTTTGGTGTGGTGGTAAACAGGTTGATCAGGAAGATCAGCAGTGAGCGGTGAGCAGAAAGCAGTGAGCGGTGAGCAGAAAGCAGTGAGCAGAATCAGCCTAAGAAGACCTGCTTACTGCTTACTGCTCACCGCTCACTGCTAAAAAAATTCCCCCCAGAAATTCCGGGGGGACTTCATTAATTATGTTGAGAGAAAATTACTTCTTCACAGCTTCTTTAACGGCGCTAGCTGCAGAATCAACTTTAACTTTAGCTGAATCAACAATAGCACTACCGGCTGAATCAACTGTAGCTACAGCTGTATCAACAGCGGCTTCAACCTGAGTAGCAGCAGAATCAACTGCAGCGGCTGCAGATTCAGAGGTGTTGCTGTTACATGCTGCGAAAATGGCAGCTACTGCGAAGATGGCAAGTACTTTTTTCATTTAAATCGGTTTTTTGATTTTTTAGTGGCGCAAAGGTATATGGTAATCTCCCATTTTGCAAAGAAAAGGCGGGAAAAATTTACTTTTTCCTGAAAAACAACCTTACAGGAACCCCACTGAAACTGAAATTTTCCCGGAGTTTGTTTTCCAGGTAGTTCCGATAAGGGGTCTTGATATCTTCAGGGAAATTGCAGAAAAAGGCAAAACTGGGCACTACCGTAGGCAGCTGCGTAACGTACTTGATCCTGATGGGATTACCCCTGACCACCGGTGGATGGTAACTTTCTATCGCCTTAAGCATTACTTCATTCAGCCTGGAAGTAGGCACTTTGCGCTGCCTGTTCTCGAACACATCCAGCGCCGTTTCCACCGCTTTGAAGATCCTGGTCTTATCCTTGGCCGATACAAATAATATGGGCACATCACTGAATGGGGCGATCCTGGTCTTCAATTCTTTTTCATACTGCTTGGCGGTATTGGTCTCTTTCTCCATCAGGTCCCATTTGTTCACCAGCAGCACAATCCCCTTACCTTTCTTTTCAGCCAAACTGAAAATATTCAGATCCTGCTGGGTGATCCCTTTTTCTGCATCGATCAGCAGCATGCAAACATCAGACTCATCCAATGCTTTAATAGCCCGGATCACAGAGTAGAATTCCAGGTCTGCATTCACCTTGCTCTTCCGGCGTATTCCCGCTGTATCGATCAGGATGAATTCTTTCTGGAATAAATTATAGTGGGTATGAATGGTGTCCCTGGTGGTTCCTGCAATATCACTGACGATTGTTCTCTCCTGCCCTACCAATGCGTTCAGTAAAGATGACTTTCCAACATTAGGCTGCCCCACGATCGAGATCTTGGGAAGCTCTGTATTTTCAAATGCATCTTCATTTTCAGGCTTGATAAAGCTGACCAGTTCGTCGAGCAATTCACCGGTTCCGCTGCCGCTCATAGACGACAGGAAATGGATCTTTTCAAAACCCAGCTGGTAGAACTCCTGAGCTTCGAGGAACCTGTTATGATTGTCTACTTTATTGACGGCAAGCAATACGGGCTTATCTGCTTTCCTGAGAATATTGGCCATGGATTGATCCAGGTCAGTGATCCCCGTTGCAGCATCACACATAAAAATAATAGCATGGGCTTCTTCAACCGCAATCATTACCTGCTTACGGATCTCGCGCTCAAATACATCTTCACTATGAGGCACAAATCCACCTGTGTCGATCACGTTAAAGCTCTTCCCTGCCCATTCTGCAATGCCATACTGCCTGTCGCGTGTAACGCCGGGTGTATCTTCTACAATGGCCTTGCGTTGTTCAAGCAGCCTGTTGAACAGCGTGCTCTTACCTACGTTCGGCCTACCTACTATTGCTACTGTAAAACCCATAATGTTTCTCTAATCTAATTGATTCTGATTAATACCCGTATTCCTTGAGATAGAGGTCGTTCTCCCTCCACTTCGGTCTCACTTTCACAAACAACTCAAGAAATACTTTCCTGCCAAGGAATTCTTCCAAAGACTCCCTTGATAAGGACCCGAGTTTCTTGATCATGCTTCCTTTCTCACCCAGGATGATCCCCTTCTGCGATTCTCTGTTCACTATAATATCAGCTGTGATCTTGGTCAGCGTCGTTTTTTCCTGGAACTCCCGCACCATCACGGTGGTCTGGTAAGGCAATTCCTCCTGGAACAATTCGTAGATCCTTTCCCTGATCAGTTCCCCTGCAAAAAATCGCTGGGGCAGGTCGGTCAGGTCCTCCGGATCATAGAAAGGCTCACCAACCGGAAGTTTATCAAGGACCGATTTCAACAGCACATCGATATTCTCCTTCTTTAAAGCCGAAATGGCAATGATCTCTTTTCCGTATGGCCGGGACCTGAAAAAGCTCTTCATGGCCACGATATGCTCTTCCTTCACCTTATCGCACTTATTCAACACCACGATGACCGGCACCTTCAGGTGCAGATCGGTGAATACTTTATCTAGTTTCTCTTTGTCGTCTTTGACATCAGCCAGCAAAATAGCCACATCAGCATCTTCCAGGCTGCTTTTAACAGCCCTCATCATTTTCTCGTGCAGCTTATATTCCGGATCTATGATACCAGGTGTGTCTGACAGTATGATCTGGTAATTCTCACCATTCAGAAATGCCTTGATCCTATGCCTGGTGGTTTGAACCTTGGGGGAAATGATGGCCAGTTTCTCTCCTACGAGGGCGTTCAACAACGTGCTTTTCCCTGCATTAGGCCTGCCGAAAATATTTACAAAGCCTGATCTGAACATGCATTTACGGGATTTGCTAAAATTAAAAATCCCGCTCACGCGGGACGTTTTTGTTGCGAAGGGGAGGATCGAACTCCCGACCTTCGGGTTATGAGCCCGACGAGCTACCGCTGCTCTACTTCGCGATTTGGGCAGCAAAGATAGGCCTTTTTTAATTCATGAGCAAGATTTTTCAAAAAGAGAGTCAGAGAGCCAGATAACTCTGCCTCTCTGATTCTGACTCTCTGACTCTCCGCCCCTCTGCCTCTCTTGCTTAGTCACGTACCATCTTCACACTACTGGACCCGCTGGTCTTGACCTCACGAACGGTCCCGGTTCCTTTGTAATGCACATCGCTGGCGCCGGAGGCATTCACATATAATTCTTTCATTACGGTTACACTGATATCGCTGGAACCTGAGGCATGGGCCTTGCAAACATCTGAATTCAGATCAAAGGCCTTCATATCACTGGCTCCCGAAAGGTCCACGTCAACCAGACCTGCACGGCCGCTCAACTTGGTATCCGAACTGCCACTCTGGTCCAATCTCAACTCATTCACATCCACAGCACCACTGAAATCACTGGATCCGCTGATATGTATCTCCAGTTTATCAGATTTCACGATCCCATTCACATACACATCCGAAGAACCACTGGCAGTGATCCTGTTCAGCTGTTTGAAAGACACATAGGCTTTCAACCGCATGTCTGACCGGATCGAAAAATTCTTGTTGTTAAAAAAGATCTCGAGCTTATTGCCCACCACCCTGGTCACGATCTTATCCCGGTACTGTTCTTCTTTCGCACTGACCACCACCACTTCTTTATCATCGGGAGAGAGATACAGATCGATACTGCCAGACACAGAGATCTCTGTGAAGGAAGACCCGATATTCCTGACCTGGGCATTCTTGTCGTTCACCGTAACCTTTTCCTGCGCACCTGCAAAGGCCGGCAACAACAGAAAAGCAAGCAACCATTTTGTTAACCTATTCATGTAATTCTTTTTAAACAATTATATTTTCCTGATCCTGCCCGATCCGGACGTGGAAGAATTCACCAGGTTGCCACTGCCGCCATACCTGATATTTCCAGAGCCGCTGATGGTGGCTGAAAGTTCCTTATTTACGGTAAGTTCTGCATTTCCGGAACCGCTCATGTTCACTTCACACACATCGGTATTCAATCCGGGGGCATTGATATTTCCCGAACCAGATAATGAAAATTCCGCTTTCGATGCTGAACCCGAGAGTTTGATATTAGAAGAACCACTTGCCCTGACTTCAAGGTCATTGGTTTGAATATCTCCAGAAATATTGCCGGAACCTGACACTTCAAAACTCAGTTCAGGGCTTTTCAGCGTGCCTTCTATCCTGATATTTCCAGAACCGGATTGGGCCAGAAAATCCAGCTGCTCGGCAGAAACATAGGCCTTGAATTTCCGGCCTGTGGTGTTCCATTGGTCAGACCACCAGCTTTTTTTATCCTTGAACCTGATCTTCAGGATCCCGCCTTCCACTTCAGTGATGATCTTATCTACATCTTCCTGGCTTGCGGCGCTAACAGCCACGGCCTGGGGGCCCTGGGAAATATACAGCTCAATGGCGCCAGACACTGAAACGCCATGAAAAGAACCCACTTTACGGGTTTCCGCATTGGCATCTTTCACCACTTTGTCCTGGGCCATCGTAATTATTGCCGCCAAAATAAATCCTGCCGTTACCATCATTTTCTTCATAGTAGTTACATTTTCTTGTTATACGATCTTGTTTATAATTAGTTACAGGTTCAATTCTTTTTTTTCTAATTTTGTGTTTCGTTCCCGGGGTGCCTAGGCAATTG
>DATGXN010000063.1:0-32456 GCA_035298945.1 Chitinophagaceae bacterium | reverse complement strand
CAAACAAGAGGCCCAACTAATACCTGGTAAAAAATTCCCGCTGTCCATGGGTATCAAATCTGCAAAACACGAAGTAGTGTTGCTGACTGATGCAGATTGTGTACCGGCATCAGAATTCTGGATCCAGAAAATGCAGGAGCCGTTCAAAGATGGCATTGAGATCGTTCTGGGTTATGGAGCTTACCACAAGAAAAAAGGATTTTTGAATAAACTGATCAGGTTCGAAACTTTTCATACCGCCATTCAATATCTTTCTTATGCGCTTGCGGGAATTCCTTATATGGGTGTAGGAAGAAATCTTGCTTATAAAAAAGGCCTGTTCTACAGGTTGAAAGGCTTCTCTTCGCATAATCATATACCAGGCGGAGACGATGACCTCTTCATCAACATGGCTGCCAACAAACGGAATACTGCAGTAGTCATCGAGCCTGAAGCCCACACCCTGTCTGTACCGCACAGGAATTTCACCAACTGGTTCAAACAGAAGACCAGGCATTATTCCGTTGCAAAATTCTATAAACCGATCCATCGCTTCCTGCTTACCCTGTATTCGATCACGCAGTTCCTTTTTTATCCGCTTTTTATTGTAGCGATGTTTTTCAGCGACTGGCGGATCGTACTTGGTATTTTCATGTTAAGGATGATCACGCAGAGCATTGTTTATTATAAAGCCATGAAGAAGCTGAATGAAAAAGACTTATTTCCCTGGTACCTGTTTTTCGATATTTGCTTAGTATTTTTTTACATTATATTCTTTCCCGCGGTATTGAAAAAACCAAAGGCTGTCTGGAAATAAATCAAACCTCATGAGTGAACAGGGCATGAATTTGCTGAAGAAGTATTTTTCTGAGTTCACAGAAGAACAGGAAAGGCAGTTCGCATTGCTCGACGGGCTGTATGGTGATTGGAATGATAAGATCAATGTGATCTCCCGGAAAGACATTGAAAGTTTATACGAAAAGCATATCCTGCATTCACTGGCCATTGCTGCGATCTTTGATTTCTCACAAGCCCAGGGCTTGAGAATCCTTGATGTGGGCACGGGCGGTGGATTCCCGGGGGTTCCGCTTGCGATCATGTTCCCCAATGTATCATTCACCCTTGTTGATTCCATTGGAAAGAAACTGAAAGTGGTCAATGCAGTCAGTGAAGGCATTGGCCTGAAGAACCTGGTAACCAGGCATACAAGAATGGAAGAGATCAAGGGAGAATCGTTTGATTTTGTGGTGTCGAGGGCGGTGGCTCCGCTGAAAGACCTGTGGAAATGGAGTAAACACCTGATTGTCAAAGACAGAAAGATCCCCGATTTCAAGAATGGCATGATCTTTCTGAAAGGGGGCGACCTATCTGCAGAGATCTCAGAAAGCAGGTTAAGGCCCCATATCTGGGATATCTCCACTATTTACGAAGAGCCCTGGTTCTCAGAGAAATATATTCTTTACGTGCCGGCATGAGGCAAAAATGCCTTACCACGAAAGTGGTATTGAACAGGTACTTTCTTTACATAGATTTGCGATAATGGAACAGATCACGGTGTGTATTGTGGAAGACAATTATGATATCCTCCAGGCTTTGGAGCAGATTATCATGATGAGCGACGGATATAAACTTCTTGGTTCCTTTACTTCTGCTGAAGATGCTGTAGTTGGCCTGCCTATTCTTCACCCCAATGTTGTTCTGATGGACATTAACCTGGGGAAGATGAATGGGATAGAATGCGTAAAAGCGATCAAACCCCTGCACCCAGAGATACTATTCATGATGTGTACCGTGTATGAAGAAGATGAAAAGATCTTCGAAGCATTGGCTGCAGGAGCTAACGGCTATATTCTGAAAAAAACGGCTCCTGCAAAAATGCTTGAAGCGATCCGGGAGTTATATGAGGGCGGTGCTCCCATGAGCAGCCAGATCGCAAGGAAAGTAGTCAACGCCTTCCAGAAACCACATTCTGCCCAAATTGATTCCTTATCTAATCGCGAAGCTGAGATCCTGGAATACCTCGCCAAAGGGCTTTTGTATAAAGAGATCGCGGCCCATCTGAACATTGCCCAGGAAACGGTCAGGAAACACGTATACCATATTTACGAAAAGCTGCATGTCAACAACCGCGTAGAAGCAGTCAATAAATATTTCGGCCGCTAAGCGATTTCTGCAACCTGCCACCTGCAACCTGCAACCTGCCACCTGCCACCTGCTATAGCTACCACGCAATCTCAAGCCTGTTATCCCTGCGGTCCACATCAGCCATACGGCCCGATGGATCGATCTCTACAAGACGGAGATTGACCAGGTTGGCATCCACCTCAACAACATAATTCGGATTGGTCCATTTCCAGGGTTCGTGTACTGATCTTTTCACTGCACTGTCTTCCGCCGGCTTGGACCCGAAACAGAGATACTGGGGTATGTAAGCAAGATGACGGGAGCCGTCCTTAAAAGTCAGCATCAGGTCGATCGGCATAGGCATGGTGCCCGTATTCTTCAGCCTGATCTTCATTTTCGGGCCCTCCTGCCATAAACTGTCTATCCCGTAATTGATGGTGCGGGTGGTATTGACAAAATACTGCCTGTACCAGTCAAGCTGCATGTTACTAACGTTCTCGGATATCCGAATGATGTCATCCACACCAACATGTTTGAAACTGTGTTTCCGGTAAAGCTCCTGGAACATCCGGTCCCTGTTGGCAGCACCAATTACATATCCAAGCTGTTCATAAAAAACCGCTCCTTTATCATAGGCACTGACCGTATACCCGTATTTGGTATTGAAATGGTCGGCATGCGTTGTCAGAGGCTCTTCGTACTCAGATTTTGCCAGTTTAATGTATGAAGCATACACTTCCGCCAGTGAATTGCGGATGGAGTCACCATTTTTCCAGGCGATCACTTTATTCTCTGCATAAGTGGCAAATCCCTCATCGATCCAGGCTTCAAGGGATTCATTGTTAGACATCACCATGGGGATCCAGCTATGCAGGAACTCATGATAAATCACAGATTCGCCTGCACCCGTTAACAGGGTAGCCATTGGATACTCCATGGCTCCGCTTCCGCCCTGTATGAACGAAAATTGCCTGTAGGGATACTTCCCAAAATATTTTTCTATATACGGAAGGGTTTTATCTATGTTCTCCAGCACATGTTGCCATTCATATTCATAATTGCGGATGAACAAACCGGTATTGTTGGAGAAGATCGCTTTGGTGGACGCGGGCAACAACGAAAATATCTTCTGTAGATTCAGCGGTGATATCTTGTAAAATGCGTGGAGAACAAGGCCATCACGCGATGTTCTTGTTTCATGTTTGAAATCCGGATCAGCAGCCCAGACAAAATCGTGAACATTAGGCGCAGAAAATCTCCAGGTAAGCGTGTTGCCAGCGGGGCGTGTAACCTTCGCTCCTTTCGCCTCATATCCATACCCGATCTCGTTGGGATTCTGCAGGTATCCCGTACCGGCAATCACAAATTCTTTATTCAGCGTGATATTGACATCATAATCTCCCCAAACGCCAAAGAACTCCCGTCCTACATAGGGGTTGGCCTGCCAGCCTCTCTCGTTGTATTCAACAAGCTTGGGATACCATTGTGCCATGCTGTATTTAACTCCTTCCGCACTTTCGCGGCCTCCCCTTCGCACCATCAAAGGCACCCTGGCCTCAAATTCCGTTTCGATCAGCGTTTTCGCTTTGGGTGCAATCGGTTTACTCAGCACCACTTTAAGTATCGTTTCCTGCAATTCAGTTTGCTGGGGCTTCCCGTTGATCTTTACCAGGTTGAGTTTCTGGTAACCGGTTTCTTCAGGTTTTAACCTGATGATCTTGTCTGCGATCTGAAAATCCCAATCAGTTTTATCGTCTACTACTCTACGGCTTAGCTCCCTGTTGCGCACATCCATCATGGAATTTGGCTGAAATGCATTCCAGTACATATGGAAAAAAAGCACTTTCAACGTGTCGGGAGAATTATTCGTGTATTCGATAGCCTGTACGCCCTTGATAATATTGGTCTGAACGTCCAGCGCAACATCCATTTTGTATTTCACTCTCTGCTGCCAATAGCTCTGTCCCTGCGAATGCAACACCAAGACAGATACCAGGATGGTCAACGACAATAATTTCTTCAACATTCCTATTATTTATGGAGACGCAAAATTAGTTCATCCGCTCAAAGAGGGAAGTTAAATCGGACTAATCCTTTCC
The DNA here is from genome assembly GCA_035298945.1 of Chitinophagaceae bacterium. Lineage (GTDB taxonomy): Bacteria > Bacteroidota > Bacteroidia > Chitinophagales > Chitinophagaceae > Pollutibacter. The sequence goes on along the minus strand of DATGXN010000063.1, from coordinate 28,254 downwards.
TGCTATAACAATGACGATCTCTCCCTTTACAGATTTTGCAGCGAAATGATCATGTACTTCCTTTAACGTGCCGCGCGCATTTTCCTCAAACTTTTTGGTAAGTTCACGGCTTACGCAACACATCCTGTTCTCACCAAACCAGCTGATGCAGTCTGCGAGTGTTTTGACCAGGCGCATGGGTGACTCATAAAAAACCATCGTCCGCTCTTCCTCGGCCAGCCTGGTAAATAAAGTGTGCCTCCCTTTTTTCAAAGGAAGAAAGCCTTCAAAACAAAACCTGTTGATTGGCAGCCCGCTATTCACCAATGCAGGTACAAAAGCCGTTGCACCGGGCAGACATTCCACTTTCACTCCTTTTTTGATACAGGCCCTGACCAGTAAGAAGGCAGGATCTGAAATACCAGGTGTACCCGCGTCTGTAAGCAACGCGATCTGTTTCCCTGCTTCCAGCTGGTCAACCAGGTGATCAACTATCTTGTGTTCATTATGCTGGTGGTAGGGAGAAAGCGGTTTGTGAATATTATAATGATTGAGAAGAACCGATGAAGTTCTGGTATCTTCGGCAAGGATCAGGTCGGCCTGGTTAAGTACTTCAACCGCCCTGAATGTCATATCACCCAGGTTACCTATTGGTGTTGGAACGATATACAACATGATCAATCGATGCTGATCTCGTAGGATTCCATCACAGCATTGGCTAAAAGTTTTTTAGTAGCCTCTTCAGCGATCTTCCCTGCTTCATCCCTGGAGCCGGCCTCTACCTGGAGTGTGATGTGCTTTCCTATTCTTACATCTTCTACAGAATTAAGGCCCAGGTTATTCAGCCCGCCAAGCACTGCCTTGCCCTGGGGATCAAGCAATTCTTTCAGGGGCATTATATTGATATGAACTGAATAGGTCATGCTGTTTTATTTTGAGTGAGCAAAGATAAAAGAATATAAAGTATGAACACGACCGGCACTGCCATCCACTGAAACAGCAATGCAGTAACCAGTCCAACGCCCGCCAGCAGGAATTTAGGCCAGTTCTGTTTCAGGCTGAAATTGGTAAATTTCAGGCCCATCAGCGGCAGTGTAGATACCATCAGGTAGCTGACCAAACCAATGATCACATACAGCACCCATTTATTGAGCAGGAATTCCTGCACGCCGAAATAATTATACAAAGCGATCATGGGAATGGAAGCGATCATCAATCCCCCGGCAGGAGCGGGAACTCCTTTGAAACCATATTTCTGCCCTGGATCAATATTAAAACGCGCCAGCCTCCATGCGGTTGCGGCTGGTAGAAGTATTGCTGGCAGGAGGTTGTAAAAAGATGTATCAAGCCCATCGGGCTCATAAGCAAATGAAAGGCGGAGCATCTGGTACATGATCATTCCAGGGGCCACGCCGAAACTTACCACATCAGCCAGTGAATCCAGTTGCTTCCCCATGTCAGAGTCTGCTTTCATGATACGGGCCACAAAGCCGTCAAGGAAATCTACCACTGCTGCCATGAAAATGAAAAAAGCACCCCACTGGACCTTTTCGGGGAGATAAACCTTCCAATCCTCTCCATTGAAATTCATGATCGATTCGCCGGGTTGGAGAATAAAAATGATCGCGATACAGCCAAAAACAAGATTAAGAAGGGTAAAAAGATTCGGGATATTCTTCATATGGAGGGATTCATTTTTTCTTCATCAATGATTCGATCTCTTCAACAGTGATGGGAATATTCTTCATGAGATCGATACTGCCGTTCCTGGTGATCCAGAAATTGTTTTCTATCCGCACGCCCATCTTTTCTTCTTCGATATAAATACCAGGCTCAATGGTAAATACCATACCGGGTTTTATCGGTTCGGTTTTAGTGCCCAGGTCGTGCACATCAATGCCAAGATGGTGTGATATACCATGGTAGAGATATTTCCGGTAAGCCCTGTTTTCAGGGTCTTCATTTTTAACGTCAGTTTTTCTGATCAGCCCGATCTTAAGGAACTGCTCAGTAGCCTTATCACCCACCTTATCCGTATAGTCCACTATCGAAATGCCTGGTTTCAATATACTCACACAATAACGATGTATTTCAAGGCAGGCATTATACACTTGTTTCTGGCGTTTGCTGAATTTTCCATTGACAGGAACTGTACGTGTAAGATCTGCACAGTAGCCGCCGTACTCTGCGCCAAAATCCATCAGCACCATTTCGCCGTCGAGACACTGTTCGCTGTTGGATACATAATGCAGGGTCCTGGCCCTGTCACCGCTGGCAATAATAGAGCCATAAGCAGGACCTGTAGCCCTGTTCCGCAGGAACTCGTGATAGATCTCGGCCTCAATTTCATATTCCCACACGCCCGGCCTGATGAATCCAAGTAAACGCCTGAAGGTCTTATCCGTGATATCCATGGCCACTTTCATCACTTCAACTTCTTTGGCAGATTTGATCTGCCGGAGGTCTTTCATCATTCGGGCCGACCTCCTGTACTGATGCAATGGATACCTGGCTTGCATCTCCTGTGCGTACCGGTAATCCCTTACTGCAATCAGGTTTGCTTTCCTGTCGTTCTCATTGGTATTCAGGTATATGGTATCAGCAAGATGGATCATCGGTTGGAGTAATCCATCCAGCACATCCAGCCATACGATAGTCCCGATCCCGGAAATGGAAGTGGCTTCTGCCCTTCTCAGTCTTTTCCCATCCCATTTTTCTTTCAGTTCATTGGGCCTCACTAGAACCAGCACTTCCCTGAATTTGGGATCCGGATTGCCGGGGAAGAGGATCAGCATACTGTCTTCCTGTTCTATGCCGGTAAGCCAATACAGATCGGAATTCTGTTTGAACTTATAGAGGGCGTCACCATTAAGGGGTAATTCGTCGTTGCTGTTGAAAATAGCTATGGAATTCTTTTCCATTTTGTCCACGAATTTTTTTCTGTTTTCGACAAAAATGGAAGGGTCGAGCGGCAGATATTTCATACTGCGCAAGATAATGGAAATAGGCGATAGGAATGAGGCGTGAGGTGGGAGGCGAGAGGCGAGAGGTGGGGGGCGAAAGGCGATAGGCGAAAGGCGATAGGCGAAAGGCGGGAGGAAGCCGAATTTTGGTTTCAACTCTTGCCTCTTGCCTCTCACCTCTTGCCTATCGCCTATCGCCTCTCGCCTCTCGCCTAATTATGCACGTATCGCAAAAAAACTCTTCAAATATTCCGATATCAACAACCCATAGCCGTTCTGCCATTTTTAGCACTCATTAGCAACACAAAAATTTAGATTCCATTCAATCATGAACCTCATAGTTTGGCAACGAGCTAACAATCGTTAGTATTTTTAGATTTTTCCAAAAACTAAATCCTATTAGCATAAATATTTAAATAAATACCGGCGAATGAGCATTTGTTTGAAGAAGTTTTAAATAATTACATTTGGCGCCTCATAACGGTACCTATGTCGATTCCCGATACTTTACAACTTATTCCGAGGCACAAGCTCATGCAGCTTGGGTTGAAATATGCTGATAATATTCACTATCAATTGACGCCGGAAGAGCTGACCGAAACAGTTATTCGTAAAGGGCAGGGCGAACTGAACGACACAGGCGCACTGGTCATCAATACGGGAAAATTCACAGGACGTTCTCCTAAGGATAAATTCATCGTTCGGGACCATATCACCGAGCACCTGGTGAACTGGAACGAATTTTCCATACCCATCTCGGAAAAGTATTTTGATATCATTTTCAAAAAGGTCACCAATTACCTGGGCTCCAGGAAAGACCTCTGGATCAGGGACTGCTACGCTTGCGCAGATCCGGATTTCAGGGTGAATGTGAGGGTGATCAACGAAAAGCCAGCCAATAATCTTTTTGCCTACAATATGTTTCTCCGCCCCAGGGAAGAGGAACTGGAAGGATTCATTCCAGACTGGCATGTATTCTCAGCACCAGACCTTAAACTTGATCCGGAAGAATGCGGCACCAGGCAGTCCAATGCAGCATTGATCAGCTTCCGCCATCGCATGATACTGATTGCAGGTTCAGGGTATACAGGTGAAATGAAAAAAGGAATTTTCACCGTTCTCAACCTGGTACTTCCTGTTGAAAGAAATGTGCTGAGCATGCACTGCTCAGCTAACATGGGCGTGCATGGCGATACCGCATTATTCTTTGGCCTCAGCGGAACCGGTAAAACAACCCTGAGTGCCGATCCTTCAAGGCAGCTGATAGGTGATGATGAACATGGATGGCATGATGGTGGGATATTCAATTTTGAAGGCGGATGTTATGCAAAATGTATTGACCTCACTGAAGAAAAAGAGCCCGATATATATAAGGCCATCAGGCAGGGAGCGCTTGTAGAGAATACCCGGTTCTTTGATGGTACCAACACAATCGATTTCAGTCATGCAGGGATAACCGAAAATACCCGGGTGTCTTATCCCATCAGTTATATCCCCAATGCACTTGACCCTTCAGTTGGGCAACATCCTAAAAATATCTTCTTCCTTACCTGCGATGCATATGGTGTTCTGCCTCCTATTGCAAGGCTTACACCGGAGCAGGCCATGTACCAGTTCATCAGTGGTTACACTGCAAAAGTAGCCGGTACAGAAACAGGTGTGACTGAGCCAAAAGCCACATTCAGCGCATGTTTCGGAGCGCCTTTCCTGCCCCTGCATCCCGGCAGGTATGCGTCTATGTTAGGAGAGAAGATGAAGGCCCATAAAGTCAATGTATGGCTGGTCAATACAGGATGGACGGGAGGCGCTTATGGCCAGGGAACAAGGATGAAGCTGGCTTATACCAGGGCCATGATCTCCGCAGCACTTGATGGAAAGCTGGATGGTGTTGAATATGAAAGGTTACCCGTTTTCAATTTTTCCATCCCCGTATCTTGTCCGGGTGTTCCTGCTGAATTATTGAATCCCAGGTCTACATGGGAAGATAAAGATGCTTACGATAATCAGACCAAGGCACTTGCCGGTCTCTTCATAAAGAATTTTGAGAAATATGCGAAGGATGTTGCTAAAAACATCCACACCGCATCTCCAACTCCTTAGCGGTCTTAATCGATTGTTTGCTTTAGCGACCTTTCCATTCCTGGGAGGGTCTTTTTTTTGAATGTGGTAAATGTGATGAATGTGGAGGAATGTGGAGAATGCATTTATCACATTCCCACATTAATCACATTTATCACATTTCAGAATAGCCCGTAGAGCTGAGAGTCTATTTTCCTGATAATTTCGCCCAGGTGTTCATCGTTCTCCGCGAACTTATTCTTGTCCACGTTGATCACGAGCAGCGGACCTTCTTTGTAACCTTCGATCCACTTGTTGTAGTATTCATTCAGCCTCTTGAGATAATCGAGGCGTATATTCTCTTCATACTCCCGGCCCCTTTTCTGAATCTGGCCAACCAGCGTGGGCACTGATGCCTGCAGGTAGATCAGCATATCCGGTGGCTGTATCATCTGCTTAAGGGTCTGGAAGAACTGGAAATAATTATCAAAATCCCTTTTACTCATCAAACCCATCTCGTGCAGGTTAGGCGCAAATATGTGCGCATCTTCGTAAATGGTACGATCCTGTATAACAGTTTCAGTTCCCCTGGAAATATCTACCAGCTGATTCAGCCTGCTGTTCAGGAAGAAGATCTGCAGATTGAAACTCCACCTGGGCATGTCTTCATAAAAGTCAAACAGGTAGGGATTATGATCCACGTCCTCGAACTGGGGTATCCAGCGGTAATGTTTGCTCAGCAGCTCAGTAAGGGTTGTTTTACCCGCACCGATATTGCCTGCAATGGCAATATGTTTAGGTTTCTTAGCTTTCGCCATAAAAGATTCAGATAATTGTTAAGGCCAGAGGTTTTTAAAGATAAAGCTTTTAGTAATATTTGAGCCCAATAGCCTGGCGCACTATTTCCATCGTTGCAGCGGCGCTTTTTCCCGCTTTTGCCGCACCTTTCTCCATCACCTCCCTGAGCAGTGCATGGTTGTTCCTGATGGCTTCAGCCTTCTCCCGGATCGGCGCAATAAATTTCACCATATCCTCTGCCAGCTGTTTCTTCATATCACCATAACGGATAGTGCAATTGTTATAATCCGATTCAAACTTTGCAGTTACATCTTCTGCGGATACCAGCTTCATCAACAGGAATATATTTTCTATATAATCAGGCTTTGCCGAATTGGGTTCTGTGGGACCCGCATCTGTTTTAGCTTTCATTACTTTCTTCCTGATCATTTCATCGTCATCGGCCAGATAGATCGTGGCGTTCTGATTTTCACTTTTACTCATTTTACCCGTGCCATCCAGGCTGGGCACTTTGATCAGTTGTTCACCGTAATTGAATGCTTTCGGTTCCGGAAAAACATCACCATACCTGTGATTGAACCGGTTGGCAAAATTCCTGGCCATTTCAAGGTGTTGCTCCTGGTCCTTACCTACCGGAACCAGGGTGGCCCTGTGAATAATGATGTCTGCCGCCTGCAATACAGGGTAAGTAAGAAGTCCTGCATTCGCATTGTCGGGCTGCGCCCTGACTTTCTCCTTGAAAGTGGTAGTTTTTTCCAGTTCGCCTTTATAGGCAAGCATATTCAGGTATAGGTAGAGTTCGGTTGTTTCATGGATATGGCTCTGGCAGTACAAGGCCGCTTTATCCGGGTCCAGGCCGCAGGCTAAATATTCAGCCAGTACCCTGGTAACATGGTTCTTCAGCTCTTTGGTATCGGGGTGGGTAGTAAGCGAATGAAGGTCGGCCACCATAAAATAGCAGGTGAACTCATTCTGCATCTTCACATAATTCTTTACCGCTCCAAAATAATTTCCCAGGTGCAGGAAACCCGTGGGGCGGATCCCGCTCATGACTATTGCATTTTCCATGGCGGCAAATATAAAGATATTGTGAGGATGCTTTCTTCAGCCAGTTGTAACAAGCTTAGACCATTTAGCACTATTCGTAAGTTATAAACCCCAATTCAGCTATTTTTGTATTATGGAAGTGAACGATGAACTGGTTTCGCACCTTGCTAATTTGAGCCGGCTCCATTTCAACGAAGAAGAAAAGAATGAGATCAGGGAAGACCTCCAGAGAATGATCAGTTTTGTAGACAAACTGAACGAGCTCAATACGGAAGGCCTGGACCCTGTATTGCACATGAGTACTGAGGTCAATCGCCTCAGAACAGACCTGGTAAAAGGTTCAGTAAGCGCTGAAGAAGCATTGAAAAATGCTGCTGATCCTTATGGTCATTTTTTTACTGTACCCAAAGTGATCAGAAAATAAATTTAGGCAATGAGCCAGGTAATTAAGTTAGAAGACATCAGGAAAAGTTATTTCATGGGCCGGCAGGAGCTGCAGGTACTTAAGGGTATCAGCCTATCCATCAACCGCAATGAATACATAGCCCTCATGGGCCCCTCGGGATCGGGCAAGAGCACATTGATGAATATTCTCGGATGCCTGGACTCCCCCTCAAGCGGAAAATACATCCTGAACGGCAATGACGTGAGTATGATGGCTGATAATGACCTGGCCGATATCCGGAATAAAGAGATCGGTTTCGTTTTCCAGCAGTTCAATCTGTTACCAAGACTTACTGCCCTTGAAAACGTTGCCCTGCCCCTGGTTTATGCCGGCATCTCAAAAAAACAGAGAACCGAAATGGCCATGGAAGTGATCAGGAAAGTCGATCTGCTGGACAGAAGCCACCATAAACCCAACGAACTTTCAGGGGGTCAATGCCAACGTGTTGCCATAGCCCGGGCCCTCGTAAACAATCCCTCTATTATCCTGGCCGACGAACCTACGGGAAACCTCGATACCAGGACTTCTTACGAGATCATGAATATCTTCAGTAAGATCCATGAAGACGGAAATACAGTGGTATTGGTCACGCACGAGGAAGATATCTCCAATTACGCACACAGGGTGATCCGTCTTAGGGACGGAGTTGTGGAGACCGACAAGACCAAGCACTCAGTATTAGCCGGCTGACCGTATTCTTTTATTTTTCATGAACAAAAACAGGGTTTCAGGCATTAACCATGCAGGAACAACCGCTATGTCTACAAAAATTTATACTAAAACCGGCGATAAGGGTACAACCTCACTTATTGGGGGAACAAAAGTGCCAAAATCGCATTTACGCATAGAAGCTTACGGCAGTATTGATGAACTGAACTCCTACCTGGGACTTTGCAGGGATATTTTGGAAGATGACCAGACGAGAAAAATCATCCTGGAGATACAGGACAGGCTTTTTACGATAGGATCCTCCCTGGCCTGCGATCCTATTAAAGAACCCAAAATGCGGATCCCGGATCTCAAGGAACAGGATATCACAGTTTTAGAAAATGAAATAGACAGGATGAATGATCTGCTGCCTCCTATGAAGTCGTTTATCCTGCCAGGCGGGCACCCTGTTGTGTCCCATCTCCATATAGCCAGATGTGTGTGCAGAAGGTCGGAAAGGGCCTGTGTACGCCTTGAATTGGAAAGCCTGGAGGTTGAACCATTGATACTTCAGTACCTGAACAGGCTCAGCGATTATCTTTTTATGCTTGCCCGCTATGCGGCCCAGCTATTGAAGGTGGAGGAATTACCCTGGAAAGCAAGAATTTAGAAAGGGAGTTAGAAAGATAGAGAAATAGGGAGCCCTTCAATTCAAAGGCTCCCTATTTCTCTATCTTCCTAACTCACTATTTAAAGTATGTTTCCGTCTTTCATATGAACGATCCTGTCGCTCATGCCGGCTAGCTCCTCATTATGGGTAACGATCAGGAAGGTCTGCTTGAATTCATTACGCAACCGGATAAAAAGATTGTGCAACTCCCTTGCATTGGCAGAGTCCAGGTTGCCGGTTGGTTCATCTGCAAAAACGATCCGGGGTTGATTGATCAGGGCCCTCGCAACGGCTACCCGCTGCTGTTCGCCGCCAGAAAGCGCTCCCGGCTTGTTCTGCACCCTGTCCTGCAATCCCAATAACCCCAACAGGTATTTCGCTCTTTCCTCTACTTCTTTTTTCTTTTTACCCGCTATCCACCCGGGAATAGAAACATTTTCAATTGCGGTGAACTCGGGTAGAAGATGATGGAACTGGAAAACAAAACCAATGTTATCGTTCCTGAATTTCGCCAGCGCCTTCCCCTGCAAACTATCTACCCGCCGGTCTGCTATAGTAATTTTGCCCCCATCGGCCTGGTCCAGCGTACCCAGAATATGCAATAAAGTACTTTTCCCGGCCCCGGAAGAGCCCACAATGCATACAATTTCGCCATCAGACACATTCAGATCCACACCTTTCAACACTTTCAGATCACCATAGGACTTTATAATATTCTCGGCTTTAAGCATATAAACAACAATCAAAAGGTTACCACTCCGCGTCTCTGTGCCCCAACAAAAATGCACAAAAAACAGACGCGGAAGCGTTCCGGAGGCCCGGAAACGGTTAATTCTTCTCCCTCAATACTCCAACCATCATCCACTGTTAATAATAGGATTTGGTAATTCGGATACAAAAATTACTTTTGCGGAAATTTAAAGTGTTAACCGATGTTTTGGACCCTAGAATTAGCTTCTTACCTTGAAGACGCACCGTGGCCCGCCACCAAAGATGAACTGATCGATTATTCCATCAGGAGTGGTGCACCTATCGAAGTGGTGGAAAACCTCCAGGAACTGGAAGATGAAGGCGAGATCTATGAAGGGATCGAAGACATCTGGCCGGATTACCCCAGCCAGGAAGACTTCTTCTTTAACGAAGACGAATACTGATCAGAACAGGTCAGGAGGTAATTCATATTTCTCCAGGCTCTTATAGAACTTCTTAACCTGCTTGCCATTTTTCTTCACGCCAAGGTTTGTCATCAAACCATTCAGTGAAATTCTGGACCAGAAATTAAATACTGATTTTTCCTCTAGCCTCTCTGCGTAAATAATTCCGGTTTTATTGTTCCGGCTTTTGACAAAAATATTGGCCAGCCAGGAAACGATACCCCTCTTTTTATTCTGCTCATTCAGCACTGAAACTTTCAGGTTGTTGTAGTTCATATCCATAGAGCCGTAGGCAAAATGTTCATTGCCCTTGACCCTCATCGCAACACTCCTGATCAGGCCTTTGTCTACCCTCACATTGTTAAGCGGTATCATCAGCCTGTTGAGTTCCTGCATTTCCATGCCACCCATTCTCACGCTCATCAGGAAACCCTGGATACTGTCTTCATAAGACTCCCGGTAAAAAAATCTCAACTGCCCACGCCCCATCAGTTTACTGGTAAGATCAATCCGGATGCTGTCATTTCTCTGTATATCAAAATTCCTGATATTGGTAACATTACCATTCATCTCGGTAAAATAAATGGTTCCTTCTTTTTCTGTTTTCTCATCGATCACGTTATGCCAGACCACAGAATTATTCAGGTTTACAGTATCGATCTTCAAGGGAAATTTTAATTTATTGAACATCCTGGCCAGCATGGGCCTGTATTTCACTGTATCATCGGGCATTCTTTTGTCCCGCTCTACTTTAAAATCAAGCGGATCTATGGTAAGCTTCCTTATATAAACCGTCGTGTCCCTGTTGTAGATAACTGGCTTGAGGTCATCTGCCCTTACCATTCCTGTACTCAGCGTGATGTAGTCTTTCTCAAAAGGCTGGCTCGCAAAATATACATCCCTCGGTACCCTGTTGATAATATTAAGACTGTCCCAGCGCAGGAAGGCCTCTTCCGTATTTACTTCAACATTGTAAATTCCGATTTCTTTCTCGGGAGTATTGAATTTAAAACTTCCGGGTTGCACGGTTACCGGCGGAAGTTTCAATGCAGTCTGAATAATGGAGTCTTTCTGCAACACCAGCCCATTCACCCGCCCCAGCTTTATTCCTCCTGTTTTGATATCCATGGTATCATTATCATGTATCCTGCCCACATCTACGGTACCAATATCAAAATGAGCGATACTCATCACCGGAGGAAAGCTGTCTTTCTTTAAAAATGAAGTAATGGCAGTTGAAATACTTCCCCCTTTGAAGATCTCTTTCAACTGGGTGCTCATGCGGATACCATCCAGCTCTGACCTGAGATTTTCAAATCGCAGACTGCTGTGTTCTGCTGATTTATCCCAGACCAGGTTTTCACCCCGGACCGTTTCTCCGCCAGTAATGATGTCGATCTGCTCATCCGGCCTGATCAGGCTCACATTGATCACCGGCTCATCCAGATTGAATTTGTAAACCTGGTAATATTGTGACGACGATCCCTTTGCCACCGTCTCCTTCTTTTCCGATTGAATGGCGAGATTGATCTTTGGTCTCACCAGTGACAATTCATCAAATACAACCCTCGCCGGGTCTATATTCCTGAACTGCCCCTTCAAATTTATCTCTGAAGTGCTTAGGTTCATTTTCAAATCAGAATTGTCAATAGAAATTTCCGTTCCATTCAGTACGGAAAGTCCCGATGAATTCAGATCCGCCTCCTTACTTTTCAGACTGAAAGAAGGGCTTTTTATAAAAATATCATCTGCATTCAGTTTTGATTGTTCCCATTCATAAAAGCCCGGATGAATACTGTGCCCTATGATCAGAGCAGAGTTTACCAAAGCCTTTCCTTCCAGTTTCTGGTTGTTGAACTTTACAACAATTTTTCTCAGGTTCATCGAATCTATCAGGCCCAGTAATTTGTTGGGGTCCTCATCTGATTTGTTTGCTGTAGCTGAACTATCGATGTTAATCTCAACTGTTCCCGATTCGACATCCACATGGCTGAAATGCCAGACCACATCGTTCCCAAAAGGCTTCAGTTCATCCGATGCAACTATCGTGACATTATTCAGGTCTGCCCTGATCTTCCGGTGATTCAAAAATCCTTCCACTCTCGCAAAATTCAAGGCTTTGTTCTGGTAATCAACAGCTCCATCATATAACTGCAATTCAATTCGCGGCGTTATGAAAAAGAATCGCTTCATATTCACATCTTTGAAACTGGAAAGAAAACTTTCCATGTCCGGAGCTTTTAGCGCCGCCCTTGTCAGGATCACTGCCGAGAACTCACGTGTGCCCATAGATACCCCGGTATCCTTATTATTCTGCACCGTCACCTTCGCATTATTCAGTACCAGCCTTTCTACATCCACATATGGCCTCAGTTCTTTCAGTCCCTCCAACGAAAACTTTGAGCCCGGCTTTCGTGCAGGCAGTTTTTTCAAACTGAGCTCCGGAGACTCCATTCTTATCTGCTTAATGGATGCTTTCTTATCGATCACCTCTTCAAGAGAAATTCCTTCAATGAACAGACTGGGAATGAAAAGTTTTGCACCCTCTCCCATTTTGCTGCGCTTAGTGGAAACGATCAGGTAATTATTGAGTTCCATCGTATTACCCTTCACCTTCAGGTGCGAGAACGATGACTGATAGCGATTGTCTGATCCGCGATCCTGAAATTCCCTTACCCCCAAACCCAGGTCACCAACACTGAGCGGGTTCTTTCTTTCAGGGCGAATAGAAAGATCATTGATGACAAGACTGTCACCAATGAGGGAATTATTTCTTTCCTGTCCAGGATTATTATTGATGATCGCCGCGCGGATATATTTTGCAGAGAAATGGTTGATTGACAGGTCGCCGATTACATCCCAGAATTTAAGTTTCTTCAGATCTACGGTATCCTTCTGTTTCCGCTTTTGTTTACGGTCGGCCGAAGATTCAAAATAAAGATTACCATTGTTTGCTATCAGTGTATCCAGTTTGACAATACCCGAATCGAGCCATGCCGGCCAGTCAATATTCCTGATTCGGATGGTATCCAGGGCCACATCAAAGCTGTCGCGCAGTGGTAATGCCGAACGCTGGTTGATCTCAAACTTACCCACATCAACATAATGGGCCTGGTTATCCCATTCGAAATAATCAACCTGCACATTGAGCAGGCTATCAGGTATACGTAAGGATGGGTTTTTTATGGATAATTTGATGGCCGCCTTGATCTCCTCAATATCATTGGCATGAAATTCCGGAATTACCAGGCCATTCACACTAAGGTCAACGTGCTCAATATTGAAATGGTTGGATTTACCAGGACTAGGATAATACCGGAAGGAACCGTTGATGATATTACACTTATCTACACTCAGTGCATTCAGGAACTTCATTGCATTGACCTGCATCCTGCTCACCAGCACATGTAAATCAGCTTCATCCTGCTTGCCTTTTCTAATAACATTCGTTCTGGCAACAACCGATGGATTCACTATCCGGATCTCATTCACTGTAACGGCATTGTTGAGAAACAGGGGAATGATGGATTCAAGACTCATATAGAGAGAATCTACAGTGACCTCATATTCGTTATCCATTCCCTGTTTAAGCGGGGCGAGTTTGACTTTGCTGAGTTTGAGGTAAGGACTGAAATATTCGAATTTCAGGTGATCATAGGAAAGCCGATACTCACCATCAGACAGTTGCTCCACCAGGGAGGGCAGGATCCTTTTGATCTGGGAGGTGACGAAAAAATGTATAGCGGAAAAAAGCAGTATTGGTACCAATACTGCCAGCACCAAAGGGCGGAATCTTTTTCTATTGCTATTCGTCTGATTATCCAAATGAGATCTCCTTGTAATATGAAAAGTTTCGCATTCTCAAATTACATCAATAATGCCGCCAATGCAAGTTCAGGTTGCAGGTTACAGGTTGCAGGTGGCAGGTGGCAGAAAAAAACTTTGCCACCTGCCACCTGCAACCTGAAAACTGCGAACTATTTCTCCATCTGATTAATAACTGCTTCAGTCACCCCGGTGAAAGAGAATCCTCCATCATGGAACAAATTCTGCATAGTAACCATCCTGGTGAGGTCAGAAAACATCGTCACGCAATAATTTGCGCAGTCTTCAGCACTGGCATTTCCCAAAGGACTCATTTTCTCGGCGTATGACATGAATCCGTCGAAGCCTTTAACGCCGCTTCCGGCCGTGGTTTTGGTGGGTGACTGGGAGATCGTGTTCACCCTGACTTTCTTCCTGACGCCATAATGGTATCCAAAGCTGCGGGTAACACTTTCAAGAAGTGCTTTTGCATCAGCCATTTCATTATAGTCAGGGAATACTCTTTGTGCAGCGATATAGGTAAGGGCCACTACGCTTCCGCCTTCATTAATTGCATCCAACTCCCAGGCAGTGCGCAACACACGGTGTAAAGACATGGCTGAAATATCCAGGGTCTTCTGGTTAAATCCATAATCCATCTCGGTGTAATGCTTCCCTTTCCTCACGTTCAGGCTCATACCAATTGAATGAAGTACAAAATCAACACCGCCGCCAAAATGTTTCATGGACTCTTCGAACAGTTTTTTCAGGTCGTCCATATTCACAACATCAGCAGGTATCACAGGCGCATTGACCTGTTTTGCCAATTCGTTGATCTGGCCCATCCTGAGAGCGATCGGTGCGTTGGTGAGTACCAGTTCTGCACCCTGTGCATGGCATTGAATAGCGGTTTTCCATGCAATTGATTTTTCGTCAAGAGCACCGAAAATGATGCCTTTTTTTCCTTTAAGCAGTTGGTTCATAATAAGTCAAAATTCAAAAGTAAAAAGTAAAAATAGCTAATTATCCCGCACTAATCAGTTCTTTGGCACTTTCAAGGGCAGCGGGCGTTGGTTTTTCACCGCTCATCATCTTAGCGATAAACTCTACCCGTTCTTCATCGTTAAGTCTCTTTAACTGGGTTCTGATTGCCCCATTCAGCTCCTTCTTGTACACAAAATAGTGTGAGTCAGCCCTGGCAGCGATCTGAGCCTGGTGTGTAATGGCGACCACCTGGTGGGAGTGGCCCATTTCCTTCATCAGGATCCCCACCTGTTTCGCGGCTTCACCACTGATACCTGTATCGATCTCATCAAATATCATCAGCGGCATGGAAAGTGAACCCGCCACCAGAGTTTTAATACATAATAAAAGCCTGGAGAACTCTCCCCCGCTGCCTACTTTTCTTAAAGGCTCAAACCGGCCGCTTTTATTGGCATCGAAAAGGAATTCAACTTTGTCAATACCCGTATTATTCATGTCGGCCTTATCCAGTGAAACTTTTAAGACCGCATTGGGCATCCCCACCCGATTCAGGAGCTTCTTGACGTTGGACTCAAGGTCTTTGACCACTGAGCTTCTTCCTTTTGACAAGCCTTCTGCAAGATCCCCTGCATGCTTGAGTAAACGATCGTGTTCGTTCTTAGCTTTTGCGATCTCATCATCCAGGTTAAGCACGCGACTGATCTTTTCCCCGATCTGTTGTTGAACCTGCAACAACCCATCAGTGTCTTTCACATTATGCTTCTTCATCAGCTTATAGCCGAGAGATAACCTCTCATTGATCTCGTTCAACCTGGCAGCATCCATCGAGATGCTTGCAGCCAGATGTTCAGCTTCAGAAGAAATATCTTTCAATTCGATCTGGGCAGATCGCAAACGGTCCGCGAGTACCTGCAGATCAGCATGAAATTTTGAAACAGCCTCAAGCGACTGCACCAGGGATTTGAGTTGTTGAGTGACCGGCTGATCATCGGTATCCAGGACGGCACTCAGTTTCAATAAACTGTTATTAACCTGCTCTGCATGTGCAAGAAGATTCAGTTCGGATTCAAGCTGCTCCAGTTCACCCGTTTTGAAAGCCGCATCTTCAAGTTCAGTATGCAGGTAATGAAAATAATCGTACTCTTTCAGTGACTCCTCCCTGGCTTTTTCCAGTTTTCTCAGCGCATCCCTTGCCACTAAAAAATCACCGAAAGCTTTCGAGTACTCACGCCGGAGTAAAACCTGCCCGGCCAAAGCATCCAGGATCTCCAGCTGAAACCTGTCCTGCCCCAGTTCCTGGGTATCAAACTGCTGATGAAGGTCTACAAGCAGTGAAGCAAGCTGCTGGAGCTGGGAAAGATTCACGGGGCTGTCGTTAATGAAAGCCCGCGATTTACCATTGACTGCGATCTCCCTGCGAAGAATGATCTCACCTTCGCTGTCTATATCGTTCTCTGAAAAAAAAGCCTGGATGGATTCCCGGTTATCGTGGGGGAACACGCCCTCGACCAGGCATTTCTTCGTCTTATCCAATAACACGGAACTATCGGCCCTTTCGCCCAGGATCAGGCCCAGCGCCCCGATCAGGATACTTTTTCCGGCGCCTGTTTCACCAGTGATGATATTCAGCCCTTTCGTGAAGCTGATCTCCACTTCGCTGATGATGGCGTAATTGCTGATTAATAACCTCGAAAGCATGACATAAAGTTAAGCGGTAGGCATTAACAAAATTCGGCATGTGGACAAATGAAAAAAGGCCGTAAACACGGCCTTTTCATGATTATTTAAACAGGATGATCAGTCCTTTTTATCTTTTGCTGCTTCGGCCAGTTCCTCATCAACCAGGATCCTGCCGCAGTTTTCGCAAACAATTATTTTTTTCCTCTGCCTGATCTCACTCTGGCGCTGTGGAGGGATCGCATTGAAGCAACCACCGCAGGCATCCCTGACAATGGGAACTACTGCAAGCCCGTTCCTGTAATTCTTACGGATGCGCTCATAAGAAGCAAGAAGACGTGGGTCAACCTTTTCTTTGGCAACAACAGCCTGATCGCGGAACTCCTGCTCTTCTTTCTCAGTTTCACCAATGATCTTTTCCAGTTCACCTTTCTTGTGTTTCAGGTTGGTTTCCTTAACACCGATATTCTTTTTTGCTGAATCAAGCAGTCTCGCTTTATCAGCGATCTCTTCATTGGCATCTTTGATATGCTTTTCAGCAAGCTTCATTTCCAGGGTCTGCATTTCGATCTCTTTATTGATCGCTTCAAACTCCCTGTTGTTCTTTACATTCTCAGTCTGCTTCTCATATTTCTTAATGAGATTCTGCGCTTCTGAAATGGCGGCCTTCTTCTGCTCAATGAATTCATTGATACCGTTGATCTCTTCTTCTATACGGGTCTCCCTTGCATGGAGTCCCTGGATCTCATCTTCAAGATCACTGACTTCCATGGGAAGTTCACCTTTAAGGATCTGCACTTCATCGAGAGCACTTTCAATTTTTTGAAGATTGAGAAGGGAGAGAAGTTTTTCTTCTACAGAATACTCTTTTACGTTTGCCATATGAATTTATATGAGGTATTGAACGGGATTAGTTTCCACTCCCGATTTCAGGACGGCAAAATTAGGGAATTTTTCTTGCAACAGGTCAAAAAGCAGGTTAATCGTGAATTGTTCGCTCTCGAAATGTCCAATGTCTGCGATCACCAGTTTCCCATCGGCCTCAAAAAACTCATGATATTTAACGTCGGCGGTGATGTAAACGTCCGCGCCGGCTCGTAAAGCCCTGGAAATCAGGAAACTACCTGCGCCGCCACAAATGGCTATCTTCCTGACCGGCCTGCCCAGCAGCGGGGTATGCCGGATCAGTTTAAGACCGAAGATCACGGCCACCCTCCTCAGGAATTCCTGCTCATCCCAATCATTGTCCAACTCACCGATCATCCCTGATCCCAGGTTCTGATCCGCATTATGCAAAACCACCAGGTCATAGGCCACTTCTTCGTAGGGATGTGCCTCTTTCAACGCGGCTACCAGTTGCTGCTGGATATGCAGGGGATAGATCACTTCCAGCCTGGTTTCAGGTTCATAATGCCGCTGGCCCTTTTCCCCAACAAAAGGATTGGCTTCCTTTCCCGCCCTGAAACTGCCTTTGCCTTCGGAATAGAATCCCGTTTCATCATAATTGCCGATCTGGCCTGCCCCGGCCTGAAAAAGCGCATTGCGGACCTTGTCCAGGTGTGCATGGGGAACAAAACTTACCAGTTTCCCCAACTGACCAGTGATCGGCTTTAAAATGGACAGATTTTTCAACTCCAGCATGGCTGCCATTTTCCCGTTCACTCCCTCGATCACATTGTCAAGGTTGGTATGAATAGCATAAATGGCTACGTCATTTTTTATTGCGCTGATCACCGCCCTGCCCACATAATGGCCTGGATCTATTTTTTTTAACCCTGAAAAAACGATGGGATGATGGGCTACAATGAGATTATAGCCTTTTGAAACAGCTTCCATGACAACCTGCTCGGTTGCGTCAAGTGAAACGAGGATTCCGGTACAATCCCATGATCCACTGCCAGTTATGAGGCCAGAATTATCATAACTCTCCTGCAAAGCAGGCGGAGCCACTGTTTCTAAAAAGTTAATAATAGCCGAGATCTTCATAATGCCGCCAATTTATGAACCAAATGCAATTATTTTGGCCTGTTTCATATGAAGATAATCCAAACCATACTGCTGTTCTGCATAGTTTTTATCCAATCCGCAGAGTTGCAGGCCCAGGATGAGAACTGGGATAATTTTATCATGTCGGTCAATAACCACCCGGTGTCGATCGTGGTCAATCTCGCTCTAAAAGAAAAAGCACCCATGAAGGAAAGGCCCTACCTGGTGATCCTGAGAACTAAATATGCAGACGTGGATGCCAGCGGTTTTCCGGGCGACAGTTCCCGCGAGGAACTGATCCAGATTGAAAATGAACTGGAAGCATCATTAAAAACCAATAACGGGGCAATTTATGCCGGCCGGTTTACCCAAAGAGGATTAAGGGAATTCTATTTCTACACCCTTGATACAGTAGACTATGTGCAACACTGCAATGCTGTGATGCAGTCCCATTCCAATTTCCCCTGGCTGGTCAGGGCCCTATTGGATAAAACCTGGTCAAACTATTTTGAAGTGCTGAATCCATCCGACATAGATATGGAAAAGATAGAGAACCGGAGGATGATCAAAACACTGTTGGAAAAAGGAGATAACCCCACCAAAACCAGGGACATCGAACATTTTCTTTATTTCAAAACCCAGGGCAACAGGAGAGGTTTTCTGACGGCCCTCGATTTGCCACGATTCAACGTAATTGATATGCCTGTGGAAAAAACTGAATCGGGCGACTATCCTTTCAAATTGGTCATTTCGAGACAGGACAAGCCAGATGTACAGGTGATGGACAAGATCACCATATATTTTTCACAGCTGGCAAAGAAAAATAATGGACGTTATGATGGATGGAAATCGCAGGTGATGAAATAGGTATCAAATTTTACACAATTATCTCTGCCTCAATTAAGTATGTAGATTTGCATTGCAATTGAAAAACAATAAAAACACCAGCAACACGTTTTGAATTCGAACACAACTGAAAACAACTTCTTAGGTACTATGAAAAAACTGCTTTCACCATCTTTTGTACTTGTGCTGATCCTGATAGCGATATCAGTGGCACATTGTTCTAAAGAGGAGATACAGAAAAATCTGATCACCAAAGCCATGACAGACGGGCAGTGGGCGGTTCAGCAATTCACTGAAAACAGCCAGGATCTTTCATCAGAATTCACACCCTTTCTTTTCCAGTTTTACGATAATGGCCAGGTAAATGCTATCAACGGAACTACAGTAATAACCGGAACATGGGTTGGCGATACAAATGCCCGAACTATTACTTCAACTTTTCCTGCTGGCAACACTACCCTCCAACGACTCAACGACACCTGGCAGATCTTTAATAACACGCTAACCATGGTGGAAGCAAATCCAATCAGTCCATCCCGGAATGCATATATGAAGCTGGTTAAAAAATAAGATCTGGCAGAATTTTCAAAAATCATTGTGTTTCAGGGAAATAAACCCTCAAATACTACGTTTAACTAATGCGAAAACTGTTGATATTGATTCTGTGGGGTCCGATAGAAAAACACTCAAAAACAATTTCTAAGTCCTGAAGTGGTGAAACGAATAATTTTTTTGCTGATATTATTCATTGTCTCTCTGGAATCATTCAGTCAGACGCCCGTTGCGGCATTTGACGTGAGTGTTGTTTCAGGGTGTACGCCACTTGTTGTAAAATTCACCGATAAGTCCACCAACACAAACAGGGTCATCTGGGATTTTGGAAATGGACGTGGTTGTACCACCTGTTTGCCGGGGGAAGAAACCGGTACCATCTACGATGTTGCCGGAACCTATATTGTAACATTGATAGCTTACAATGCCAACGGTACGGATACTGCCAGGCAAACGATCACGGTCACCCCTTCACCTGTTGTAGATTTCAGTTTCGATAAAACATCAGGTTGTTTTCCGATGCCGGTAAAATTCACGGATAACACAAGTTTCCCTTCCGGCACAATCGCCAGCTGGCGCTGGGACTTCGGTGATGGTAATATTTCCACCCAACAGAATCCCACACACGTTTACAGATTTGACAACGTTGTACCTTTCAGCGTATCACTCACGGTAACCGGCAGTAATGGCTGTCCAGCAGTTGTATTGACAAAATCAGATCTTATTACGGTAAACCCCGGCGTTCGTGTAGGTTTTTATAATTCATTCGCCAGTTCCTGTAAACCGCCTTCCAATATTGATTTTTTCAATACCTCTACCGGACCCGGAGTGATGTCTTATTCCTGGAGATTCGGAGATGGAAGTCCTTCCAGTAATATAGAAAATCCAAGTCACGTCTATAATGCCGTTGGCATGTATAACGCCACGCTCATTGCATCAAGTTCGGATGGATGTACCGATAGCGTGACCAACCTGGTAGATATTCCCAACGTTAATATCAGTTCTGCCATCAGTGCACCGGATACGGCTTGTGCCAAAGCTCCGGTACTGTTTACGAATATTTCCACACCGCCGGCAGACAGTAGTGGTTGGAAATTCGGCGATGGCACTGAAGATACCGGTCCAACCGTGACTAAGACCTTCAATGCACCCGGGACCTACATGGTAAAACTTACCAACCTGTTTGGATCCTGCCTGGATTCAGTGGTAAAGAAAATAGTCATCCTGGATACACCAAGAGTAGATTTCAGTTCTGCCGATACTGTCAATTGTAAAGCACCATATCCTGTAAGATTTACTGATCGTTCTGTAGGTGCTGTGACCTGGAAATGGGATTTTGGAGATGGCAATTCATCTACCTCCCAAAATCCATCAAATACTTATAACAGTCTTGGGAAATTTCCTGTGACGCTCACTATTACTAACAGAAATGGATGTGTGGGCAGAGCAACGAAAAAAGATTTCGTCAAGATCGTGACCCCCTCAATGACCTTCCTCAATCTTCCGGATAGTGGATGTGCACCTGTAACTGTGACACCACAGGTGAAATTTGACGTGGTAGATGGTATAACTTCTTATTTCTGGAATTTCGGGGATGGATTCACCACAGTGCAACAAAATCCTTCCCGAACCTATAATGCCACAGGCACTTATACGGTCAGCCTTGCCATTACCACCGGAGGCGGATGTTTGCAAACCTTATCTCTCCCGGCAGCAGTAAAAGTAGGTGCCAAACCAAGTGCGGATTTTACCGGGGCTCCTACAAATCTTTGTGCGGGTCAGCCCGTGAGTTTCCTGGATCTGTCAACTGGCCAGAAAACCGGCTGGAGATGGGATTTTGGCGATACCGCCAATGGCGCGCTCAATGGTTCTACACAACCCAATCCCATTTACCAATACGCAGATACAGGTACGTTCACAGTTAAACTGTACGTGTTCAATAACGGCTGTGCAGATTCTGCGATCAAACCGAATTTTGTAAAATCCTATGGAGCAGTAGCACGCTTCGGGTATACCGTCAATTGTGTCAATAAAAAAGAGGTATCGTTCCGTGATAGTTCATTGAACGCACAGTCCATCACCTGGGATTTCGGTGACGGCACCATATTGGCTAACCAGCCAAATCCTGTGCATACATTCCCTGCACTGGGGATCTATAATGTAAAACTTACTGCGATCCAGGGACCATGTACTTATGTGCTGACAAAACGAATCAAGATCATTGACGAAAAATCAAACTTCACCATCTCTCCCAATGTACTTTGCCGGGGAGCAGTGACAACACTTACCGCAACAGCTATCGATAGCAATATCCGGAAATACGAATGGGATTACGGCAATGGAGTTTTGGATTCCGGAATAAATGTCTACACCCATGTGTATGATACACCTCGCGTATACAATGCAAGACTTTTCCTCACAGATATTAATGGATGTAAAGACAGTACCACAAAAACAATAGGTGTTGGCGGACCAAGAGCGAGATTTACAGCCCTTAACCCTACTGGCTGTGTGGGTCTGACTGTAAATTTTGCAGACAGTTCATTGTCTGATGGAGTCAATGCCATTATAAGCCACGTATGGGATTTTGGTGATGGGGCTGTCCAGACCATTAACAGTCCACCTGTAAGTCATCAATATCTCATCAATGGATTTTTCAATGTGAAGCTTAGGGTAACCGATGCAGCGGGCTGTACTGACAGCCTCGTGAGAAACAGTTATATAGTGGCGTCTGCACCTAAGGCACTCTTCACCTCTCCAGACTCCATATCATGCCCTGGCAAGAATGTACAATTCCTGACCCAGGCTACTGGTGCAGGCTTGTCTTACAGATGGGATTTTGGCGATGGCAATGTCAATACTGTGAGTGCCAACCCAAGAAATATTTATGCACTAAAAGGTAACTACGATGTAAAACTCAGGATCACTGACAGGTTCGGCTGCTCTGATTCACTGACAAAACCAAAATTTGTGCTGATCGACGTACCAAAAGCAAGTTTTACTATCAGTGACTCAGTGATCAACTGTCCTCCACTAAAAGCCAAGTTTGACAATACAAGTAGTTTCTATCAGACCTGGAGATTCCAGTTCGGTGACGGTGGTCTCTCAGTAGACAATGATACACCGTCTCACGACTATGGCTTACCCGGGAATTATATTGCAAAGCTTATTATCACATCGCCTGGCGGATGTCAGGATAGTGCCTTCAAGAATATTACAGTCTACGGACCAAATGGCGTACTGAGTGCGGTGCCTCCTGGCGCCTGTGTGCCTGCTACTTTTGATTTCAGTGTGCGTACCACCAATACAGACAGTGTGATATGGGATTTTGACGATGGATCGCCACTGCTTTTCACTAAAGACACTGTCAAACAACATACCTATACCAACAAGTATGGCGATCTCAGACCCAGGGTTCTATTAAAAGATATAACAGGATGTGCGGTTGTAATTGATATGGCTGCGCCGATCAAGGTGATAGGAATTGAACCCGGATTCATCTCTGACAAAACGATCGTTTGTGATAGGGGCTTTATAAACTTCCTGGATACCACCCGAACAAACGGAGCGATCCAATTATGGGAATGGGATTTCGGAGACGGCGTCAAAGGAACAGGTGCCAACCCGTCCCACTTTTACAACAATACCGGGTTCTACGATGTCAGGCTTAAGATCACTACCGAGCTTGGATGTACAGATTCGGTTACTATACCCCGTTATATCAAGTCGGTGGCTTCACCGGTGGCCAGTATACAGTCGGCCGATACTGCCTGCCTGAACAGATTCATCACCTACAGGGGAAATGTTGCGCCGGATACATCGGCAATAACCTGGGACTGGAATTTTGCTAACGGCAACGTATCAACGCTGCAGAATCCACCCACCCAACAATATCTTGTGCCGGGAACATTCTCTGTGAAGTTATTGGTCACCAACAGCAGCGGATGTATTGATACGGTATTGAAAGATGTGACCATACATCCCTTGCCACCGGTAGATGCGGGCCAAGACACAACACTATGCCTGGGTCAATCCGTTACACTAAATGCATCGGGGGCGAACAGTTATCAGTGGTTGCCGCCTACTACAGGATTGGGATGTACCAATTGTGCCACTCCGTTGGCTTCGCCGATAGTGACAACTCTTTACCGGCTTCGGGGAACTTCTATCCAGGGCTGCCAGGTTGATGATTCCGTAAGAATAACCGTAGTTCAGCCAAGCACCGTGGTTGCTCCGCCTAACGACAGTTTATGTGCGGGTCAGGGTATGCAACTTGTTGCGAGTGGTACCCAGTTATACAGCTGGTCTCCGGCAACAGGCCTCAACAATCCTAACACATCTTCCCCTATTGCCAGGCCAACGGCTACCACCACTTATGTGATAACCGGTTCAGACGCGCAGGGTTGTTTTGTCACCAGGGATTCAGTAACGATATCTGTGTTCCCCTATCCATTATTTGACCTGGGGCCTGATGTGACCATACAGGTAGGCTCCGGGGTGAAGTTCAATCCTGTGGTTTCAAATGATATCGTGAGTGTAAAATGGACACCCACAACGGCATTGAGCTGCACAGACTGCATTGATCCGGTGGCATCGCCAAAACAGAAAACACAATATTCAGCCACTGTTGTAAACAACGGCGGTTGCACTATAACAGACCAGATCACTGTTTTCGTGATCTGCACCAATGAAAACCTGTTTATACCAAATACTTTCTCACCCAATGGTGATGGTACCAACGAAGTATTCTATCCGAGGGGAAGGGGCATTCTCAATGTGAAAGCCATGCGGGTTTTCAGCCGCTGGGGGCAGCAGGTTTTCCAAAGGCAGAATTTTTTAGCTAATGATATATCAGCAGGTTGGGATGGCACGTTCAAAGGACAGAAACTTTCGTCTGACGTATATGTATATATGATCGATGTGGTTTGTGAAAATAATACGGTGGTCACCCTTAAAGGAGACATCATGCTGGTAAGATAATATGCACTGAAATTGAAAACGGGAAGAACATATAAGATCCTTTTAGTTTTAATACTGGTTGCCTGTAGCCCTGCGCGGCTGCTTGCCCAGGATCTTCAATTCTCGCAATTCTTTGAGGCTCCTCTTCTCCGTAATCCTTCGCTGGCTGGGTTGTATGAGGGTGATATCAGGGTGCAGGGAGTTTACAGGAATCAATGGAATTCCATTTCTTTTCCCTACCAGACGGGATCGTTAAATGCAGAGTACAAATTCCCTGTGGGCAAGGGCGACGACTTCTTCACTGCCGGGGTACAAATGATGTTTGATAAAGCGGGCACAGTGGCACTGACAACCACACATTTTTTGCCTGCCCTGAATTTTCATAAATCCCTTAGTGCCGCCAGGAACACTTATTTATCCCTGGGATTCATGGGTGGAATGGTCAGCAGGAAATTGGACAGGGCAAAAGTGACCACTGATAACCAATACGATGGTTTCAGCTATAATGGTTCACTGCCCGACGGCGAAACTTTTAATGCCAACTATTCATACATTGATATGACGGTGGGTATGAGCCTCAGCACCACCCTGGGTTCAGAAGAGCAACACCTGATCTTTGGCGGAATAGCTTATCACCATTTCAATAAACCTGTAAATGCTTTTTACAGGAATATCAATCACCTTCCCAAATGGGTGGTATCCGGCGGACTGAAACTGAATATTGACATGATGCAATATGTTACCTTCCATGGTGACTACAGCCTCCAGGGACCCAGTCAGACTGCCATCGCCGGTGCCATGTATTCAAGGAAAATTGGTGACGAAGATATTCCTGATTACACCGTTCATTTCGGCGCATATTACAGGTACAAAGATGCCATCATACCTGTAGTAAAAATGGATTGGTATCCTTTTTCAATTGCATTCAGCTATGATGTCAATGTATCTCAATTGAAAACCGCATCTATGGGCCGGGGCGGAATTGAAACTTCTTTGTCTTATATCACCTATCTTGAATCAGAGAACTCCAGCAGGGAAAAAGTAAAATGCCCCAAGTTCTGAGTTCTATGAACAATCCGGCTTGGGGATTGTAATATGACCAGAACGATTTTTTATGGTAGGTACTAAAGCCCCTGATTTCAGCCTCTTCAATTCTGCCAAACAAAAAGTCAACCTCAGCGACTATAAGGGCAAAAATGTTGTTTTGCTTTTCTTCCCACAGGCATTTACCAGTGTTTGTACCGAAGAGCTTTGTACCATCAGGGACAATATGAAAATGTACGAACACCTCAATGCCCAGGTATTCGGGATCTCGGTGGACTCGGTTTTCACCCTTGGAAAGTTCCATGAGGACCAGAAATACAATTTCCCCCTGCTGTCTGACTTCAATAAGGAGGTCAGTAAAGCCTATGCCAGCCTCTACGATACCTGGATCTTTGACATGAAGGGGGTCTCCAAAAGGTCAGCTTTCGTGATCGACGGGGAAGGCACCATCAGATATGCAGAAATCCTCGACAACCCGGGCCTCCAACCCGACTTCGACGCAATAAACCGCACCCTCGCTTCGTTAGTATAAAGGTAAAAGGTTGATAATCAGGTTCCAGGTTCCAGGTTGCAGGTTGCAACTATCGCTTAAACCTGATATTGGTAATCTGTCGGAAATGGCTTAACTTTAATCATCAAATTACCGTGGAGTAATGCGCTTTTTTACGTGTCTAACCATTATGATGACTCTCTACCTTGCAGGCATGTCCCAGGACAGGGCCGTGCAGTCTGCGCAGGCATCTTCGGTTACCCGTTACATAAAGTTCTACCCCAACCCTGCTACTACATACATCAATATTGAGCTTCAAAAAGCCATGCAGAAGAACGCCAGTTTCCAGGTGTTTAATTTCCTTGGGAAAAAGGTGATCGAACTGCAGGATGTTGCTGCAAAAACCAGGATAGATCTTTCTACCTACAGCAGGGGAATTTATATCTACCAGTTGAAAGACAATACCGGAAAAATTATTGAGTCCGGCAAATTCCAGGTAGAGAAGTAATTGCCCACATTCATCACATTCATCACATTTATCACATTCCTCAAAGGACTTGAACTATCAGGAACTTTAGATAATTGGTATTTTCAAGTCCTTTGATAATCGGGTGGTCAGACGATTGTGTATGAAACACCACCTGCCTTAATTTTCTTCTTGCATCCCAGGCTGCCATATGAATGGTTTCAAGAAACAGATCAGGTTGCACAAGATTGGTGCATGAAGATGTGACCAGGAATCCCCCGGGCTTTACCAGCTTGATGCCACGTAGATTAATTTCTTTATAACCCGTAATGGCCTTCTGGATGTTCTCCCTGGTTTTTGTAAATGAAGGCGGGTCAAGCATTACCACATCCCAGGTCCTGTTTTCCTTTGTCCACTGCTTCAGGATGTCAAATGCATTCACTTCCATGAATTTGCAAACATGGTCAAGTCCGTTGAGCTTTGCGTTCCTTTCACTTTGTGCAATAGCATTTGCAGAAATGTCCAGTCCCAGTACTGAAGATGCTCCATAATGGGCAGCATGGATCTCAAACGTACCGGTATAGCAGAATGCACCCAGCACATCTGCTCCTTTTACGATATGTTGGATGGCCCTCCGGTTATCCTGCTGGTCAAGGAAATATCCTGTTTTCTGGCCGTTCTCTATATCCACATGAAATTTCAGCCCGTTCTCACGGATGATGATATCCGTATTGAAAGGGGCTGAAAGAAAACCTTTTTGCTGGGGCAGCCCTTCAAGCTCCCGAACGGGCACATCATTTCTTTCATAGATTCCTTTAGGAGAAAACAATGTGTCCAGAGCCTTTACAATGGCAGGCTTCCATTTATCGATCCCCAGGGCAAGGGTCTGGATAACAAAATAATCATTGAACTTATCAATAATAAGCTGGGGCATTTCGTCCGCCTCGCCAAAGATCAGCCGGCAGTTCTCGACATAGCCCAGTTTCTGCCTGTATTCCCAGGCCGATCTAATACGATTCAAAAAGAAATCTTCATTGATCTCATCAGTCTTTTTCCGCGTAAGCAATCTGACTACGATCTGAGATTGGGGATTGATATATCCCTTACCCAGAAACTTACCGTCAGGCATTACCACCTCCACGGTGTCGCCAGGAAGAAATTCACCTTTAATCTCCTGTATCTCATTACCAAAGATCCAGGGATGCCCGTTCAATACCCTATGCCCTATCTTTCTTTTAAGTGATACTGTAGCCATTTTGCAAAAGTAGGATTATGCGGGCCAATAGCCTTAAAGGAAGCAACTCTTTAAAATCGTCTTATCTTTAAAAAAAATTACGACTTATGAGAATTGGGTTCATCCGTGTTGCTATGATCTTTTTAATAGTATCTGTAGTGTCATGTTCTGCGTCAAGACAAAACGGCTTCAGTTACCGTCCCGCACATACGGGCCCTGACGTATCAGGTGCTGTTTCAGAAGATCCAGCCACACCGGTATTGACTGTGAATGAAGCGCCGGTAGTGGTACCGGAAAAATCGAATGTCCTGGCCAGCGAAGGGGACCAAAATGCCGCTGAAGAGCTGGCAAAGATCGTTGAACAACAGGTGATCACAAACGCCTCGGTAGAAAAAGTAGATGCAAGAAAAGCCGTGCAGGAAATAGCAGTAGCTTATACTGAAAAAAATA
>DATGXN010000062.1:0-1882 GCA_035298945.1 Chitinophagaceae bacterium | reverse complement strand
ATCTATCAAGGGGATCCTGAACAGCGGCATGCTGTGCAGGGCAGTAAGGATATGCCGGGATGGATACCTGGTGAGGGTGAGAACTGCAAGCTTCATATTAGTTGCCGCCGCCGCCCATCCTCATCATCATACGACCACCCTGGTTCTGCATTTCAGACATCGGTTTGATATCGTATCCTTTTGGTATCTCGAAGGTTTTATCGTCGATATTAGCGTCCAGTTGCACTTTGGTGACTGTCATATGTATCCTCATTCCATTCTGCCTGACGATCTCGTATTCCATGGGGAATCCTTTGATCTTCTCGATGCCGGAAGGATTGAAGCCCATCATCCTCATTCCGCCACTTCCCTGGTTGGTGAGGCTGAAACCCTCTGC
This sequence comes from Chitinophagaceae bacterium, assembly GCA_035298945.1. Taxonomy (GTDB): domain Bacteria; phylum Bacteroidota; class Bacteroidia; order Chitinophagales; family Chitinophagaceae; genus Pollutibacter. Next base: position 1,506 of record DATGXN010000062.1, on the reverse strand, counting down.
CATAACAAATTCAGGAGTATACCATACTGCTGTTTCATTCACTTCACCGCGCTGGTTTTTGGTTTTGATGATCGCCTTCTTGCATTCCATGCCTGCGATCTTTTTCTTTTCTTCTGTGTAAGTGATCTCTGGTTCTGCAGGAGGTGCGAAAGTGATACCCAGTTGTTTCAGGGAGTCAGCTCTTGCGGCCCGGACGGAATCCATTCTTTTCTGCATGTTGGCCTGGTCCTGGTCTGATGACCAGAAGCCTTGTTTCTTACCCATCACTTCCATGAGCGTGGTTGTTTTCTTGGCTTTCCTATCGATGAAAACATAGTTTTTACCAAAATCTGAAGAGGTCTCCACCTTGGTCTGATCATCTTTAAAAAAGATGGTGGAAGTCATTTCCATGTCACGTGGCATCATCATCCGGTTGCCGCCATCGTCGCCTCCGGCTGGCTGATTCTGCTCAGGGAATTCCATTTCAGTTTTCGTGGTCACGATGGCTTTACTCACAACTTTCTGTGCCTGGGCATGAACTGCGATGGTGATGGCCAGGACTGCTATTAATTTTTTCATTTTACTTTTTTGTATGTCACTCTTGTAATGCAAGTAACGGAATATGGGTATGATAAGCGAGCTTTTCTGTATGACTGGTAGTAAAGATCTTTTCCATGAAACCATGCTTTTTAGGAGCGGTTATGATCAGATCTGCTTTCCGGTCGGTTGCGAACTGGTGAATGGCCTCTGCGAAATCATATAAACGGATAAAAGCATAATCGGGTTCAAATCCATCCAGCAATTTGTTCATTTCGGCCTTTTCCCGCTTATAATCCTCCGAGATCTCCACATAGTGCTCAATATCAACGTTTGCCACAAAGATCCTGGGATTGAACAGGTCGAGGATCTTCCTCAGTGAGTTCACCGGTGTTGTTTCAGCCACATTTTTCATGTCGCTGGCAAAGACCACGGTCCTGATCCTGTTATACCTGGCAGCGGGCGGAATCACCAGAACGGGGCAATTCAGCCGGCGGATGACGCTGAGTGTACTGCTGCCGATCATGATCTGTTCCATCCTCGTAGCCCCATTGATACCCATCACCACGATGTCTATATGTTCTTTGGCTACGATTTTCTCCAGGTTATCTACCAGGGAGCCTTCTTCGGCCATCAGTTTCACTTCTATCTTCCTGTTTAATAAGATGCTGTTCCCGAGGTTTTCCAGTGCTGCCAGGGAAATATTCCGCCTCGCGGAGGGGTCGCTGAACAGGGGAGTGCCATCGGATCCTGCCGCCAGTTTATCGAAACTGTTAAAAAGGATCACAGTGCTTAGGGGTATAAATTCTGCCATATCCAGGGCATAGGCCACTGCATTCCGGGAAGTTTCTGAAAAATCTGTAGGTACAAGCAGTCGGATCATATGTAAGAATAATTTCAGGTAAAGTATTGATTTCTGAAGGAACAGGCAAATTAAGGCGAGGGGCGAGAGACGAGGGGCGAGAGGTGGGAGGCGATAGGCGAGAGGAT
>DATGXN010000061.1:0-4536 GCA_035298945.1 Chitinophagaceae bacterium | reverse complement strand
TGATGCAGGCAGGGTTGATTACCGTGGTTGTATAATTTTTCAAGACCCGAAAAACTATTGATCTCCTGCCCTCCACCAAAAGTTGATTTCCGGCTCTCATTAAACGTATTTTCCAAACGTTCATTAAAAAGATCTTTCCCTAACAGGCTCATTAAACCAGCTATATCCTGGGGTACATACCAGGTGTATTGAACAGCGTTCCCTTCCTGGAATCCTCTCCAGGCCTGCATCGGTTTGAAGTCTTCTATGAATTGGCCATTCTCGTATTTGGGCCTGATATATTTCGTTTCCGGATCGAAGATATTTTTCCAGTAGCCGGCTTGTTTCATTAAAAGTTTATAATCGTTTTGCTTTCCAAGCGCTTTGGCAAATTGCGCCACCGCATATGAACTGAAAGCAAATTCGAGTGTATGTGATGTGCCGAAATTAAATATCCAACCGTTAGCCAGCGTAGTATCTTTAGAAGGAATGTATCCGTTGTTTACAAAATAATGCAGATCATATTTCCCGGATCCAAAAGGTCTGTCCACATAACCCGTTTCATTTTTATACGCGGTTGCATAGGCCTGGTTCACGTCAAAATCCCTGATCCCACAGTTATAAGTGGCCGCCAGCATCAGGCCGAAATAATTGGTCTGGACGCCGTTCGTATGTGCGCCGGCAGCTATACCATCATGCATCCAGCCAGTCTCCTGTGCAAAATCCAGATTGGATTGCATGTATTCACTTTGGTAGTCAGGATAGGCCAAAGCCCATAACTGGCCTAGGTTCCAGAAGGCACCCCAGATTCCATCTGTATTATAATGGTTGTATCGCGGCTTCCCATTTTTACCCATTGGGATCTGCCCGATCTGACCATCATGCCTTGGGTATTGTCCGTTGACATCACTGGCCAATCCCCTTCCCAGGAGTGCATGATAAAGACCCGTATAAAATTTCACTTTATTAATACTATCCCTGCCTTCCACCCTGATCCTGCCCAATTTTGCATTCCATTTTTCATGGGCTGTCTTTTTTACGGCGTCGAAACTCTGGCCGCGGGTTTCGGCCTTCAGATTTTCCCTTGCATTCTTTATACTGGTAAAGGAAAGGCCTACCTGCATTTCAATCACTTCATCTTTGCGGGTTGCAAAATTTAAAAACATCCCATTGCTCACACCTTTGGTTTCCTTCTGATCCATATAAACCAGGCTATCCCTGAACGTTCCAAAGGTGGCAGGTGCCTTACTCAGCTGGATAGCGAAATACATTTTCACCGTTTTCTCAGGGTCGCAAAATTTCAGGTATTCAGGATAGATCTCGATGGAGCCTTCCAGTTCTTTGGAACCCGACAAACGAATGACTGCATTCTTTACCTCACCACTTTCACCCTGGCGGTGGCCTATGTCAAAAATGATCCTTGCCGTATTGGATTGAGGAAATGTATACCGATGATACCCCACTCTTTCAGTAGCCGTGAGTTCGGCCTCGATACCGTAATCTTCCAAATAAACTGAATAGTATCCGGGCTCTGCATGTTCAGACTTCTTATCAAACCTGGACCGGTAACCTGAATCCGGAGCATTAAGAGAACCCGGAACAGTTTGCAAAGCGCCGGTGGTTGGCATCGCTACCAATCCTCCGATCTGAAACTCGTGAAAATGTCCAAACCCTTCTATGGACCGATGCCGGTCATCATAACCACAAGGCTCCCACCCGCCGTGGCTGTTGAATCCATTGGTATGAGGCGCCAGTTTGGCCATTCCAAATGGCAAAGATGCCGGCGTATAAAAAAACCATCTGCCATGCACTGACCCGATCTGGGGGTCCACATAGGCGGATGGATTAAAGACATTTTTATCCACCTGTGCATGCGAAACTGCGGCAAAAAGAAATAGGGGTAAAAAACACAATTTAAATACCTTCATGATATTCATACTTTCACTTCAAATGTAACTGTTTATCGTGCAGGCAAAAACAAACCGTTTTATTTCTCTCGTCACAGCCATCGCGGCACTAGGGGGATTTCTTTTTGGATTTGATATGGCCGTTGTCAGCGGCATTATCGAACCTCTTAAATCCCATTACGGATTATCTGCTTCGCAGGAAGGCTTTTTTGTGTCTTCCGCACTCCTGGGTTGTATTGCAGGCGTGGCTTTCTCCGGCTATCTCAGCGATAAGATCGGGCGGAGAAAAGTGTTGTTTATCGCTGCATTTCTTTTTCTGATCAGCGCGATTGGATTTGCCATTTCGGAAGACTACCTGGTATTAATTTTCTTTCGCATACTGGCTGGCATGGGAGTGGGTGTTGCCTCCAACGTTTCACCACTATATATTTCTGAGATCGCACCGGCGAAAAAACGAGGAAGCCTGGTTACTTTTTACCAGCTTGCCATTACCATTGGTATATTGGCAGCCTACCTGAGCAATCTTTTCCTGCAGAGAAACGCTGCGGGCTATGCAGGTACTGACAGTGGTTTATTCCACTGGCTATTCATAGAGAATGTATGGCGTGGTATGTTTTTGGTGGGCGTGATCCCGGCACTTGCATTTGCTTCATTGCTGTTGATTGTACCTGAAAGCCCCAGGTGGCTTGTCAATGACGGGAAACCTGATGCTGCGCTGGCCGTTCTCACAAAAATATCGGGTGAACAACAGGCGATCGCTGAGTTAAATGCCATCCGTGAAATGGCATCTCAGAAAAAAAGCGGGTTTGCAGAACTTATGCGTTTGCCGCTGCGAAAATTGTTGATCCTTGCCATGACGCTTACAGCACTCTCCCAGTTCAGCGGTATTAATGGCGTAATTTTTTACGGACCTACTATAATGAAGTCTGCCGGTATTGTGACCAGCGATGCATTGTTTTACCAGGTAATTCTTGGACTGGCTAACATGCTGTTTACATTTATTGCCATCTTGAAAGTAGACAGTTGGGGCCGTCGTCCTTTATACCTATATGGCTCTATGTTTGCGGCGCTGGCACTGGCATTGACCGGATTCTGCTTTTTAATGAACATCACCGGGTGGGTGATGCTTGGCTGCATCATTCTCTTTCTTTTGTTCTTTGCTTTTTCATTGGGGCCATTAAAATTTGTGATCTCCACGGAAATATTTCCAACCCATATACGCGGAACGGCACTGTCGGTTTGCATTATGACCATGTGGGTATCTGACTGGATCGTAAATCTTTTATTTCCTATCATGCGGGATGGACTGGGTATAGCCGCAACGTTTTTTATTTTTTCATTCTTCTGCATCCTTTCATTTCTGTACGCCAGATCCAAACTGATGGAGACAAAAGGAAAAAGCCTGGAAGAGATTGAAAAAATGCTGACATAGGATAGTAGTTAGTATCGGATGATATTTTTCAAACCCTGGAAATGAAAAACATATTCCTGTTTTTTCTGCTCATTGGCTCCCACATCTGCAGCTTTGCATTTACCCATGAATATCATGTATCGGTAAAAGGCAAAGACAATCAACCGGGTACTGCCCTTCTGCCTTTCCAAACCATCAATCACGCTGCACAGATAGCGATAGCCGGGGATACCATCACTGTACATGCAGGCACCTATCGTGAATGGATCAATCCTGAACATGGGGGAAAAAGCGACGCACAACGGATCCTATATCGTGCAGCGCCCGGCGAAAAAGTGGAGATCAAAGGTTCTGAAATAATTTCCGGATGGAAAAAGGCACAACAAGGAATATGGAAGTTAAAGCTACCCAATTCATTTTTTGGCGATTACAATGCCTGCAACGACCTGGTATCCGGCGACTGGTGTGATAATTTCAGCAGGGTACATACCGCAGATCTGTACATTAACGGAAATTCCCTGTTTGAAGTGGATAGCCTTGAAAAAGTCATTCAGCCAACGCCATTCCTGAAAACAAAATACAAAGATGCATCCTTGTTGACCTGGCATTGTACGGTAGATATTGACAGCACAACGATCTACGCCAATTTTAAAAACCTCGATCCCAACAAAGCCTTAACGGAACTGAGTATTCGTAAAACAGTTTTTTATCCCGATAAGCCAGCTATCAATTATCTCACGATCCGGGGTTTTGATATAAGCCAGGCAGCTACACAATGGGGCGCACCTACGGCAGAACAAATAGGAATGATCGCTACCCACTGGAACAAAGGATGGATAATTGAAAACAATAACATACACGACAGCAAGTGCTCAGGAATCACATTGGGTAAGGAACGCGGAACCGGGCATAATGTGTGGTCCAAAGATCCGAGTTATGATGGCTCATTGCATTATATCGAGGTTACATTCCGGGCATTGAGGAATGGCTGGAACAAAGAAAACATTGGCTCACACATCATACGGAAAAATACCATTTACAACTGCGAACAAACCGGCATCTGCGGCAGTTTTGGTGCAGCTTTCAGCACCATTCAACATAATCATATCTATAACATTCACCAGAAAAAACAATTTACCGGGGCGGAGCTGGCAGGAATAAAATTGCATGCTGCCATTGATGCGGTTCTGGAAAACAACCGGATTCACGATGTAGGTGCTTTTGGCTATTGGATGGACT
>DATGXN010000060.1:0-5566 GCA_035298945.1 Chitinophagaceae bacterium | reverse complement strand
ACTGTTTCGATTCAAAATATAAGGGGATAACAGACGACGAAATAACTCAACAACTAAAACAGTTCGGTCTTGATAACAAGGCCTGTTTATATATAATTACGTCATTAGAAGGTGAGGCTACGAAGATTAAAGATAAGTCGGAAGACCAAATGGTTATTGGTGGTGCAATTCTGGTCGTCGGCTGTTTACTGTTCTTTTTAGCTGAGTCCACCGAATTCCATATTAATATTTATATTCTTTCATTCCTAACCTTATTAATAGGGACTATAAAGTTAGTAGGAGGTGCCATCGTTAAAAGGAAGTATGCAGAAATATTAGCGAATATCTCAGAACAACAGAAGTTGTAATTATCAGAGTATCTAATGGCTACCGATTCTGTCCTTTTTTTTCAGGTTTAGGCAAAGAATTCTGGCACCAATCTGGCACGCAACAAAAAAGGGTCTATGAATTGCTTCATAAACCCTTGATATTCCAGCTCCTCAGACTGGACTTGAACCAGTGACCCTCTGATTAACAGTCAGATGCTCTAACCAACTGAGCTACTGAGGAATGGGGTTGCAAAAATAAACGTTTGTGATATTTCGACAAAACTAATTTTGAGTGCTGGTTTTCAACCTTTTGGGGCGTTTTTGCAGCTACCGGAGTGAGTACCATAGGCCCCAACAGTGGTGAAACAACGGCAAAAATGAAGGTCCAGGCGGAGTTGATTAGGCCCTACCGCAAAAAAAACGACCACCTTTTTCAAAGTGGTCGTTGCTTAATAGTTAGAAATCTAACGTTTCAAATTGTCACGGATCGACTTGGCCGACTCCAAATGGGCCTTCAGATGCTCCAAATGTTTGGCCGCAAATGCCTTAATGTCCGGATCCTTACAGTCCTTGGCCGCTTTCTCGAATTTGTCTACGGCATCTTTGTGATCATCAACCATCATCTTTATATAATCCCTGTCATATTCCCGGCCGGTTTTATCATTCAGCTTGTTGATGTCTTCCTGATGATCTTCACCTGGAATAGATGGAATGGTGATGTTTTTCTGCGCAGCAATTGCCTTAAGCTCATCATTCACCTGGCCATGATCATTGACCATACGTTGTGCATACTCCTTCACAGCCGGATCAGTGGCCTTCTGTGCAGCCGACTGGCCTAACTGGACTTCCATCAGACCTCCACTTACAGCTTTTACCACAAATTCCTGATCCTCCTCAGCAACTTTTATTGCCTGACCTGCGGGAGGAGCCGATTCGGTTTTCTTTTCATTGGCATCTTCAGCGGCTTCTACGCTGTCTTTCCGCTCGCCTGTATTACAGGCAAATAGCAATCCCATCGCAATGGGTAACAATAATTTCTTCATGTCTGAGTATTTACCAACTCCTTAAAAAAATGATACCCGCCCCATGCCATCGCAATTGTGTGACGTATCTCACCTATGGCATGAGGATTGAATGCTAACTTTGCTAAAAATCAAGCACGGATGGCAACACAAAAACTCACCACAGAAGATTTTAAAGAGAAGGTGTTCAACTATGAAACCGAAACCGAATGGAAACATAAAGGTGATCTGCCCATTATTATTGACTTTTATGCGGATTGGTGTGGACCCTGTAAAATGGTTGCCCCCGTGCTGGAAGAGCTGTCAGACGAATATGAAGGAAAACTGATCATTTACAAGGTGGATTCCGATAAGGAAATGGAACTGGCCTCAGTTTTCGGCATCCAAAGTATCCCTACTTTCCTGTTCATTCCGGTAGAAGGTGACCCGATGATGCAACCGGGCGCATTTCCTAAAAACGTGTTTAAAGAGATCATAGAAGAGAGATTATTGGCATAATCTGCTATATTTATTGCAAATTATTTCAAATATGGGCTTTCATATCAATGATAAGAAAGGTAACAAAGCCGGGAATAAGAATGCAAAAGGCGGCCCAGCGGGTGGCTCTTCCAAATTCATTCCGAAGGCAAATACTAAGTCAGCAGGACCTGTCAAAAAGCCGATCAAAACCGGCGGAGCCAGGGGAAGCTGATCCATTTACGAATTGACGCATTAGCGAATTGGCGGATTCTTAGGGATTGACAACCTTTGAATCCGCCAATCCATTAATTCGACAATCCGCCAATTCTAATGATCGAAGTCAAAAACAAACGCCAGGGTGCTCTTGAAAAATTCGGACTCTACTACCTGAACCGGTTTTCAGTCAGCAGATCAGATCATAAACCTTTCGATATTTCAGATGCCGAACTCAATCGTAAAGTGAGGAAGATCTCACAGAAAGGCATCCTGCTTTCGGCACTCACAGGCATCATTCTCGTTTTCCCGATAGTATGGCTTGACGTCAAATATTTCGACGCTCCGATCTATATTCATTATGGAATCGTTCTTGCCGCGACCATCCTGACAACTATAATAGAATTCTACATCCTGTTCCTGATCTCACTGAAAGCCGTACATGAAGTCAGCGAGATCATCAATATGCATGCACGCGAAAGGGATTATCTGGACGGGATCTTTGGTGTAAAGAATATCCTTGCACGCACAGCTCTTGAGATCCCTGATCCCGAACTGGAAATACTCGGCATTGATCCTTTCAAAAGAATGTCTAAGAAGAACCTGCTCATTCTTGGTCTTCTTTATAAAGCCAAGATCATCATCAGCAATATCGTGCTGAAATTGATCCTGGTTTTTACTGTCGGCCCCGCATTCATGGGTATTCCTATCGCGTATGAAGCCCTGCTTGTTGAAGCTTTCTGGAATGGCATGGTGCTCAAACGAGTGGTAAACGAAGCCCGGCTGCGCTTGTTCGGTTTTGCCCTGGCAGAAGAGATCGCCGCAAACGTGGTGCAGGAAGGCCTGATCTTTAAACTCTCCCATACGGCACAAATAGGCTGCATCCGTTCAATTGGTAATGCCGTTGTGATGACCCAGAATTATCATCCCAACATGATCATACTCCTGGTCCATTTCCAGGATATCCTCAAAATAAAAGAAGTCCATCAATACGATAACTGGGCGGAATTTCTACATACCCTCAGCAGGGTGGAAACCAGGGAAAGAAATTTTCTGCTGGACCTGTTTACCGTGGCTGCAGCCTTTGATGGCAAGCTCTCCGGGCTGGAAAAAGACCATCTCCAGGAGGTATTTAAGGAAGATCATGATCTATACTACCCTCGTCTTCAACAACTTACAGATTCCCTGAAGGAAGGGCGGCTGAATCAGGCCCTGACCTTATGCAGGCTGGATTTTACGGCAGGCTAATTGTTAAATGCCGTCAATTCCGGATTCCGGATTACGAATTCCGGATTCCCCGGTAACAAGCTCATTTTCAATTTCTTATATAACATCTGGCTCAAATTCGGAATCCGCAATCCGGAATTCGGAATACTCAAATCCCTAAAAAAGACATAATACTGCCCGAAGGAAGAGAAACGCTAGTTTTTGCCAATGCTCCGGGATATCTTTGCAGTCCCAATCCAAATCCTAAAATCAACCAGTCCAACTAACTGTAGAAAGAGAATTGTTTTTTCAAAATTGAAATACAATAAGCAGCAATGGAGTCCGTTTTTAAAATTCTGATTAGAAAAACCAATACCATGAAATTTTCCGTACCTAAATTCATGGCTTTGATTCTCATCCTGGGTTTACCCATGCTGATAATCGCAAAAAAGTCATCATATGCTGAAGGCAGCAAATCAACCCCGTTACCGGTTGGCGCTGCAATGGTGATCAATAAATCGCTTACATTTTCATCTCTTCTTTATTTCAATTCAGGACTTGCTGATTCCGGCCTCCAATTCAATGTGCTGGATATGGCCATGAAAGGTTTTTCAAAACTCAGGGCCCGCGGACTGGCAGGTGCCGATAGCATACTCACCATCATCGATTTTTCAAAATCGTCAAAAGAAAAAAGGTTATATGTAGTTGACCTGAAGAACCAGGAGATAACTTACAATTCAGTGGTTGCTCATGGAAGGAATTCAGGACAGGAATATGCAAGAAGTTTCTCCAATAAGCCTTCTTCAAATAAAAGCAGTCTTGGTTTTTATGTCACCAGGGAAACCTATCGCGGATCAAATGGTTATTCGCTGAAGCTTGAAGGAACGGAAACAGGTATTAATGATATGGCAATGGCAAGAGCTATTGTAATGCACGGTGCCGACTATGCGAACGAATCTGTGATCAACGGCAAAGGTTTCCTGGGAAGAAGTCTCGGGTGCCCCGCAGTTCCTGAAAAAATAAATAAAAAGATCATCGACAAAATAAAAGAGGGTAATGTACTGTTTGTGTATTATCCGGACGCTAATTATATAAGGCGATCTAAACTTCTTAATGGTTAAGGACTCTACTTTTGAATGGTTGGTAGACGCCCGGCTTCATGCCGGGCATTTTTTTGCCCCTACCCGTTTACGTTATAAGATAGTTGCTGCAAGTACCTGTGAAAGGAACCCTGCAAGAAATCCTGCTGCTATATCCCCTTTCTCATGATCACTGGCGATCAGCCTGGAGGTCATGACCAGGCCGGTGAACAGAATGGATAACATAAACGGAAGTCCGCTCACCATCATCCCGTCGAACATGACCATCAGCATCATTCCGATCAAACCACCCATACCAATGGCGTGCATACTGATCTTGAAATATATATTGGCAACCATGGCCATGATGGAAGCATAGAATATTCCCTGGAGCATGTCTTTCATGGCTGGTGCCACATCTGCACGGTTATAGAAAACATACCAGGTCCAGAAAAAGAATATAATACTGGCCATATAAGGCACGATCCTTTCTTTCTGGGTCTCGAGGTAGATGGATTTGGAAAAACCCAATCCCTTCAGCAGCAATACCACCACCAGCGGAAAAATAAAGTTGTTATTGAACACCGTCGCGAGGGCAAGCAATTTATCCCTCGGGTCCATATAATTAAAATAGACCGGGTTAATGTAGATCATGTACGCAGCCATATACACGCCCACCAGCAGGGGATGAAAAAGAAAAGAGATCAGCCTGGCAATTAATGTCCAGCTGGCCGGATAACTCAGGGTTTGCCTCATATCATAGTTCTTTGCGGAGCCTGGCAACAGGAATATTCAATTGCTCCCTGTACTTGGCTACCGTACGACGTGCAATATTATATCCTTTTTCCTGAAGCATTTCGGTGAGTTTCTCATCACTCAGGGGTTTGCGTTTACTCTCCCCTTCCACCATATCACTGAGGATCTTCTTCACTTCGCGGGTAGATACTTCTTCCCCGCTTTCCGTACTGAGTGATTCAGAGAAAAAGAATTTCAGGCGGTAAGTACCGAATTCGGTTTGCACAAACTTACTGTTAGCCACACGACTGACCGTAGAGATATCCAGGCCGGTTTTTTCAGCAATGTCTTTCAGGATCATGGGCCTCATCGAAGTTTCATCACCAGTGAAGAAGAATTCTTCCTGGTGCATCATGATGGCCTCCATGGTAATATATAATGTATGCTGCCTTTGCTTAATGGCGTCAATGAACCATTTTGCAGCATCGATCTTCTGCTTGATGAAGATCACTGCTTCTTTCTGGCGCTTGTCTTTCTTGCTACC
>DATGXN010000059.1:0-8603 GCA_035298945.1 Chitinophagaceae bacterium | reverse complement strand
GGTGAATTTGCCTTTGTACTATTTGCCTACATGAGTTCACAAAATATTTTAAATAAGGAAGATGGAGATTTTATGATGGCCGTGACCGCACTGAGCATGACTGTCACTCCTGTGTTGTTGCTGATCAACGAGAAGATCATTCTGCCTCGAATGAATTTAGTAACGAAGAGTGACCAGGAAGCTGACCAGGTAGATGAACGAAACAAAGTGATCATTGCAGGCTTCTCACATTTCGGAAGTACCATAGGAAGATTTCTCCGGGCCAATGGTGTGAATGCCACCATACTTGATAATGATCCGGATCGCGTAGACTTATTAAGGAAGATGGGATTCAAGGTCTTTTATGGTGATGCTACCCGGTTCGATCTGCTTGAATCTGCAGGCGCCGACGAAGCCGAAATATTTGTATCCGCCATCGACGATCCCGCGACCAACGAAGCGCTTGTAGAAACACTGAAAAAACATTTCCCGCATTTGAAACTGATGGTTCGTACCAAACACCGGTACGATGCTTACGAATTATTTGAACTGGGTGTGACTGATGTTTACCGGGAACATATTGACACTTCGGTGAGGCTGGGCGTTGATGTGTTAAGATCTTTGGGCATGCGCGGGTATACTGCATTCAGAGCAGGACAGAACTTTTTGAAATTCGACGAAGCAGCGCTGGTCAAACTATCGAAACAACGCCACGACATCAAGCAATATATCGCTTCCGTTCGCGAAGAGATTCAACACCAGGAAGAACTGTTAAAGAACGACCTGGTATTCAGTCCTAACGATAATGATCATGCCTGGGATAGCCAACACATGCGAGAAACATTAAAGGGCGATTAATCGCCCTTTAATGTTTCTCGCATGAATGTGATGAATGTGGGGTATGTGGTGAATGTGGTGAATTTGGCTGCTTGCCTGATCTAATTAGGAATGAACCTTTATATGTTTACATTGTTGATTTCCCACATCACGTATTGGTCCCTCAAAAAAATACATACCAGGAGTCCGAATTGGTAGAACTGCTGAAGCTTAAAAGCCAGGAGGGATTTTCCTATTTATACGACAACTATTCCGGCGCATTATATACTGTTATTGTATCCATCATCCAGGAAAAAGAACTTGCAGCAGATATTTTGCAGGAAGTATTCCTGAAGATCTGGAAACAGATCGATAGTTACGACGATCAAAAAGGAAGGTTATATACCTGGATGATGCAGATCACGCGGAATGCAGCCATTGACCATATCAGGAGAAAAGACCATAAAGACCGGCAAAAAAACCAGGAACTGACAGAATCCGTATATGATGCAGGTGCCACGGATTTCAACCCGGATAAGATCGGTTTACGCCAGATCGTCCATAAATTAAAGGCCGAATACAGGGAACTTGTAGAGCTTTCTTATTTTCACGGACTGACACAGGAGGAAATATCAAATTCCCTGGAAATACCGTTGGGCACAGTGAAAACCAGGATGAGGAGTGCATTGATTCAATTAAGAGAACATTTTAAACCATAGTGGACATTCAGCATTACATAGGATCAGGAATTGTGGAGAGTTACGTACTCGGCCTGGCATCTGCAGAAGAAATGGCAGAGCTGGAATCATTACGCCCACAATATCCAGAACTGGATGCAGCGATAAAAGAATTCGAACTGAAACTGGAAGAACAGGGACTCAGTAATACCCTGCAACCACCGCCTTCCGTCAAAGCCGGGCTCATGGAAAAACTCAAACATGAGTTTGTTCCCACCGCGATACCGGAACCCGCAGTCATTCGCAGTATTCATCCTGCCTGGAAAACAGCTGCCGCCGCATCTGTGGTCCTCTTCCTGGTAAGCGGCATTGCGGCATTATTGCTATTTAATAAATACAACAGGCTTTCAGCAGATTACGCAACACTGCAGACCAATTACACTGAACTCGAAAAACAAACCGAAGCGGAGAGACAGAAATACAACACCCTCTATGCCGATATCCAGCTTATCCAGGATAGTTCTGTCAGGGTTATTAAGATGAAAGGAGTTGCGGGAAAAGAAAATAGTTTTGCTACCGTATACTGGAATACTCGCACCAGTGATGTCTACCTCCATCCGGATCTTCTTCCAAAACCGGCCGCTGGTAAGCAATACCAACTTTGGGCCATTGTTGACGGGAAGCCGGTGGATGCAGGTCTGATAGGCTCTTGCACTAATATCTGCAAATTGAAAAATATCCGGTCGGCACAGGCATTTGCCATCACACTGGAAAAAGAAGGTGGCAGCCCTACCCCCACGCTCTCAGAAATGTATGTACTCGGATCCATTTAAAATTTCTTCTTCTAAAAACCAGGCCCCGGATTTTAACGTAACTGTTTCACCTAACCTCTGATCTACGATTAGATCATGCCGGAAAAATATTTCCCTGGCAGGCCGCAAGGCATGCAGAAAACTGTCGGATATGCTTCCGGCAGTTTTTTTTCGTAAAAGAAATCCATACGATCCGGTTTTGCGTATCTGTATAAAATCATTGATCATGGAATCAAGTAAAAACGAAACCGTCCATATCTCCAGGAGAAATTTTCTCGGCTATGCATCAGTGTTTGCCGGGGCTGCGACATTGATCTCGGCGGCATCCTGCAAAAAAGATGATATGCCCTCTTCCAATGATGGTATAGACCTTGGAAGCGGGGATATTGGCATACTGAATTATGCCTTTGCACTGGAACAGCTGGAAGCTGCATTTTACATTCGAGTGGCTGACAATCCTTATTCCGGTATTACTGCCGCTGAAACGGCCCTGCTGAAAGATATCCGCGACCACGAGATCGCTCACAGGGAATTTTTCAGGAAAGCATTGGGAACCAAAGCCATTCCTGACCTGGAAGTGAATTTCAGCTCCATCCAGTTTGAAAGCAGAACCTCTGTTCTGAACACGGCCAAAGCATTTGAAGACCTTGGTGTGTCGGCCTACAACGGCGCCGGGAAGCTGATCACCAGTCCTGATTATTTGTTACTCGCAGGCAAGATCGTATCTGTAGAAGCAAGGCATGCGGCCCTGATCCGCGACCTGATCAGCAATGGAAGTTTCGCGGATATGACCGTCATAGATGCCAATGGCCTTGAAATGTCAAAAGCCCCGGCCGAAGTACTCATGACTGCTTCAGGCTTCCTTAAGTCGAAGATCAACGCATCCAATTTACCCACCAGTTAAATTCAAAAACATGAACCTGCATCATATCATCACCGAGATCGAAAAAACAGATCCAGAAATTTACGATCGCTTCAGCAACAGGAGGGCCAGCATAAAAAACTTTTCAAGTTTTGCCGGCAAAGTTGCGCTGGCAGCGGTTCCCATAGCGCTGGGCGGCCTGTTCAAAAAAGCCTACGGACAATCAAGCACATCGATCATTGACGTACTGAACTATGCGCTTACCCTGGAATATCTTGAAGCGGAATTTTATCAGAAAGGCAACCAGGCTGGTGCAACCCTGATACCAACCATGCCCGCACAACAGGCGATATCCACCATTGGTGCCCATGAAACAGCACACGTGAACTTTTTAAAAACGGCTATCACAGCTTCAGGTGGCACACCGGTAAGCAAGCCCACATTTGATTTCACCGCCAAAGGAACATTCAATGATGTGTTTACCAACTACCAGACCTTCCTGGCCGTTGCACAAACATTTGAAGACACCGGAGTTCGCGCATATAAAGGACAGGCTGCCAACCTGATCAGCAATAATGATGTACTTACCGCTGCCTTGAATATACATTCCGTAGAAGCAAGACATGCTTCCCATATCAGGCAAATGCGCAAAGCCAATGGATTTGGTGATGTGAAGCCCTGGATCACAGGGAAGAATTCAGGCATCGGATCTGTGGTGCAGGCAAGTTATAATGGTGAAGAAACCACTATGCAGGCTGGCATCGAGATCACGAATATCAACAACACGAATGTGAATGCAGATGCAGCGTCGGAAGCATTTGATGAGCCGCTGAGTATGCAGGAAGTGCTGGCGATAGTAACACCATTCTTAATGTGATAAATGTGATGAATGTGGTGGAATGTGATGAATGAAATGTGGGAATGTGCACTCCCACATTTCATTCACTACATTGATTACATTCCTTACATTCCCTACATTCCGGCATCGGTTTACCAGCCAATGCCGTAGTCTTCCCCATGATTGCTGCTTCCGCCCCAGAAACTATTATGTTTCCAGTCGAAATAAATGGCATTGATGGGGCCGGAAGTGCGATCGTCCGTACTGAGTTTATAACCCATGCGGATCAGCTCTTTCTTCACCCATGGCGGTGTATCTTCCTGGATCAGCAAATTGCCGGGCTTGGGCTTACGGTCGTTACCACCCAGTGAAAGATAATATTGATATGTATTGATGTTCGCAGCTTCTGTAGCTTCCTGAACCGTCATCCCAAAATCCAGCATGTTCACTAAAAACTGGATCAGGTTCTGGTCCTGGGTATCTCCGCCCTGTACGCCAAATGCGATCAGGGGTTTGCCGTCTTTCATGGCCAGACCGGGAGTAAGCGTAACCCTGGGCCTTTTACCGGGCTCTACTACGTTGAATGGATTCATTTTTGCATCCAGCACAAAGCTCTGCATGCGCTGGCTCATACCCATGCCTGTTTTGCCTGCAATGCAGGAAGGTATCCATCCGCCGCTGGGCACAATAGAAACCACCCATCCTTCTTTATCGGCCGACATCACCGAAGTAGTACCCAGGAAAACGTCGTCAAGATATTTTTGTGTGATGGGCTCTGTTGATGCCGTACCAAAATTTTTCAACAGATCCAGGTAAGGATTGTTCTTCCCTTCAAAAGGATATGGATCACCGGGTTTAACGCTGGGATCGTTCCGTTCCTTATTCATCTGCTTCACTCTCTCTTTCGCATACTCTTTGGAAAGCAAACCTTTGATGGGTTCTTCCGGCGGGAAATAGGGATCTCCGTAATAAAAATCCCTGTCGGCAAAACTCATGTTCAGCACCTGCGACATGGTATGAATGTAGTTGGCTGAATTATATCCCATAGCCTTGAGATCGAAATTCTCCAACAGGTTCAACGCCTGTAGCATCATAGGGCCCTGTGTCCATTGCTGAAGTTTGTACACTTCCACACCCCTGTAATTCACGTGTAGTGGTTCTTCTTCTATCACTTTCCAGTTAGCAAGGTCTTTCTCCGTGATCAGTCCGCCCTGCTCCTGGCTGCTGCGTGCATATTCTTTAGCAATATCACCTTTATAGAAACGATCAAAAGCAGCCATGATGGCTTCTTTGCGCGATTTACCTTTTTTCAGGGCCTGCTTTTCTGCTTCTACTAATTTGGCCAACGTGTTGTACAGATCCTGCTGAACGAAGATCTCGCCAGCTTCCGGCGCTTCACGTTTTTCTCCGAGGTGGGGAAGAAATACAGCTTTCGAATAAGGCCATTCCTTGATCCTGGCTTTCTCTCTCTCAATTGAATTTGCAGTCTGTGCTTCTATCGGATAACCTGCTGCAAGTTCCATCGCGGGCTTCAATACCTGCTCAAGACTCATGGTACCATACTCCGCCAGCATGTGGCAAAGTCCGCCAGGTATGCCCGGCGTAACGGCCGCCAGTGGCCCGTATTCCGGAGGATATGTATAACCTTTACTTTTGAAGAATTCAGCAGTAGCGCCAGTAGGTGCAACACCCAAAGCATTGATCGCAATAACTTTTTTTGTTTTGGGATTGTAGATCAATGCCTGTGCTTCTCCACCCCAGGCCAACACATCCCACATGGTGCATGTGGCAGCCATCATGGCGCAAGAAGCATCAACCGCATTACCGCCTTGTTGAAATATGGTAGCGCCTGCTGTTGCAGCCAGGGGCTTACCTGTAATGGCCATCCAGTTCTTGCCATGAAGTGGTGGCTTTTGTGTTTGCTGCGTGAATGCTGCAGATGTTGCAAACAGGAAAATAACAATCAGTAGCCTTCTCATGTATTTTGACTTTTACTTTTTACTTCTTGTGCTCCTCAAGCTCCTTAAGAATGATCGGCCATACTTCAGGCTTAACATTCTTCATGATCCAGATCTTTGTTCCCTTCTCCCTGGCATATGGATCAGTGATCTCACCGGCCAGGATCAGTGTATCACACAATGATCTTTCCTGCGTTCTTCCAGGATCATCATCATCGTCCTCTACTTCCATCACCCTGATCACATGCTGAATGGGCTTGCCAATGGGAAACCAGTCCAGGTAATCGGCATTAAAAGATACGGCCTGCAGGTTATTGATCGTATAAAAATTTATCGCACCAGCCTGTCCATAATTATTGGTAAGGATCAGCACTTTGTCTTTTTCTTTTAATGTATTCACCGCACTATCTACTTTATATGCCAGTTCCCGCCAGCCCAACATGTCCGCAAAGTCCTGCTGCATATGGTGCTCTTTTCCATCTTCCCATTTCAACAAACCCGCGTCCCTGTAAATTGTTGACTCGGCTACCATTTTTTCTGCCTTCATGTAAGGAAACGCCAGCCTGAGAAATGGCAGGAACATGATCAGCAGGAAGGCCACTGACGCCGCCCTCAGGTATTTCTTGCGGGGAGTCAGTTGCTCAAAATATACCGCCCCGAACGAAAGTAAAACAGGATATAATCCCAGGGAATAATAACCCTTGGCCCTGAAATAAATATACATCAGCATCGAGATGACAAATCCCAGGAAAATGAACCGATATGGCTTGAATGGGCGGTACCTGAAAAATCCAACAAATGCAATGATGAGCAGGAAGATGGAATTCAGGAAGAACAGGAATTGCTCTTTAATAAAACCAGCACGACTCATATTCACTAACTGTGTATCTGCCAGCTCCTTCATATGTTTGAAGAAAGGGATCCCATTATGGATCTGCCATACAATATTGCCATGGATCAGGAACAGGAATAATGCCAATGCGATCCATACGTGTTTGGACAACAGCATCTTCCTTTCCGGTGATATCAGCAGCGCGGGAACCAATCCGGCAAACAGGAACAGCACATTGTATTTATTCAGAAAAGCCAGGGCCAGCACGAAGGCCATGATATAAAGGTTCACGGCTTTCTGCCTGCTGATGTATCGAATCAGGAAATAGTAAAATGCGGTCCATGACAATATCTCAAATGAATTGGGCTGGAACAGCGTATTAAGCCTGAGTATGACGGAAAATATAATGGCCAGCGCTACCAACACTTTCGCAAACAGTTTTCCTCCCAGTTCCTCTACTATTTTCCATGCAAAGAAAACCGTAAAGGCGCCGAACAATGCCGGGAAAAATTTCACCCAGAATACATCATTCCCCAGGGCCTTGATCAGCCACGCCACCCATGAGGTAAAAGGCGGAACAGATATGAATCCCCATGCCAGGTGATTGGCCTGGTCCAGGTGCAGGTACTCATCACGGTGAAGGTCATACGAAGGATGTATGACCAGATACTGCATCACCACCTTGATGGTCATCAATGCAAATAATATCCAGGTTCCTTTTTTCTGTTCAGAGGTATCCTGCCATTTCATATTGATATTGTTTGGCGATGGCAGCTGCTTCCACCGCGAAATCTTCTTTTTCAGATGCATAGATCACTGCGCGGCTGGCATTCACCAGGATACCGCAATCATCGATCAT
Source organism: Chitinophagaceae bacterium (assembly GCA_035298945.1). GTDB lineage: Bacteria > Bacteroidota > Bacteroidia > Chitinophagales > Chitinophagaceae > Pollutibacter. The sequence goes on along the minus strand of DATGXN010000059.1, from coordinate 970 downwards.
TGCTTTCTCAGAGATCTCCTTCAGACTGCCGCCCTGTGCACCCACGCCGGGAACCAGGTAAAAATGACGCGGGCTGATCTTGCGGATATTTGTAAACTCATCGGCTTGCGTGGCCCCGATCACGAACATCAGGTTCTCTTCATTGCCCCAGGACGATACCGTTTCGATCACCCGTTCGTATAACATCATATTACCGGCTTGCTGTAATTCAAAATCCTTTGCGCCCTTATTTGATGTCAGTCCAAGCACAATGGTCCATTTATCTTCATATTCAAGAAAGGGCCGTACACTGTCTTCTCCCATATAAGGCGCCACGGTGATCGCATCTGCTTTGACGGTTTCAAAAAATGCTTTGGCATATTGGGAAGAAGTATTGCCGATGTCACCCCGTTTGGCGTCTGCGATCTTTAAATGGGTAGCCGGTATATGCGCGAATGTCCTCTCCATGATCTCCCAGCCTTTTGAACCCAGTGCTTCATAAAATGCCGTATTGATCTTATAGCTCACACAGTAATCCAGCGTTGCATCGATGATCGCTTTATTGAATTCAAAGATTCCATCTGGATGTTGCTGCAGATGAATGGGGATCCTGGCGGGGTCGGTATCCAGACCTACACAGAGATAAGTTTTTTTCGAAATTATCTGATCATACAGGGCCTTACGTGTCATATCATTTTTTTGATGGCTTCGTAGAATTTCCAGACGTCTGCGAAGGTATTGTATAAAGGAACAGGAGCAAGCCTGATCACATTGGGTTCACGCCAGTCGACAATGATGCCCTGCTCCATCAATGAATCGAAGATCTTCTTGCCATCCTTCAGCATAAATAAGCTTACCTGTGATCCCCTTTCCTGTGCCGGCGTGAGTACCTGTATTACCTGCTCGGGCTGGGCGGTATTGAGTTCGTTCAGCAGGTACCACAGATAGCCGTTCAATTTTTTTTGTTTTACGAGGATGTTTGCCCACCCGG